>JANRJF010000441.1:0-12724 GCA_033764095.1 Deltaproteobacteria bacterium | reverse complement strand
CCGTGCCGCCGACCGCGGAGATGGAGGCGTGCGAGGTTTTGCGACGCACGCCCGGCGACGAGCGCCTTGAAATTGGCGCGGACGCGATGAGGGCTATGAAGCCACGGATTACACGGATTTCACGGACGAAGACCTCGTCCGTGAAATCCGTGTAATCCGTGGCTTCAAACCGCTCATCGAGCCCGCACGCCAATTTCAAGGCGCTCGTCGCCGGGCGTGCGTCGCAAAACCTCGCACGCCGCCATCTCCGCGGTCGGCGGCACGGGAGCGGCATCCGTGTCGGGGAGAAGGAGAATCGCATGTGGGCACGAGCCACGCGGGCCTGGGGAGGCCTGGCGATGGCGCTGGTCGTGGTGTGCACCGCGCATGCCGCGACCGCGCAGACGGCGAGCGTCGTCGTCGTCAACCAGTGGGCGAGCGGCTTCCAGGCCGAGGTGCGGATCAGCAATCCGGGCGCGACCGCGCTCACCAACTGGGTGGTGGAGATGGATCTCGCCGCCAGCATCACCTCGCTGTGGGATGCGCGCATCGTCTCGCACGTCGGTCAGCACTACGTGATCGCCGGCGCCGCCTGGAATCCGCATCTCGCCGCCGGTGCGACGCTCAGCTTCGGGTTTGTCGCCAGCCCGTTCGCGATCGCCAGCGGCGTCAGCGTGCGCGGCGCCGGCGTCAGCGCGCCCACCGCCACCCGCCCGCCGGCGACCGCGACGCGCCCGCCCGCCAGCGTGACGCGCACCAACACCCGTCCGCCCGCCACGCCGACCCGCACGCCGACGCGCCCGACCGCCACCCGCACCAACGCGCCACCGAGCCCGACCCCGACCGCGACGCGTCCCGCCGTCAGCCCGACCGCGACCGCGACACGACCACCGGCGACGCCGACCCCGACCGCGACGCGCCCGCTGGCGAGCGCGACGCCGACCGCCACCGCGCTCGCCGCCAGCGGCGTGCGCGTCACCTTCGCTCGCACCAGTGTCTGGGACAGGGGCTACAACGGCGAGGTGCGCCTCACCAACACCGGCGCCGTCGCGGTGAGCGGCTGGACGCTGCAGTTCGACCTCGCCGACCGCATCACCTCGCTGTGGAGCGGCGTGATCCAGACCAACGGCCCGCCGCACTGGGCGGTGCGCAACGAGAGCTGGAACGGCAGCATCGCCAGCGGCGCGACGGTGAGCTTCGGCTTCACCGCCGACGGCACCAGCGGCGTGCCCTCCGCCTGCCGCTTCAACGGCGCCGCCTGCCGCTTCGAGGCCGGCCCGGCGCCGACCTCGACGCCGGGCGCCGGCGCGGCGATCCAGATCGCCGGCGTCGATCAACCCTTCAGTCCGGCGTTGCAGCTCACGGTGGTGCAGGGCGTCACCGACTTCGCGCTCGCGCTCGCCGGTGGCGCGACACCGGCGTTCAGCGTCGCGAGCAACAACCCGGCGGTCGCCGACGCGGCGATCGTCGCCGGGCCGACGCTGCGCATCACCGCCGTCGGCGCGGGGCGCGCCGGGCTGCGCATCACCGACGCCGCCAGCGGCGCGGTGCGCCACATCGGCGTGCGCGTGCGCACCAGCGCCGGCGCGCTGCCCGGCCTGCCGGAGCATCTGGCGATCGGCTCGGTGAGCGAGGACAGCGCCACCGATCTCGGCATGTGGCGCGGCTTCGGCAGCGGCGCCAAGAACCGCCGCGTCGACATCCGCTACATCTACCTCAACGGCGGCCCGATCGGCGGCTGGTACGACTGGCAGGGCGGCGGCGGCAATCGCGCCCGCTCCTACATCCGCGAGAGCCAGACGCTCGGCATGGTCCCGTTCTTCGTCTGGTACAACATCCCCGACGCCGGCGAGAGCTATTTCACCGATCTCGCCCACATCCAGAGCGCGTCCTACATGACCGCGTACTGGGACAACCTGGTCAAGGCGCTCGACATCATCCGCACCGAGGGCGGCGGCGATCTGGTCGGGCTGGTGCTGGAGCCCGACTTCATCGGGTACATGATGCAGCTTTCCGGCCGCCAGCCGACCGAGATCGGCGCTGCCGTGCACACCGTCTACGACAGCGGTGTGCTCAGCCGTGCCAGCGATCCGGCCTTCCCCGACACGCTGGTCGGCCTGGTGCAGGCGGTCAACTACCTGATCAGCCGGCGCGCCCCGAACGCGGTGTTCGGGTGGCAGTTCAATCTCTGGGCGAGTCTCACCGACGGCTCCGGCATCCCCGCCAGCGGGCTGATGCGCATCACCGACTCACTCGGCATCGACGCCGGACGCGCGCGCATCGCGCTGGAGGCGCAGCGTATCGCCGACTACTACCTCGTCGCCGGCGTCGCCTCGTACGGCGCGCATTTCGTCTCGATCGACAAGTACGGCCTCGACGGCGGCTTCGGCGGCGCCGCCACCGCGCCGTGGAGCTCGACCTGGTTCTGGAACGCCATCCACTGGAACAACTACTTGCTGTTCAGCGGCGGCCTGCACCAACGCACCGGCCTACCGGTGGTGCTCTGGCAGTTGCCGGTCGGGCACGTGAACCACAGCCTCGCCGCCAACCCGTACGATCCGAGCGGCACCTTCCCCGACCTCGACAACACGACGCAGCACTACGAGGACTCGGCGCCGAGCTTCTTCTACGGCGACCGCTTCGACACCGGCGCCAACGGTCAACGCCTCGCCTACTTCGGCGCCGAGGACCCCGAGCACCGCGACTCGGTGTCGACCGCCGGCAGCGTCGTCGAGTGGCGCGAGCACCTGAGCGCCGCGCGCGATGCCGGCGTCATCGCTGCCCTGTTCGGTGACGGCGTCGGCGAATCCACCCGCGGCCGCGGCGACCCGCCGCCGGACGGCTGGTGGTGGATGGTGAAGACGCAGGCGTACCTGGCCAACCCGGCGCGCTGAGAACCACAAAGGCACCAAGCCACCAAGACCCACCAAGCGCTTCGTGTGCCTTGGTGCCTTAGTGTCTTTGTGGTTCCCGGCGGGTGGGTTGCATCACGCCCCGCCGCCTGACAAGAAACTGAGCATGCTCAGAACCGATCCTGCTCAGATTGCCGGGCTGCGCGACCGCAACAAGGCGGACAAGCTGGCGCGCATCGAGAAGGCGGGGCGGGCGCTGTTCGCCAGGCGCGGCTTCGACGCGACGACGACCCGCGCCATTGCCGAGAAGGCGGGGATCGGCATCGGCACGCTGTTCCTCTACTTCCCCGAGAAGAAGGACCTGCTCATCCACCTCTTCCACCGCGACATCGCGGCGGTCGAGGCGGACATCTTCGCGACGCTGCCGGCGAAGGCGCCGCTCGGCGCGCAGCTCGAGCACGTCTTCTTCAAGCTCTACGACTATTACGCGCGCGATCTGGCGCTGGCGCGCGTCTTCCTGCCCGAGCTGATGTTCCTCGACGCCGAGCGGCGCGGCCGGGTCACCGCCTTCACCGCCGACTTCCTCAAGCGCATCGCCGAGCTGATCGCGGCGGCGCAACGCCGCGGCGAGCTGCGCCGCGGCGTCGACGCCGGGCAGACCGCGTACGCCGCCTTCGCGCTCTACTGCTTCACGTTGATCAACTGGGTGGGCGGCATCCTGCCCAGCCTGGATGCGGCGCGCGCGCAGCTCGCCGCCAGCCTGGCCGTGCTGCTGACCGGCCTGACGACTGCGAGGAAGGCATGACCGCCGTGACCTACGACGACAACATGAGCATGCGCGCCGCCCGGCAGCGCTACTTCGACGCCAACGGCTTCGACAGCTCGTACAGCGAGAAGTGGGTGAAGCTGAAAGCCGGCCCGATCGCGCTCTACTTTCCCAATGCCGCCGGACGGGTGCGGGCGGTGAAGTTCCACGACCTGCACCACATCATCACCGGCTACCAGACCGACTGGGCCGGCGAGGTGGAGATCGCCGCCTACGAGATCGGCGCCGGCTGCGGACCGTTCGCCTGGGCCTGGTTGCTCAACCTGCAGGCGCTGTCCCTGGCGCCGACCATCGCGCCGCGGCGCGCCCTGCGCGCCTTCGTGCGCGGTCGCCACGCGCGCTCGCTCTACTACCAGGGCGAGTTCCAGGATGCGCTGCTCGATCAGTCGGTCGGCGACGTCCGCCGGACGCTGACCCTCGACCGCCCGACGCCGGCGGCCAGCGCCGGCGATGTCGCGGCGTACGTCGGCTGGGTGACGGCCAGCGTGGTCATGGGTCTGGCGCCGCTCGCCGGGCTGGCGTGGCTGGTGTTCGGCTGAGGACCGCGATCGTCAGTCGCGCAGCGCGGCGCTGCGGCCGCGATGCCGGCGATACATCGTCCGCACCCAGATGGCGCCGGGGTGGTCGCGCCAGCGCGCCACCCACTGCTCGATCAGCGGCGCGTACGGCTGCGGTGGTAGATAGGGAAACTCGGGCGGCAGCACCGCGGGGGACAGGATCGCGGCAGCGGCGAGGTCGGCGATGCTGAAGCAATCGCCGACCAGGTAGCCGTCGGCGCCGCCGCGCGCGGCGACGAGATCGAGCCCCTCCTCGATGCAGCGCCGGCCGTGCGCGGCGGTCTGCGCGTTCAGGTGGAGGGACCGCCGCATGACCTGTGCGACGCCGGGGAAGATGGCGCGATACAACGCCCGCGTCGGGCCGGGGCCGCGGGTGTAGGCGGGCGCGAGCGCGCGCGGGTCCTGCAGCGCGTCGAAGAAGAAGGCGGCGCGCGCCGGGCCGCCGACCTGGTCGTCGAAGCGCGTCTGGATCTCGAGCGCGGCGGCGCGCAGGGCCGGTGCGGCGGGGTAGAGCGGCGGATCGGGGTGGGTGCGTTCGAGGTGATCGACGATCGCCGCCGAGCCGACCACGGTCGCCGCGCCGTCGCGCAATACCGGCACCTGCCGCTGGCCGCTGAGCAGCAGCAGCGGCGCCATGTGCAGGCCCGGCAGGTAGGCGCGTCGGCGGTGCCGGACACCCTTGAAGTCCAACGCCCAGCGCGCCTTCTCGTTGTAGTGCGAGAGGCGGAAGTGGTGCAGCAGCGGCAGCGTCATCGCCGGCGGCGGGTGCGGCGGCGCCGCCGCGCCGGGCGCGCCGGCAGGCCGGCGGTGTACTCGGCGGATGCCGCGAGCCATTCGCGCACCCGGCGGTGTGCGGCGGGGACGCAGACGTACTCGCGCATGACCTGCCCCGGCCGCGGCTCGAACGGACCGGCGCCCGCCAGGGCCATCAGCTTGCCGCGCATCGCCTCCGGCAGACGGACGAAGAGCCGATCGCGGAACAGGCCGGCAAACATCCGGCCGTCGGCGAAGGCGCACGGGCAGCCGAACATCTGCCGCCGCTCGACGCGCGGATCGGCCGGCAGCAGGCGCGCGAAGCGCGCCACCAACGCGGGTGGCGGCGTGGCCCATCCCATGCGTGCCGCGTAGCGCCGCGCCGCCCCGCCCGCAACCGATCGCGGCGCGCGGGCATCCAACCGGGCAACCCACGGTAGCCGTGCGCGCGGTTTCAGGCTAAATTCCGCACGGTCGGCTCGGGGGGGACGCAACCGTAGGTCGGGAGGTCAGAAATGGTCGGTGGTATCTCCGAGAAGGCGATCGAAGAGCGCGCGTATCACATCTGGCAGCGCGAGGGCTGCCCGCACGGTCGCGACTTCGAGCACTGGGTGCAGGCGCAGGTCGAGCTGGAGGCCGAGGCGCGCACCAACGGCGGCGGTAACGGCGCCAAGCCCAAGGCGCCGGCGAAGGTGAAAGCCGCCGCTCCACGCGTCGCGGCGGCGCCGAAGGCGAAGCCGCCGGCCAAGCCGCGCGCGGTGGCGAAGCCGAAGAAGTAAGCGGCGCGGCGTTGAGCCGGGGCGCTTTCACCACAACGACACCACGGCACAACGACGCACGACATGCGCGGGACGCTCGTCCCCGTTGGGTCGTGGTGTCGTTGTGGTGAGGGAACGCCAGCGCGAACGTCGCGCCGTTACTTCAACTCGCGCAGCACCGCCTCCGTATCGGCGCCCAGCGCCGGGGCGGGCTCGATGCGCGGGGTGAAGCCGTCGAGGCGGATCGGGCAGGCGGGCACCCGCAGGTCGCCCCATTGCGGGTGGTGGTGGTCGATGATCATGCCGGCGGCGCGCAGCTGCTCGTTGGCGAGCAGCTCGGCGGTGTCGAGCACCGCGCCGCACGGTACGCCGTAGTTCGACAGGTGCTGCATCGCGTCGAGCTTGTCGTGTCGTTCGGTCCAGGCGCGCACCACGGCGCGCGCCGCGTCGGGGTTGGCGTTGCGCGCCGACTGGCGGGCGAAGCGCGGGTCGTCGAGCAGGTCGGTGCGGTCGATGGCGCGCAGTAGCCCTTCCCAGTGCTGCTTCGCCGCCAGCAGGATGTAGAGGTAGTCGTTCGGCCCGCCCGGCTTGCACGGGTAGAGGTCGCTTGGCACCGCGGTGACGTACGCGTTGCCGGTGCGCGCCGCGGCGGTGCCGGCGACGTAGGTCGGCGCCATCGCGTTGCGCATCAGGTTGACCACGGCGTCCTGTAGCGACACCTCGACGCGACCGCCGCGCCCGGTGCGCTCGCGGCGCAGCAGCGCTGCGAGGATGCCGACCGTCAGGTGCAGGCCGGTGCCGCTGTCGGCAATGGTGACGCCGACGCGCATCGGCGTCCCGTCGGCAGCGCCGTTGACGCTCATCGCGCCGCCGGTCGCCTGGCCGACGAAGTCGAGCGACTTGTAGCCCGACCATGGCCCGTTCGGTCCGTAGCCGCGCACCGAGGCGACGATCAGGCGCGGCAGCTCGGCGAGCAGCGCCTCGATCGGTAGACCGAGGCGTGCGAGGGTGGTCGGCGCGAAGTTCTCCGCCAGCACGTCGGCGCCGCGCAGCAGCGCGCGCAATCGCTCGCGGTCGGCGTCCTGGGTCAGGTCGAGCACGACGCTGCGCTTGCTCTGGTTGAAGAGCACGAAGACGATGCTGTCGCGCGTCGCGTCGCCGCCGATCAGGTGGCGGCTCGGCTCGCCGCTCGGCGGCTCGATCTTGATCACCTCGGCGCCGAGCCAGGCGAGGATCTGCGTCGCCGACGGCCCGGCTTCGTACTGGGTCATGTCGACGACGCGGATGCCGTCGAGCGGGCGGGGATCGGACATGGGAGCTCCAGGAAGGCTGTTAGGCTGTTAGGCTGCTCGCTGTTAGGGGAACGATCCCTGCGAGCCTCTCGCGTTCCGACCCCTAACAGCCAACAGCCTAGCAGCCTAACAGCCTGCCTCAGCGCGCACGGCCCCAGAGCAGCATGGTCCCGAGAACCAGCAACGCGACGCCTGACACCCACACCCCGACCCGATACGGCCACGGCCGGTAGCGGAAGACGAGGCGATGCTCGCCGGCAGGGACGTGGACGCCGCGGGCGAAGTAGTTGGCGCGCACGATCGGTGCGGGTCGATCGTCCACCGTCGCCTCCCAGCCGGGGTAGTAGGTGTCGGTGAGGACGACCAGTCCGTCGGTATCCATCTGCACCTGCACCTCGACGTCGTCGGCGCGGTAGGCGGTGAGGCGGGCGTTGCCGACGACGGTCGTCGAAGCGCCGGCGGGCAGGTCGTCGGCGGCGACCGCGAGCTGCTCGGCCGGATCGTCGCGCTCGCGCAGTGACGCGAGCACCCGCTCGCGCGGCATCGGCAGCAGCGTGTGCGGCACGTAGACGCGCGGCGTCACTCCCTCGACGCGGTACACGTACGCCTCCAGCGGCGTGCGCGGCGCCAGGATCGGCGTCAGGCCGGGGTAGCGGCGCAGGTCCTTCGGGCTGGTGACGAACTGCGTGTTGAAGGCGGCGAAGAGCGGCGCGACGCGCGGCGGCGGCACCTGCTCGGTGAGCGCCGAGAGCAGCTCGTGGTCCTGCAGGTTGATCGAGGCCGGCGCGTTGAGGTTGGCGAGGCCGAAGTAGTTGGCGACCTCGAACAGCAGCAGGTGCTGTTCCTGGATGGTGCTGTCGGGGAACGGCGCGACCGCCGGGCGGCCGACCGCATCGCTGTACATGCGCACCGGCGGCACGCCCGACGCCATGGCGCGGGCGCTGTCCGGCACGCGGCGCAGCTCGTCCCAGTCGAGCGTCGGCAGCAGGCGGGCGTTGACGCGGTAGAGATCGACGCCGGCGAAGCCGAGCAGGGCGAGCGCCGCGAGCTGCGGTCGCCTCCGTCCGAGCCGCGCCACCGCAAACACGCCGAGCAGCAGCGCCGCGGCGATCATCAGGTCGCGCTGCAGCAGGTTGCGCGCGAAGCTCGGCTTGTAGCCGGCCACCAACGCGCCGGCGCCGCAGGCGAGCGCCAGACCGAGCGCCGCGGCGCCGGCGCGGGCGAAGCGGCGCGGGTCGCGCAACGCCGCATCGAGTCCGAGCGCGGCGCCGGCGGCGAGCAGCAGATAGACGACGAGCAGGAACTTCTCCGGGTAGCGCGCCGTGCGCAGCAGCGGCAGCGAGTCGACCAGTGCGGTGTAGCCGGGCAGATGGCCGCCCCAGCCGAGCAGCAGGAAGACGACGCCGACCGCCAACCACAGCCGGCGCCGTGCGCGCGGCAGGTCGACGGCGGCGAGCAGCGCCAGCAGCGGACCGAGGTAGAGGCTGATCGCCCATGGCGCGTCGGCGAGCTCGCCCTCCCAGAGCGCCGCGGTCTCGTGGAAGGCGCCGGTCGGGTCGATGTAGTGGCGCGGCACCAGGAAGGCGAGCGTGCCGAACGGCGCCAGCGAGAGGCGCACGACGCCGGCGGTGCGCAGCCCGCCGGCGCGCGAGGAGTGCGCCAGGTACTCGGCGGTGGGCAGCAACTGCACCGCGCCGAGGCCGATGCCGAGCAGCGCGGCGGCGGCGAGCGCCAGCGCCGCGCGCGGCAGCCTGGCGCCGCCGTCGCGGCGCCGGTCGACCGCCGTCACCAGGCACAGCGCCAGCGCGAAGCCGAACACCTCCGGCATGCCGCCGAGCAGGGTCAGCGCGAGGCCGATGGCGGTCGCCGCCAGCGCCGCGCTGCCGCGCCGCGTGCACCAGCGGTCGAAGGCGAGCAGCGTCCACGGCAGCCACACCGCGGATTGCAGGGCGTTGATCATGTTGTCGAACGCGACGCACAGCCCGCCGAACGCAAACAGCAGTCCGCCGAGTGCGGCGGCTTCGCGCTGTGCCTGGCGCTGGCGCAGCAGCAGGTACGTGCCGGCGAAGGCGAGCGCGTGGTGTGCAGCGACCGAGGCGTTGTAGCCGAGCGGGAAGGGCAGCAGGCGCGCCCCCCAGTTGAGCGGATAGAAGATCGCCGCCAGCGGCTCGGCGAGCAGCGGCTTGCCGAGCACCTGGTACGGCGTCCACAGCGGCGGCCAGGTCCACTGCGACAGGAAGCGCACCACCCAGTCGATCGCCATGACGATCGTGTACTGGTCGCGGAACACGGTGACGCGGCGCTCGAACAGCAGGTCGGCGTAGAACAGCGCCGTGTAGGCCAGTACCGCCGCCGTGATGATCCACCCCGCCCGCCGCATCGTCGTGTCGTCGTCTGGCGCGGCGGTCAGCGCGGTGCGCGGTGGCGCTGCCCCGCCGCGTTCAGCTCGTCGGCGCCGGCGCTGGCCGGGCCGATCGTCTTCGCGCCGGTCCGCGGCGCGAGGAAGAGCGTGGGCTCGCGGGTGGCGCCCTCGACGTCGACCTTCCTCCCGACGCTCGCGCAGGTTGGGTCGGTGCTGCCGAGCGCGCTCAGTCGCCGCCCGGTCGGCCGCGGGATGGGGCGCACGGTGTCGCGCCGGGCGCGCCTCGCCGGCGCCGCGTTCTCCGCCATGCGTCCGCCCTATAGCGGAGCGGGCGGCGCGTCCCAACGCGCCATCGCGGCTCGCCGCGGCGCCGCGGGCGCCGCGCGGGCAACTCCCGCTTTCCCCGCGCCGGTTCGCGGTCTACAACCCAGACGATGAACGCTGTCGTGCGCTCGCCCCTGCCGCTCGACGAGCCGGCGCCCACCGCGCTGGCCGGCTGGGGCAACTACCCGGTGGTGCAGGGGCGCGAGCGGCGCTCGGAGAACCTCGAGCGGATCACCGAGGGGGCGGCGCTGACCCGCGGCCTGGGGCGCTCCTATGGCGACGCGTCGCTGCCGAGCGGCAGCGCGCGGCCGCTGGCCGGCTCGCCGCTCGCCGACCGCGTCCTCGCCTTCGACCGCGACAGCGGTGTGCTGCGCGCCGAGGCCGGCGTGACGCTCATGCGTCTCAACCGCCTCACCCTGCCGCGCGGCTGGTTCACGCCGGTGACGCCCGGAACGCACTGGGTGACGCTCGGCGGCATGGTAGCCGCCGACGTGCACGGCAAGAACCATCACGTCGCCGGCTGCTTCGGCCAGCACGTGCGCGCCATCCGCCTGCGCGTCGCCGACGGCCGCATCGTGGAGATCGCGCCGGCGCAGGAGACGGCGCTGTTCGACGCCACGCTCGGCGGCATGGGTCTCACCGGCCACATCCTGGAGGTCGAGGTGCAGATGGAGCGCATCGCCTCGCCGTGGATCTGGCAGGTGAGCGAGGCGGTGCGCAACTTCGACCACGCGCTCGAGCGCCTCGAGGCGGCCGGGCGCGAGTGGCCGTACACCGTGCTGTGGAGCGACCTGCTCGCCGACGAGCCGCAGCTCGGCCGCGGCATCCTCAACATGGGCCGCTGGGCGACAGCCGACGAGGCGCCGGCGCAGCCGCCGCGCTGGCGCGGCGCGCCGGCGCTGCCGATCTACCTGCCGAGCTGGGCGGCGCAGCCGTGGATGCTGCGCCTCGCCAACGCCGGCTACTTCCGCCTGCACGGGGCGCGGGCGCGCACCGGCATCGTCCATCCGGAGACGTTCTTCTATCCGCTCGACGTGGTGCGCGACTGGAACCGCCTCTACGGGCGGCGCGGCTTCACCCAGTACCAGGCGGTGCTGCCCGGCCCGCACTCGCACGCGCGCCATCGCCGCCTGATCCGCACGCTGCGCGACAGCGGCGGGCGCGCCTACCTGTGCGTGATCAAGGACTGCGGCGCCGCCGGCCGCGGGCTGCTGTCGTTCCCGCGTCCCGGGGTGTCCTACGCGATGGACCTGCCGATCGGACCCGACACGCAGCGCGTCGTCGACGCCCTCAACGAGGTGGTGTTGGAGGAGGGCGGCCGCATCTACCTCGCCAAGGACGCGCTGACGCGCCGCGAGCACTTCCGCGCCATGGAGCGCGAACGGCTGCCGGCCTTCGAGGCGGTGCGCGACGCCTGGGATCCGCAGCACCGGCTGACCAGCGCCCTGTCGGTGCGCTTGCTCGGAGACGCACCGTGAAGGTGGCGCTGCTCGGCGCCACCAAGGGGATGGGGCGCGCCGTGGCGCGCCAGCTGGCCGAGCGCGGCGACGCGCTCTGCCTGCTCGGCCGCGATGCCGACGACCTGGAACGCAGCGCCGCCGATCTGCAGATCCGCGGCGCCGCCGCGCCGGTGCGCACCGCGCCCTGCGACCTGCTCGCGCCGGAGAGCTTCGCCCCGGCGCTCGACGCCGCCGTCCAGGCGCTCGGCGGGCTCGACGCGGTGGTGGTCACCGCCGGCCTGTTCGCGACCCAGGAGGCGCTGGAGCGCGATGCGGCGTTGCGCGCCCGCGTGCTCACCGCCGACTTCACCAACACCATCCTGTTCTGCGAGCTGGCGCGCGAGCGTCTGCTCGCCGCCGGTGGCGCCCGCACCCTGTGCGTGTTCAGCTCGGTGGCCGGCGACCGTGCCCGCAAGCCGGTGCTGATCTACGGGGCCGCCAAGGCCGGCCTGTCGCACTACCTCACCGGGCTCGACCACAAGTTCCGCGCCGACGGCCTGCGCACGGTGCTGGTGAAGCCGGGCTTCGTGAAGACCGGCATGACCGCCGGCCTGCCCGCGCCGCCGTTCGCCGGCGAGCCGGACGACGTCGCCCGCACCGTCGTCCGCGCCATCGACCGCGGCACGCCGCTGGTCTACGCGCCGGCGCCGTGGCGCCTGGTGATGCTGGTCATCCGGTTGCTGCCGCGCGCGGTGATGCGGCGCATCGGTTTCTGAGAACCGGCCGCCGGTGTCCGTCGGGTGTTGGCCGTTCGGAACCTGGTGCCGACCGAACGCGGCGAATCGCTGGCAACCGACGACGCATAACGGGTAACGACACCGTCTCCGATGGCTCTCCGGTCCAGTCTCGCCCTGCGTCTGCTGCTCGTCATCCTGCTCGTCGCGGTGGCGATCGAGTCGGCCTACATCGCCTGGCCGATCGTGCGCGACATCGTCATGCCGCCGCACAGCAGCGAGGTGCAGCGCGGCCGCGAGGTCGCCGAGCGGCTGGGCTGCTTCACCTGCCACGGGCCGGGCGGGGTCGGCGGCGTGCCCAACCCGGGCAGCGAGGCGGGCGAGGTGCCGTCCTTCCACGAGGGCACGATCATGATGTACGCGCACGACGACCAGGATCTGCGCGAGTACATTCTCGACGGCGCCCCGGCCAAGAAACTGGCGCGGCCGGCATATCGCGAGCGGCAGGAGCAGCAGGTGCTGCGCATGCCGGCCTTTCGCAGCGTGGTGAGCAGCCGCGAGGTCGAGTTGCTGGTCACCTACCTGCGGGCCACCTCGGGCCTGCTCGGTCCGGCCACCGAGCCGGCGGCGCGCGGCGCCGAGCTCGCGGCGCTCAACGCCTGCTTCGCCTGCCACGGCGCCATGGGCGGCGGCGGGCTGGCCAATCCCGGCTCGTTGAAGGGCTACATCCCCGGCTTCGGCGGCCCCGACTTCGACGAGCTGGTCGAGAGCGACGAGGAGCTGCGCGCCTGGATCGCCGAGGGCGGCATTCCGCGCCTGCTCGACGACCCGGCGGCGCGCTTCTTCAT
>JANRJF010000440.1:0-2396 GCA_033764095.1 Deltaproteobacteria bacterium | reverse complement strand
GGGGATTGGTGAATTTCCCCGTCTTCACCACCCGCCCCGACACGCTGTTCGGCGCTACCTACTGCGTCCTGTCTCCCGAGCATCCGCTGGTCGCGCAGATCACCACCGACGCGCAGCGCGCGGCGGTCGAGGCGTACGTCGCCGAGGCGAAGCGCAAAGTCGAAGGCGGTGCGGACGATACCAAGACCGGCGTCTACACCGGCGCCGACGCGCTGCATCCGGTCACCGGCGAGCGGCTGCCGATCTGGATCGCCGACTACGTGCTGATGAGCTACGGCCACGGCGCGATCATGGCGGTGCCGGCGCACGACGAGCGCGACCACGCCTTCGCCAGGACGTTCGGTCTGCCGATCCGCGAGGTGGTGTCGGGCGGTGAGGACGTGCAGCAGACGGCGCACGTCGGCGACGGCCGGCTGGTCAACTCGCAGTTCCTCGATGGGCTCGAGGTCGAGGCGGCCAAGACGCGCATGATCGAGTGGCTCGAGGCGAACGGGAAGGGCACCGCGCGCGTCCAGTACCGCCTGCGCGACTGGTTGTTCTCGCGCCAGCGCTACTGGGGCGAGCCGATGCCGATCGTCTGGTTGGAGGACGGCACCGCGATGCCGATCCCGGCCGACCAGTTGCCGGTCGCCCTGCCGCCGGTCGACGAATACAAGCCGACCGCCGACGGTCGCCCGCCGCTGGCGCGCGCCGGCGACGACTGGCTGCTGGTGACGTTGCCCGACGGCCGCATTGGCCGGCGCGAGACCAACACCATGCCGCAGTGGGCCGGCTCGTGCTGGTACTACCTGCGCTTCCTCGATCCGAAGAACGAGCGCGAGGCGTGGTCGCGCGAGTCGGAGCAGTACTGGATGCCGGTCGACCTCTACGTGGGCGGCGTCGAGCACGCGGTGCTGCACCTGCTCTACGCGCGCTTCTGGCACAAGGTGCTGTACGACTGCGGCCTGGTGCACACCACCGAGCCGTTCCAGCGCCTGTTCAACCAGGGGATGATCCTCGCCTACAGCTACCAGGACGCGCGCGGCAAGTATTACCATCCGAGCGACGTCGAGGAGCGCGACGGCGTGCCGGTGCTGCGCGCCACCGGCGAGCGGCTGACCTCGCAGATCGAGAAGATGTCGAAGTCGCGCCTCAACGTCGTCAGCCCCGACGAGGTGATCGATCAGTACGGCGCCGACGCCATGCGCCTCTACGAGCTGTTCATGGGCCCGCTCGATCAGGTGAAGCCGTGGCAGATGTCCGGCGTCGAGGGCGTGCACCGCTTCCTGCAGCGCGCCTGGCGCCTGGTGGTCGACGAGCGCAGCGGCGCGCTGGCGAGCCGCCTGGTCGACGCGCCGGTGGAGAGCGAGGCGGCGCTCAACCGCACGTTGCACCAGACCATCCAGAAGGTGCTGGAGGACACCGAGGCGCTGCGCTTCAACACCGCGATCGCGCAGATGATGGTGTTCGTGAACGAGGCGACCAGCAGCGCGACGCTGCCGCGCGCCATCGTGCGCGACTTCCTGCGCGTGCTCTCGCCCTATGCGCCGCACCTCGCCGAGGAGCTGTGGGCGCGGCTCGGCGCCGAGGATCTGATCGCGCATGCGTCCTGGCCGGCGCACGACGCGTCGCTGTCGGTCGAGGACAGCATCGAGCTGGCCATCCAGGTGAACGGCAAGCGCCGCGACGCCATCCGCGTGCCGCGCGATGCCGACGCCGCGACCATCGAGAAGCTGGCGCTGGCCAGCGAGGGCGTCGCCCGCTCGCTCGGCGGCAAGCCGCCGCGCAAGGTGATCGTCGTGCCCGGGCGGCTGGTGAACATCGTTGCGTAACGCGCTGCTCCTGCTCGCCGCGCTACTCGGCGGCTGCGGCTACGCCATCGTCGGCTCGCAGACGACGCATGTGCCGGGCGACATCCACAGCGTCGCGGTCGGGACCTTCACCAACCGCTCGCGCCAGGAAGGGCTCGACAAGACGCTCGCCTTCGCCGTCGAGCGCGAGTTCTACCAGCGCGGCGCGCTCGAGATCCGCGAGTCGAAGGGCGAGGGCGAGGCGATCATCAGCGGCACCATCCGCGAGTTCAAGATCCGCCCGGTGTCGTTCAACCAGCAGGACGAGGCGCTACAGTACGAGGCCAAGTTGGTGCTCGACGTCGTGCTTACCCGCCAGAGCGACGGCAGCGTGCTCTGGAAGGGCAACAACATGCAGTCGGTGGAGGACTTCAGCGTCAACCGTCAGACGGTGGTGCCGAGCTCCTCGCAGTTCCAGCAGGGCACGCTCGACTTCGACAACCTCGCCCAGCTCACCGACATCCAGCTCGCCGAGACCGAGAAGCACCTGGCCATCGACCGCATGATGCGCGCCATCGCGCGCGACGTGCACGACCGGATTCTGGACGACTTCTGAGATGCGCCGCC
>JANRJF010000439.1:0-40797 GCA_033764095.1 Deltaproteobacteria bacterium | reverse complement strand
AGCGGAAGTGCCGGTGGCGCTGGAGCAGGACGGCATCTGGCAGTACCAGAACGTCGCGCTGCTCGACTTCGAGGACGGCAGCGGCCCCTGCGCCAACGGCAACACGGCGACCAACTCGGTGGTCAAGGGCACGGTGCCGTCCGGCGTCTACACCGGCGTCGCCTTCGACCTTGGCCTGCCCTTCGAGCTCAACCACGGCAACGCCGCAACCGCGGTGTCGCCGCTCAACTTCACCGCCATGTTCTGGAGCTGGCAGTCGGGCTACAAGGCGGTGCGCATCGACACCGCCGACGACAAGTACCGCATCCACCTGGGCAGCACCGGCTGCACCGGCGCCGGCCCCAGTCAGCCGCCGACCAGCTGCGCGGCGCCGAACGTCGGCGCCGTGCGCATCGACGGCTTCAATCCGACCCACAGCGTGATCGCCGCCGATCTGAAGACGCTGCTGGCGGCCAGCAACATCGACGAGAACGAGGCCGACACGCCGCCGGGCTGCATGTCGAACCCGGACGACGCCGAGTGCGCGCCACTGCTGCCACGCTTCGGCCTCACCTTCCCGGGCGGCCAGCCCGATGCCGAGGCTCAGCAGTTCTTCCACCTGCTGCACGAGCACGACGACGGGGATCCGCACCTGGAGATCGTCGTCGCGTCGGACGCGGACGGCTCCGGCGCACTGGTCGCACATCCGGAGTTCGACACCAACGAGGCCATCCCGCTGTCGTTCGACAGTTGCCTGGGCAGCGAGGCCGAGGACTGCGCCGGCGGTACGGCGATCTACAGCGCCGTGAACCCGGGCATCTCACCGCTGGAGGAGAGCGAGCCGGACGAGTCGATCTTCACGCTCGCCGACGCGACGACCGTGACGCTGGAGGTCACCGCCATCGCCGAGGGTCTCACCATCCGCTTCGGCGACACGACGCTCGACAGCGTCGGCGACAGCGTGGCGCTGGGCGTGACACCGGAGTTCCACGCCGACCTGCAGACCCAGCTCGCGATCGCCGGCGGCGGCGAGCCGAGCGGCACCTACGCCGCCTCGTTCAAGCTGACCACCACCGACAACGGCTACAGCCAGTCGGAGGTCTTGACGCTGAGCTTCACGCCGCACCACGACGGCGGGCACGACTGAAGTGCGCACGGCGCGGCGGCGCGAGGACGGCCATGTTTCGCCTCGCGCCGCCGCGGCGCCGTCGATGACGCATGCCGCGCGGCGACTGGCCATCGTCGCCGCCGGCATGTTCGCCCTCTGCGCCGGCTGTGCGAGCGGCCGCCCGCCGGCGCCGCCCGACCCGCTGCCGGCGGTGGTGCTGCTGCCGATCGCCGACCCGCCAAACCGCAGCGCGGTGCGCGGCGTCTTCACCTTCTACAGTTGGATCGCCGACACGCGCGCCGCGGTACCAAGCGAGCTCGACGCGGCGCTGCGCCGCGAGCTGCGCGCGCGCCGCATCGCGCCACTGTCGCCGAACGGCGAGGCCCTGCTGCCTGCCATGACCCTGCGCCAGGCGACTGCGGCGGTGGTCGCGTCCGGCCTGCCGGCGCCGGCGTTGTTCGTCGAGATCGGCAAGTGGGAGGCGGAGAACGCCGACTTCCCCTCCTTCGTCGACGTCGGCCTGCAGGCCACGCTGCTCGACCCGACGAGCGGCCGCATCCTGTGGACAACGCGCCACGAGCCCGGCCCGCTGGCGACGCGCGGCGCGACCGGGCTCGCCGACGCCTATCAACGCGCCGCCGCCACGGTCGCCGCCTGGCTGGTGGGCCGCTGGTCGGCGCCGGAGTGACCTGGCCGCGCTCCCCACGACTCGGCCTCGCCGGGAACGCGCAGGTCGCGGCGCCAGGTGAGCCTGTGCTAGCCACACCGCACCATGCCCACTCCGCTCCTCGTTACCGGCGCTGCCGGCTTCATCGGCGCCCGCTTCGTCGAATCGTGCAATCGCCGCACTCAGCCCGTCATCTCGGTCGACGAGCCGGAGTACTTCCGCAGCCGCGCCGAGCACCGCGGCATCGACTTCGGGACAATCGTCGATCGCGCCGGCGTGCTCGACTGGCTGAACGCGCAGCGCCCGGCCCTAGCCGGCATCGTCCACCTCGGCGCCTGCACCGACACCACCGAGCTCGACGTCGCCTATCTGACCCGCGTCAACCTGGAGGCGTCGCAGGATCTGTGGCGCTACGCGACGGCGCACCAGTTGCCCTTCGTCTATGCCAGCAGCGCCGCGACCTATGGCGACGGCGCCAACGGCTACGACGACGACGAGACGCGCTTCGCGGAGCTCCGCCCGCTCAACCCCTACGGCGACTCGAAGCTGCAGTTCGACCTCTGGGCGCTGGCCGAAGAACGCGCCGGCCGGCGGCCGCCGGCGTGGTCGGGTTTCAAGTTCTTCAACGTCTACGGCTTCGGCGAGCGCCACAAGGGATCGATGGCCAGCGTGGTGCTGCACAGCTTCGATCAGATCCGCGCCGGCCAGCCCGTCCGCCTGTTCAAGAGCTACCGGCCCGAGTACGCCGACGGGCACCAACTGCGCGACTTCGTCTTCGTCGACGACGTCGTCCGCGTGCTCCACTTCGCGCTCGCCGCGCCGATCGCCCGCGGCATCTACAACCTCGGCAGCGGTCGGGCGCGCACTTTCCTCGACTTGGCGCGCGCTACCTTCGCCGCGCTCGGGCTGCCGGCGCGCATCGAGTTCGTCGACATGCCTGACGGGCTGCGCGCCCGCTATCAGTATTTCACCGAGGCGCGCACCGCGCGGCTGCGGGCCGCCGGCTACGGCGAGCCCTTCACGACGCTGGAGGACGGCGTCCGGCAGTACGTCGCGCGGCTGGCGGCGGCGGGCTGAGCGGCGCTCAGCCGCGCCACAGCGAGCGTACCCCGGCGAGCGCCAGGGTGACGAAGAACAGCGCGCTCATCGCCAGCACCACGGCGCCGCCGCTCGGCACCAACAGCACGCTGGAGATGAACAGCCCGCCGACGCCGGCGAGCAGCGCGACGCCGATGCTGAGCAGCAGGTACGCGCGCGTCGTGCGCGCCAGGTTGCGCGCCGCGGCGGCGGGGACGATGACCATCGACTCGACCAGCAGCGCGCCGATGACCTTCAGACTCACGACGATCGCCGCGGTCAGCAGCATGACGAACAGGTAGTCGAGAAACACGGTCGGCACCCCGCTGACCCGCGCCAGCGAGGGGTTGAGGCTGTCGAGCAGCAGCCGGTTGTAGACCCACACGAGCGCCACCCCGATCGCCGCCCCGACGACCAGCAGCAGCGCCAGGTCGGCGTCGGTCACCGTCAGCAGGCTGCCGAACATCACCGCTTCGACCTGGTGGATGTTGAAGCGCTTGGTCACCGCCACCAGCAGGCAGATGCCGAGCCCGAGCGACAGCGAGAGGAAGACGCCGATCAACGTGTCGGGCGGCAGGCTCGAATGGCGCCGCACGTAGACCATCGCCAGCGCGGCGAGAAAGCAGAAGCCGAAGATGCCGCCATAGGCGGCGTTGAGCGGCTCCCCGAGCACAATGCCGATGGTCAGGCCGGTGAGCGCGGCGTGACCGAGCGCGGCGGAGAAGAACGCCAGACGGCGTGCCACCACCAGATGGCTGATCCCGCCGAGCAGCGGTGCCAGCAACACGATCGAGAGCAGGCCGCGGACGAAGAACGCGTACTGGAACATCTCCGGCAGCGCGCCGCGCGCGGCGAGCCCGGCGAGGGCGTCGTAGAGCGGCGTCACGGCAGGGACGGGCGCGTGCCGAGGGCAAAGAGCGCGGCGAGGTCGCCGCCGATGACGTCGGCTGGTGGACCGCTGCGGCGCACGCACTGATCGATCAGCGTGACGCAATCGGCGAGGCGCTGCACCTGGCCGAAGTCGTGCGACACCATCAGTACGCTGGCGCCGGCGTCGCGCGTCAACGCGGCGATCGTCGCCTCGAACTGTCGCGTCGCGGCTTCGTCGAGCCCGCTGGCGGGCTCGTCGAGCAGCAGGAACTCCGGCGTCGGATCGATGGCGTTGGCGAGCAGCACGCGGCGCAGCTCGCCGCCGGACAGGACGCCGAGCGGCCGCGCCCAGCAGTCGGCGAGGCCGACGCGGTCGAGCACCTCCTGCAGATGCTGGCGCAGGACGCGCCGGACGCCGAAGCAGACCGGGCGGCGCTGGCGGCCGAGGGCGAGGAACTCGCCGACGGTCAACGGCAGGGTGCGGTCGACGTGGAAGGCCTGCGGGACGTAGCCAAGGCGGCCGCCGCCGCGCCAGTGGAAGCGAATCCCGCCGCTGAACGGCAGCTGGCCGAGCACGGCGCCGAGCAGCGTCGTCTTGCCGGCGCCGTTCGGCCCCAGCAGCACGTGCGTCGTGCCGCGCGCGACCGTGATCGTCACCCGGTCGAGCAGGCGACGGCCGTCGCGGACGACGCTGACCGCGTCGATCTCGAGAATCGGATGCTCGGACACGCGTCAGCTCGCCGGATCGACCACCAACGCCTGCACCATCGTGTCGGCGTTCTTCTGCATCTCGACCTCGAACTTGTCCGGCGTGTAGTCGCCCGACGCGATGTGGCTGATGAGGTACACGCGCGCCCCACCGTCGTCGCGCAGCACCTGCTGCAACGGCTGCGGGAAGGTTTCCTCGCTGAAGACGACGCTCAGGTGCTCGCGCTTGAGCAGCTCGATCATCTGGCCAAGCTCCTTGGCCGACGGCACCAGGCCGTGCGCCGGCTCGACGACGCCGGCGATGTCGATGCCGAACTCCTGCATCAGGTAGCCGTAGCCGTCGTGTACGGTGACGACGCGGTTGATCTTGGCGTCGACCAGCCGCGCCGCCGCCGCGCTCTTGATGGCGCGCAGGCGGCGCGCGTAGTCGGCGGCGTTCTTATCGAAGGTCAGCGCCCGGTCCGGACGCAGCGCCGACAGCGCCTTGGCGATCGCGTAGGTCTGCTGGATGGCGTTGGAGAACGAGATGAACGTGTGCGAGTTCACCGTGCCGCCGTTCGCCGCTTTGAGCAGCGGCACACCCTCATTGGGCCGGATGACCACCAGGCGCTGGTTGCCCGACGCCTTGATCATGTCGGTGATGAAGTCATCGTGGCCGACGCCGTTGACGACGATCGCGTCGAGGTCGGCCAGCTTGGCGATGTCCTCGGTACGCGGCTGGTAGTCGCCGGCGTCGACCTCGCCGGGCAGGATCGCCCGCACCTCGACGTCGGTGCCGCGCACGACGTTGCTGGTCCAGGAGTAGTAGGGGTGCAGCGTCACGCCGACCTTCAGCGGGCGGGACGCGGTCGGTGTCGACGCAAACGCCGCGGCCGAGGTGACGACGAGCAGCAGCATGCTGGCGATGCCGTTCGCACGGGTCATGGTCGCTCCTCGATGATCTGGACCGGATTGGCAACGCGGATCTGCGACCAGCCCTGCAGCGCCGGATCGGCGACCAGCCCGCTTTCCGGCAGCAACGCCGGCGTACGCTTCCAGTAGGTGATGTGCACGACACGCCCGTCGGGCAGCCCCTGGTGCTCCTCGTCGATCACCGCCTGCGCCTCGCTGGCGCCGGGCTCCGGCTCGACGACGAGGATCAGGAACGCCGGCGCCTGCCGCGGCTCGACCGGCATCGCGAGGTACTGCGTCGCCAGGCCGTCGCGGCGCTCGCTCCACCGCAGCCCGAGCGTGTCGAGCGGGTCGGCGGCGAATGGCGGCACGCCTTCGGCAGCGAGCGCGTCGACGCTCGGCCAGGCGCCGCTGGCGCTGCGCCCTCGCAGCGCCTCGCTGACCCCTTCCTGCATCTGCCGAAAGGTCCGCTGCTCGGCGCCGGGCAGATCGCGGAACAGCACCTGGTAGGGCAGCGCGGTGTTCAGCGTCGTCACCCGCGCGCCATCATAGAGTTGAAAGATCAGGGCGTAGATGACGCACAGGCAGATGAAGGCGGCGGTCAGGAAGACCCACGATTCCTCCTCGCCGGACGACGCGGAGCGCACTTCGTGGGTAACGACCCCACCGTCGGCGACGGCGGCCGCCCCGAACCATCGGCGGCGCATGAACCGCTACGACCGCGGCAGCGTCACGCCACGCTGGCCCTGGTACTTGCCGCCACGGTCGCCGTAGGAGGTCTCGCACACCTCGTCGGCGCCGAGGAAGACGAACTGCGCCACCCCTTCGAAGGCGTAGATGCGGGCCGGCAGCGGCGTCGTGTTGGAGAACTCCAGCGTCACGTGCCCTTCCCACTCGGGCTCGAGCGGGGTGACGTTCACGATGATCCCGCAGCGCGCGTAGGTCGACTTGCCGAGGCAGATGGTCAGCACGTCGCGCGGGATGCGCAGGTACTCGACGGTACGCGCCAGGGCAAACGAATTAGGCGGGATCAGGCACTGCGCCGCCTGGACATCGACGAAGCTGCGCTCGTCGAAGTGCTTGGGATCGACGATGGTCGAGTTGATGTTGGTGAAGACTTTGAACTCGTCGGCGCAGCGCACGTCGTAACCGTAGCTCGACGTTCCGAACGAGATCACCCGCTCGCCGTCCACTTCGCGGACCATGCGCGGCTCGAACGGCTCGATCATGCCGTGCTCGGTCGCCATGCGGCGGATCCAGCGGTCCGACTTCACCCCCATCTGCACCTCCGGTGTGCGCTCGGTCCTATCACCCCGTCCGCTCACACCGTAGCCCGCGCACACGGCTTGACTTTGATAATGATTTTCAATATCGTCAGAGGTGCGACACGGCCGCGCCGGAGACGGCGCGCGCGGCGCCAGACGCCCGTCCCGCACCGCACGCACACTCAGGGGGGAGACGATGATTCTGGTTGCCAATCGCATCTACGTCGCCGAGCAACACCGCGACACGTTCGAGCGCCTGCTCGAGACGCGCGCCGGCCTGGTGGACGGCATGCCGGGCTTTCTCGGCATTCAGCTGCTGCGCCCCACCAAAGCCGGCGAGCCGTACCTCACGCAGACCTTCTGGTCCTCGCGCGACGATTTCGAGTCGTGGCTGCGCTCGGAGGCCTTCGTCAAGGGGCATGCGCGCATGGAGGATCTGCCGAAGGACATCTTCCCCAGGCACTCGCAGGTCGAGGTCCACGAGGTCTTCCACCGGGTCGGCAACGGCAGCACGCCGACGGTCGATGCCGTCGCCAATGCCCGGTAGGTCGACCTGGCGAGTCGTGGCCGCGCCCTGTCGCGGCCACCGCGACGCACCGCCCGGCCGCGACGTGCGCTGCGACTGCGGCAGTCTGCTGGCACGTTGGACGCCGACCGGGCTGGAGCTCAAGTGCCGGCGCTGCAAGCGCCACGTCGTGGTGCCGATCGAGCCGATGCAACACCCACCACCCGAGGACTGAACAGCTCACTCGAATCCGCGGCCCGCGATCTCCGTCCAGAGCCCTCCAATCCACCCGAAGCAGCGGCCAGGCATCCCGCGCCTGCCGCACAAGGAGGAGCTCGATATGGACATCTCGCTGCGCCGCCGCCTCGGCGCGCTCGCCCTGGCCGCCTGCGCCCTCAGCGCCGGCACCGTCCACGCCGACACCGTCGTCATCAGCGACACCACGGCGGGCACGGTCATCGACGGCATTCTCGACGGCTTTCCGTTTCCACCGCCGGGCCTGACGCCGGACGGCACCGGTGACTTCGCCGGCAATTCGCTCGGCGTCGCGCTGCAAGCCGGTGTCACCGAGGAGCGCGGCATCGTCGAGCTGCCGCTGGCGCCGCTCGCTGGCCTGACGTCTGCCGACATCGCCAGCGCGACGCTGACCTTCAACATCGACGACGTGCTCAATACGTTCGGCCCCGGCACGACGTTCGACGGCACCGCCGCCGCGACCATCGTGCTGTTCAAGTACAGCGGCAACGGCACGATCGACCTCGCCGACTTCGGCAACGTCGTCGGCGCGCCGCTGGCGGTGGTGAGCACGGTCTCGCTTGGCACCATCACCGACGCGACGCTCGCCGTCAGCGGCCCGCTGCAATTCACCGTCGACGTCACCGGGGCGCTCGGCGGCCTGCTCGACAGCAGCGCGACGCACTTCGGCCTGGTGTTCACCACCAACGACGCCGGCTCGGGAACCTCGCTCGACAACCTCGGCTTCGGCGGCGCCGGCCCGGCCGGCATCAACGGTGCGGCGATGCCCTTCCTCACCGTCACCACCGTCCCGAACGATCCGCCGGTGTGGGACAAGCCGAAGCTCACCTGCCAGTCGGCGATCGCCAAGACCGGCAGCACCCTCGCTTCGACCGCGCACAAGAACCTGATCAGGTGTCTCGACGGCGTGCTCAAGGCAGCTGCCGCCGGCGGCGACTACGCCGACGTCACCGCCAAGTGCAGCGCCGCGCTCGATCCGGCCAACCCGGCATCGAAGGTCGGCAAGGCGATCGCCAAGCTGCAGGCCGGTCTGGCCAGCAAGTGCAGCGTACTGACGCCGGCCGAGCTTGGCACTCCGTGCACCCCGTCGGCGACCTCCTTCACCGACGTCGCCACCTGCCTGGTGAACAATCACCTGACGCAGGTCGGTGGCGCGGTCGCCGCCGAATACTCAACCGCCTGCGCGCTGATCTCGGCGGTGGGGCTCGACACCGAATACGCGGCCCTGTGCGCTGACTGAGGCACGGCCGTGACCACCTCGCGCGACCGGGTCGACGGTCTCCCTTTGCCACCCGGCGCCGCACGGCGCGGGTTCCCCCCGGGATCGTCGCTCGGTCGCGCGAACCAACGAGGGCTCAGCGTGACACACTCGCTTCCCGCCCCGCGCCGCGGCGCGCACATGATGTCGGTAACCATCGCGCTGCTGGCGGCGCTGGCGCACGCACCAGCGGCGATCGGCGAACCGATCGTCATCGGCGTCGACCAGGGCGCGACGTTCGACGCGATCATCGACGGCTACCCGATGCTGGCCGTCTTCGACGGCGAGCCCGACTTTCCCACCGGCTACAACACCCTGTCGATCGGCCTGCAGATCCCGATCACCGAGGAGCGCGGCATCGGCGAGTTCCCGGTCACCCCACTCGGCGGCGCCGGCCCCGACGCCGTGCAGTCGGCGACGCTGGTGTTCAACATCGACGACGTCATCGGCACCTTCGGGCCCGGCACCAGTTTTCGCGGCGCCGCCAGCCAGACGATTCTCATCCACCTGTTCGCCGGCAACGGCGAGGTCACGCTCGACGACCACCTGCGCATCGAGCGCGCCGCGCACACTGTCGACACGAAATCGCTCGGCCGCATCACCGACCAGACCCTGTCACGCAGCGGGCCGCTCACCGTCGTGGTCGACGTGACCGACGATGTGCGCGCGCTGCTCAGCGACGCCGCAGTGTCGATCGGCGTCGTCTTCCGCACCACCGATTCGGGCAGCGCCACCTCGCTCGACAACCTCGGCGACGGCGGCGGTGGCCCGCCGAACGTCAACGGCTCCTTCCTCCCCTACCTCACGGTCGAGATCGGCGCCCTGCCGAGCCCGACGCCGACCCACACCGCGCGGCCGACCGAGACTCCGACCAGCGAGCCGCGCGTCACGCTCACCGCCACACCCGCGGCGACCTCGACCTCCTCCGCGCCGCCCACCGCGACGCCCACGTCCGATGCGACCAGCGCCACTCCGACGACGACGCCGGATGGCGCCGCGTGCGCGGGAGACTGCAACCGTGACGGCAGCGTCGCGGTCAACGAGCTGATCGCGGGCGTCAACCTGGCGTTGGGCACTCCAACCGCCGCGTGCACACAGATGGACGGTAACGGCGACGGCGCGGTCGGCGTCAACGAGCTCATCCAGGCGGTCAACGCCGCGCTGACGGGTTGCTGAGACGACACCCGCACGATGCATGCCCCGGTCCGCCACACGGCCCAGCGCGGCCGGCCGGCACGGCTTTGCCTCCGCATGGCGATGCTGCTGACGCTGCTGCCCGCGATCGGCGCGGCCGAGCCAACGCCGACCGCACTCGCGCCGACGCCGACTGCCGCCGCGCCGGCAGAACGGCGCGAGGACGAGATGCGCCGCGAGGCGGAGCAGGCGCACACGCTGGAGGACATCGTCGTCACCGGCACCCGCACCGAGTACGCCGTCGACGAAGCCCCGGTGCCGGTACAGGTGATCAGCCGCGAGGAGATCCGCTCCGTGTCGGCGCTCAACGTCGCCCAGGCGCTCGACCGCATTCCCGGCATCTTCGTCAAGCAGAACCAGCAGTTCGGCCTCGGCGCCAGCACCGTGCGCATGCAGGGCACGGAGGCCAACCAGGTGGCGATTCTGCGCAACGGGCGTCGCTTTCGCGGCGGCGTCAACGGCGTCGTCGACCTGCGCGACATCGCGGTGGAGGACGTCGAGCGCATCGAGATCATCCGCGGCCCCGCCTCCAGCCTCTACGGCAGCGACGCGATGGGCGGCGTGATCAACATCATCACGCGCGAGGGCAGCAGGCGCCCGCACGCTTCGCTGACCGTCGCCGGCGGCACGCAGGACAGCGCGCTGGTCAGCGCCACACACGGTTGGAGCGTCGGCCCGTTCGGCTATTTCCTCTCCTACCAGTACAGCCAGGTCGCGCTGGCACAGCTCTACGGCGCGATCAGCAGCCAGTTCGACGACACCGACGCGCTGCAGATCCGCAACGACGTCGCCGCGCAGGTCGACTACACACCGTCGGACGACCAACGCGCCAATCTCAGCTTCGACTACAACCCCATCGAGGAAGGTCCGCTCAGCCAGCGCACCAACACCACGGTCGGCGGTGACTGGCGCTGGCAGGTGAACGAGCAGTGGGAGCCGAGCTTCGGCGGCGCCTGGTACGGCTTCACGCGCGACAACGCCACACCCGGCTTCGAAGAAGACACGACGTACAACGACTCGGTGGTCGAGCCGCGCCTGCTGCGCACCTTTGCCGACGGTTGGTTCGGCGAGTCGCACCTGGTCACCGCCGGCAACCGCTTCCGTCTCGAGAACATCGACAACCGCACGCTCGATGGTCCGCGCGTGCAACAGGACGCCTGGCTCAACAGCGCCTATCTGCAGGATGAGATCCTTTTCGCCGAGAGCGTCTCCTCGGTCCTCGGTGCCAGCATCGATCAGCACAGCAACTATGGCGTCGACGTCAGCCCGCGCCTGACGCTCGGCTGGCGGCCGGCCAAGAACTATCGGCTCACCGGCATCGTCGCGCGCGGCTACCGCGCACCGAACCTGCTGGAGCTCTACAGCCAGGATTACAACACGCCGCCGCAGGGCGGCGGCTACGTCATCCTCGGCAATCCCGATCTCAAGCCGGAGACGGATCTCGCGTTCAATCTGCAGTTCGATTTCAAGCCGATCACCGGCCTCAGCGGCTTCGTGGTTCTCTATCGGCACGACTTCGACAACCTGATCTTCGTCAACACGCAGTGTGGCATTCGCCCGCTACCGCCGTGCCCACCGGGCGGGCCGTCGCAGATCTTTGAATACGAGAACGCTGCGCGGGCGCTGTCGCAGGGCGTCGAGATGACGGTGAGCACGGTGCCGTCGGAGATGGCGTGGTGGCCGGCGCCCGAGCACTCGCTGCGCCTCGACCTGAGCTACGGCTTCCTCGACTCGACATGCGTCAGCGGCTGCCCCCTCGACAGCGACGGCGAGGAGCTGCCGTTCCGGCCGCGCAATCGCTTCCTTCCCACCGCCACCTACTCGTATCTGCCGCTCGGCAGCACGCTGCAGCTCTGGGCATCCTATGAGGACCAGAGTGAGTTCAGCCTGCCCAACACGGCGGTGATTCCGTCGTACTGGGTGATGAACTTCAAGGTGAGCGGCCAGCTCAACAAGCTCTTCCCCTTCATCGACCAGACCCACGGGATGGGGCCGCTGCTGCAGTACCTCACCGTCTTCCTCGAGGGACAGAACGTCCTCGACAACCAGGTCATCGACGTCGCCGCGTTCGGCCCGCAGGGCAACGTCGTCGGCCGCCAGAGCTTCCTGGCAGGAGTGCAATTCGAGCTATGAACACGCCACGACCGTTGCGCCCGCTCGCTCGCGTCACGTCGCCGCCCCACGTCGCGCTCTGCGGCGCCCTGGTGGTCGCCCTGCTCGCCACGCCGGCGCGCAGCGCGCAGCGCCTCGTCACCGCCGGCGGCGACATCACCGAGATCGTCTTCGCGCTGGGCGCCGGCGACCGCGTCGTCGCCGCGGACACCTCGAGCGTCTACCCCGCGACCGCCGCGGCGCTGCCGAAGGTCGGCTATCAGCGCCAGCTTCCCGCCGAGGGGATTCTGGCGATGGCGCCGGACCTGGTGATCGTCAGCGACGAAGCCGGACCACCCGCGGCACTGGCGCAACTGCGCGACGCGGGCGTGCGCGTCGAGGTGATCGCCGCCGACGACTCACCCGACGGCGCCAGCGCGAAGGTTCGCCACGTCGCCGCGCTGCTCGATCGCAACGCGGCGGGCGAGACACTGATCGCCGACATGCAGGCCGGTCTGGCGCAGGCGCGCGCCGATCGCGCCGCCGATTCCTCCGCCCCTCGCGTGCTCTTCGTATACGCACGCGGCGCCGGCACGCTCATGATCGCCGGACGCAACACGCCGGCCGACGCGATGATCGGGTTGGCGGGCGGGCGCAACGCACTGGCCGACGTGGAGGGATTCAAGCCGCTCACCGCCGAGGCGGTGGTCGCGGCGCAGCCCGACGCGGTGCTGATGCTGGCACGGGGCGTCGAGAGTCTCGGCGGCGCCGACGCGATCTGGGCGCAACCCGGCCTGGCGGAGACGCCGGCCGGCACGCGGCGCCGTCTGATCGTCATGGACGACCTCTACCTGCTCGGCTTCGGCCCGCGGCTCGGCGACGCGGCCCGCGACCTCGGGCGTCAGTTGCATCCGGAGATCTCCGCGACGCGATGAACGGCGCGCTCTCCCCTCGTGCCGCGCGCACCCGCCGACACGGTGCGCGCGGCCTCCGCACGGCGCGGACCCTGCCGCTGCTCGCCGGACTGAGCGCGGTGTGCGCCCTGGCCCTGCTGATCGGGCTCGGCGTCGGCGCCGTCTCGATCTCCCCCACCGAGATCCTCGCCATCGGCGCGGCGCAGCTCGGTGCCGCGCCACTCGACTGGCCCGGTGCCGAGCGACAGGCGGCCGTGCTGCTCGCCATCCGCCTGCCGCGCGTGCTGCTCGGCGCGCTGACCGGCGGCGCGCTGGCGGCCAGCGGCGCGGCGCTGCAGGCCTTGTTTCGC
The DNA here is from genome assembly GCA_033764095.1 of Deltaproteobacteria bacterium. Lineage (GTDB taxonomy): Bacteria > Desulfobacterota > Binatia > HRBIN30 > CADEER01 > JBDTMT01. The sequence continues at coordinate 27,665 of JANRJF010000439.1, read as the reverse complement.
AACCCGCTGGCCGACCCCGCCCTGATCGGCACCGCCAGCGGCGCGGCGCTGGCGGCTGCGGCCGTCATCGTCCTCCTGCCGGCCATGCCGGGCGAAGGCCCAACGTGGCTGCGTCTCGCACTGCTGCCGGCCTGTGCGTTCGTCGGGAGCGCGATCGCGACGTTCGCGGTCTATCACGCCGCGCGACGCGACGGGCAGACGCCGGTGGCAACCCTGCTGCTCGCCGGCATCGCGATCAACGCGCTCGCCGGCGCCGGCACTGGCCTGCTTGCCTTCGCCGCCAACGACGCGCAGCTGCGCAGCCTGACCTTCTGGACGCTCGGCAGCCTCGGCAGCGCGACCTGGGCGGGATTGGCGGCGGTGACCCCGTTCCTCGCCGTCGCGCTGGTTGCGTTGCCGCGTCTGGCGCCGGCGCTGAACCTGCTGCTGCTCGGCGAGGATGAGGCACGCCATCTCGGTGTCGATGTCGACCGGTTGAAGCGAGGCGTCGTGCTGGCGGGCGCGGTCGGCGTCGGCGCCGCGGTGGCGCTGTGCGGAGTGATCGGCTTCGTCGGCCTGGTTGTCCCTCATCTTGTGCGCCTCCTCGCCGGCCCCGACCACCGCATCGTCCTGCCGGGCTCGATCGCACTCGGTGCCGCGCTGCTGGTGTTGGCGGACGTCGTCGCCCGCACCGTGGTGGCGCCGGCTGAATTGCCGCTCGGCGTCGTGACGGCCCTGGTCGGCGGTCCGTTCTTCCTCTGGCTGCTGCGTCGCCAGCCGGCGGCGTGGGGGTGAGATGCTGGCGGCCTACGAGCTCACCGTACAAGCAGGCGGCACGACCCTGCTGAGCCGCGTGTCGGCAGCGGTCGTCCCGGGCCAGGTGCTGGCGGTCGTCGGCCCGAACGGTGCGGGCAAGTCGACGCTGTTACGCGCCCTGGCCGGCGATCGCGCGCCGAGCGCCGGCGCGGTGGTACTCGACGGCCGGCCGCTGGCGCAGTGGCGCGCCGCAGACCTCGCCCGCAGGCGCGCCGTCGTGCTGCAGCACAGCGCGCTCGACTTCGACTTCACCGCGCTGGAGGTCGTCATGCTCGGGCGCGCGCCGCACGCTGGTCGGGTCAGCCGCGCCCGCGATCTGGCCATCGCCACCGCCGCGCTCACCGCCGCCGACGCCGCCGGACTGCGTGCGCGCGCCTACCCGACCCTTTCCGGCGGCGAACGCCAGCGCGTGCAGTTCGCTCGCGCGCTGGCGCAGATCTGGGACACCCCGGCGCGCAGCGCGCGCTACCTCCTGCTGGACGAACCGACCGCGGCGCTGGATCTCGCGCACCAGCATCGCACCCTGCAACGCGCGCGCGATTGGTCGCGAGGGGGCTGCGGCGTCTTCGTCGTCCTGCACGACCTCAACCTCGCCGCGATATACGCCGATCGGGTGCTGCTGCTGTCGCGCGGGCGAGCGATGGCGCTCGGCGCGCCGGGCGAGGTGCTGCGCCCCGCGTTGATCGAGCAGGTGTTCGGCGTCGCGGTCACGCTCACCGCGCATCCGGACGCCGACGCCCCCTTGATCATTGCGCGCATCGGCAGTCGCCGATCTTCAGCAGCAGCGCCATGCTGAACGCCGGCCGACAGACCGCGCCGACGACGCCCGCCCGGCGCGGCGTGGTGATCGCGCTGCGGCTGCGACATGTCGTCTCATTGCCGCCGCCGCGCGATCCGCGCGTGCCGATTGCATCGACAGTCTTGTCGGTGCTCGCGCATGGCGTCGTCCTGCTGTGGTGCGCACTGCAGATGGTGGTCAGTCCGGTCGATCCACCGCCGATAAAGGTCACGCTGCTCGGGACCGCGCCCGATGCGGGCGGCAGCGGCGCCCCGGCTGCAGCGCCCGCCGTCGTCGCACCGCCCGCACGACCGGTACCGGCGGTTGCCAGGCCGAACCCTCCCACGATCAAGCCGGCGGTCGTACCGCCGGCGCCGGTGAAACCGGCCGCGATTCGCCGTCCGGCGCAGGTGAACAAGGCGAGCGCGCCGCCGGCGAGCGCCAAGCACCCTGCGAGCGCCCCCGCGTTGGCACCGGCACCACCTGCCGAGAGCGGCACAACCGGAGGAAGCGACGTCGCGGGGGTGGGTGGCGGGATCGGCACAGGACGCGGTTCGGGCGTCGGGCGCGGGACGCGCGATGGCGTCCAGGGTGATCCGTCCGGCAGCGCGGTGGCGAGCTACCTCGAGCGCCTGCGCCAGCGGCTGGAGAAGGTGAAGCGCTACCCGCTGCTGGCGCGGCGCCGCGGTCAGGTCGGCACCGCGACGCTGGCCATCGCCATCGATCGCAACGGCCGCCCGTCGTCGGTGCGCCTGCAGGGATCGAGTGGCAGCGAGCTGCTCGACGAGGAAGCCACTGACATGGTGTCGCGCGCGGCGCCCTTCGAGCCGTTGCCGGCGGAGGTGAGCGGCGACCGGATCCAGATCACCGTCCCGGTCCGCTTCGACGTCAACGGCTGAGGAGGCGGAGTCTACGGCGCCAGGCGACCAATGCCGGGCAGGAACCGGCCAACGCGTGCGGCGTAGCGCTCGAAGTCGGTCCCGTAGGCACGGCGGAGATACGCCTCCTCCTCGCGGACCTGGCGGCCGACACCGACCACCGCACCGATCAGCGCCAGCAGGGAGAGCCAGGTCGGCATCACCAACGTGAACCCGGCCAGTGCCACGAAGAGGGCCAGGTAGATCGGGTTGCGCGAGACGCGGTACAGCCCGCCGGTCACCAAGCCTGGCCGAGCCTGTTCATCGACGCCGACGCGCCATGAGGCGCCCATGTCGAGTTGCGCACGGACCATCAGGACGATGCCGACGAGGCTGAGCAGAACGCCGAGCGCAGCAACCGCCGAGCTGTCGGCCAGTGGCAGCACCGGGCCTATCGGCCCGCGTCCCGACGCGGCGCCGACCGCCTGCACCGTCAGGATTGCCACGAGGCCCACCAGTGCCAGCTCACGGACGTGCTGATCGACGCGACCCGACCGGAACATCACGATCCCCGAGTGTCCGAAGCGGCGCTTCTGCAACCACGCGCGCCAGCCGAACCCGACGCCGATGAAGAGCCCCACCAACACCAACGGCATCCAGCGCATCATCGGCGACCTCCGGGTTACTCAGCGCACGGCAACCTGTCGCTGCGCATCGGGATGCGGCAGCAACCAAGCAGAGGGCGCCGCGCTGTCGGGCAACGCCGCCAGGTCGACGGCGGGATCGACCAGCGGAGCCGCCGGTCGGCCGTTGAGCGTGACCGTCACGTCGCCGAACACCTGCACCGCGTCGCCCATCGCGGCATACCGATCGCGCAGCCGCTGGGCATAGCTGAGCAGCATGTCCGGCTGCGTCGCCATCATTCGGTACTGCAGCGGCGTCAGTTCCTCGAGCGGGCGCACGGTACGGGACCCACCCGTCACCGGATCGGTCACCGTGAACACCGCCCGACCAAACTTCTCCATCACCATGATCTGCCACGACCAGCGGAAGCCCGACTCGGTCCAGTAGAGGTCGCCATCGTAGGCGAAGTGGCGCAGCGGGATGAGGAGCTGGACGAGTGCATAGAGCGCCAGTGCCGTCGCCACCGCCCAGCGCGCCCGCGGCTGGCTCGCGCGCGCACGACCGGCCGGTACAACGTCCCGGCCGATCCAGCCCAGCACGCGGCGCGGCCACGCCGGCGCGAAGAAGATCGGCGTCAGCGCAATCATCAGCCAGGGGAACATGCCGATCGGGAAGAGCGCTGCGGTGAGCAGATGGAAGGCCAGTACGGCGCCGTATGCCAACGGGCGCGTTCGCCGCCACAACAGCAGAGGCACGATGCTCGCGTCGAACAGCAGGCCCGCGTAGCTGAATGCGTATGCCACCCACGTCCGTTCGAGCCACGGCCCGAGCAGTGGGAGATCGACGTTGGCGCCGAGCCAGATGCGCAGTGGCTCGGCATGCAGGAGCCAGTCGGCATTCACCTTCGCCACCGCGCCGAAGATGTAGACAACGGCCAGTTGGAAGCGCAGCAGGAAGACGGCCCACGCTGGCGCGCTGACGCGGCGTCGATCCGCACACCGCCAGGCGTCGATTGACAGCGCTCCACCACTGGGCAGCACGGCCAGCAATCCGCTCAGGATGCTCACCAGGTAGTAGTGGTTGAGGTAGTTCGTGCGGTCGATGAGATGCGCGTAGGTGAAGCCGATACAGAACAGCGCCGCGCAGAGCCGCGTCCAGGCGCCGGTCAGGATGCCCAGCGCGCAGAGCGCCAACCCGGCATAGAGCGCGTACATGCCGGCGGCGGGGAGCGGCACGATCCACGCCAGACCCGGATAGGGGAAGAAGACGTGAGGCGTGATGAAGAACTGATCGACCCAACCGTAGGCGACGTGTCGCAGCACCGCACACAACGCCAGCGCGCCGAAGGCGACGCGAAAGGCGACCAGGGACGCGATGTCAACCGGGCGCCAGAGCTGGTCGAGCAGACGGGTCACGGCAATCCCTCAGTCACCGTCGCTCGGGTTGAAGCGGAGCGTGGAGCCCAACACGCTGACCAGATCGACCTCGAGCCGTTCCATCAGCTCCTTGGTCCGCACCTGTGCGCGGGTGACCAGGTCGGCCTGGTCGGAAATCGCCTCCTCGAGCGGCACGGAGATCCGCGTCGCCGTCTCGAACGAACGCTGGATGGCCAGACCGAGCACGTTGTCGGTGGTGGGATTCAGCGTCGCGACGATGGCGCTCAACCCCTGACCGCGGCGGCCGTCATAGACGGCGTAATACACGTTCTGGAGACCGGTGAGATTGTCCAGCAGGTCGGCCATGCCGTTGCCGCTGCGGTTGGCGTCGATGAGGTCTGGACGCGGCGTTCCGCCGTTGCGCACGCCGAGCGGCATCAGGAGTTGGTGATCGGCGATGTCCTCGGCGAGGAAGATGAGCTGGTTGACCAGCTTGTCGACTGCGCTCTTGACGGTCGGGAAGGTCGCATTGCCGGGTCCGGCGGTGGCCAGCGTCGTGACGAAGTTGCCGCCGGTGGGCGTCCACGCATCGCGCAGCAGGATGGTCTGGTCGCGCAGGTTCTCCGCCGCGGCGCGAATGAACGCGCGGCGACGCGCGCCGGCGTCGCCCTGCAACGTCGTCAGCACGGCCGCGTCGCCGCCGGCGGGATCGAAGAGCAGGTACTCGATCGCCAGGAAGCCCTTCAGGTTGGTGCCCAGATCCTCGACCCACGCCGCACTTATCTCGTCGGTTCCCGCCAACGCGGTCTCGATGCGGTCCGCACGGATCGGCGACCAGTCGATACGGTTCGCGGTACGCAGTGTCTCGGCGGGACCGATGGCGAACGCCTCACTCTGCTTCCACGCCGCGCGGGCACGCCGCCACGCGGTTTGCGCCGCCGTCAGCGCGTCGGCCGCCGGTGTCGCCTCCAGCGTTGTCGCGGCGGCGACCAGGTTGGAGGCCTCCGCAACCAGCGTCTCGTAGGTCGGCACGATGACCAGCTGACCGAGGTCCTGCAGCATGATGCGACGCGGTCCAGCTTGCGGCGCCGGCGTCCCGCCGCCGCCACAGGCCCACAGCACCAACGACAATCCCGCGCACAGGTACACACCCAAGCGACGCGACATCAGAGCGACTCCAGAAAGCGAATTAGCGCCGCACGCTCCTCGCGCGACAGGTGACGGAAGGCCTCGCGCGACGCGCTTCCTTCCCCGCCGTGCCAGAGGATCGCCTCGGCGAATCCGCGTGCGCGACCATCGTGCAACAGCAGGTCGTGTCCGTTGACCGTGCCGATCAATCCGACACCCCAGAGCGGCGGCGTGCGCCACTCGCGGCCATCGGCCGCGAAGTCGGGGCGGCCGTCGGCGAGACCCTCTCCCATGTCGTGGAGCAGCAGATCGCTGTACGGATGGATGCGTTGCAACGCCAGCGGCGCCTCGGCAGCTGCCCCGGTGAGCATCGTCGGCGTATGGCATCCGCCACACCCGATACCGCGGAACAGCTGCTCGCCGCGCAACACGTCCGCATCGGCGATGTCGCGACGGGCGGGAACGGCGAGATAGCGGGAGTAGAAGGTCACCCGATCCACCTTCAACTGGTCGGCCTCGGGTTCGCCGCCGTTCGGCGACGCCAGGCACTCGGCCTGCACCGGCGCGCAGTTCTGGTCGGGAAAGAGCGGCGTCGTGATGCCGATGTCGCCATTGAAGGCACCGGAGTTCTGCTGTTCGAGGCTCGGCACATTGGCCTTCCAGCCGAAGCGGCCGAGCGCGTGGCGCCGGTGCTTCACATCCCAGACGTAGTTGGCGCGCCCCGAGATGCCGTCGCCGTCGCTGTCGTCGGGATCGACGCGGGACAGGATTGCCTCCTCGTCGACCGCCTCGAGTAGCCCGAGGCCGATCAGGAACGGCGCGGTACGCGGCGAGACCTGGATCTGCGGGTCCAGCGGACCGAAGGCGAGCGCGACGAACTCATAGGTCGGGCGGCGCAGCGTGTAGGCGTCCCCGTCCGCATAGGTGCCGGCGATGTCCTCGTAGACCACCGCGGCGCGCCCCTCGCTTGGCACGCGCAGGATGGACGCCTGGTTCAACTGCGTTCCGTAGTTGGGATCGCCAAGGGGCGCGCCCTCCTCGGTCGTGCCCGGGATGCTCAACCGGAAGAGCAGCCCGACGAACGAGTCGTCTGGACTCATCGGCGGCGCGCCACGCCCATCGCGGAAGTGGCATGACGAACACGATCGGGCGTTGAACACCGGACCGAGTCCGTCACTGCCGGACGTGGACGATCCGGCCATCACCCAATCGCGATTGAACAGTGCGTTGCCGGTGAAGAATGCGGTGCGCTGGTCCAGCGGGAGGTTGCGCGCGGGTTGGCCAAAGGCCGCGATCGTGTCGTTCTCGACCGTGCCGGCGCCGCCAGACAGTGGATCGCCGAGCGGCTCGGCTGGCGTAGCGGTTGCGGTCGGGTACGCCGTGGCCGTCGCGGTGGGCGTGGACGCGCGCGGGCGGTGATCGTCGTCGCCGCATGCGACGACGATCACCGCCAGCGCGCTGACGAGGAACGGAATGGATACGGAGCGCTGGGCTCTCACGGGACGTCGGTCGCGCGACCCCTCACGGAATCGTCGTACTGATGCTGATGCCGAGTGCCGCGGCGCTGTCGGCGATCGCATCGGTCTGCTCGTTCAGCGCAGCGATTGCATTGGCGATGGCAACGCGACCCGGGCTCGAATCGGAACCCTGAATAGCCTGGTCGAACGGATGCGGAATGGCGAAGATCGCCGTCCGCGCCGCGGTGAACGCGTCGCGCGTCTGCTGCGCCACGGTCGGATCGACCGCCCGCACCAGGTCGTAGATCCCGCCGCAGCGGCGCGCGCCGTGGCGTCCGAGATACGCGTTCTCGATACCGATCTCGTCGTTGCGATGGTCGATGTGGGTCTTGTCGGCGAAGCAGGAGTGCTCGTCCTCCTGATCCTTCGTATCGAACGCGACGGACAGTCGCTCGCCGGTCAGCTCGCCGCCGGAGAGCGTACCCATTCCAGTCAGCAGTCGCCGCAGGGCTTCGTCTGGGTTCAATGCCAGGAACTCGGCCCGGTAGTTGCCTGCGGTCTCCGGCATCCAGGCGTCGCGCACGGCGGTGAGATCCGCTACCAGGAGTTCCGCCGCCGCCTTGAGGTACGCGGCGCGGCGCGCCGGATTGGCCGCCGTTCCGCCGCCGTCGGTCACGTAGTCGGTGAATGGGCGCGCGCCCGGTCCGTCGTCGTCGAGGTCCTGCCCCCAGAGGAGGAACTCGATCGCGTGATAGCCGGAAGAAATCGTCGTCTCGCTCTCGGCCTCGTTCAACTCGGTCAGCAGCGCGGTATCGATGGTCGGGAACAGATCTGGCGCATTGATGATCCCAGCGGCCGCGTCGCCGACAACATAATCGATGTACGACTCGTCGAGCGGCCAGGCATTGATGAACCCTTCGGGCCCGGTCTCGGCATTGTCGATCGGCCCGTCATAGAAGCGCGCCATCTCGGTTTGCAGGTAGGCCGGACGCGCGGACACCCAGGCATCCCGTGCCGCCTGCAAGCCCGCGGCGGTCGGCGCCGCCACGAACGACTCGATGGCGGTCTTGAGACGGGTCGCGCCAGCCAACGCATCCCCGTACGCCAGGTACAGATTGTCCGCGTAACAGGCGACGGCGCTGGCGCGGGTCACCGGTGCGATCGGCGCACATCCGTCAAGCGCCGCGCTGACCGCGCCGATCAATTCGTTGATCGCGATGTCGCCGTTCACGTCCGTGTCCAACGCCGCGCAGGAAGCGGCGTCGGAGCCCAACGCCAGGTTCACCCCCGAGATGACTTCGTCGATGCTCACCGCACCATTGGCGTCACAATCGCCGACGCACATCTGCGCCGCCGCGCGCTGCACCACCCCCACGGCCAGCCCGAGGGCCACGATTGACCAGAACTTCCGCATGAATCTCCCCTTCGCCTCGTTGCAGTGTGGGTGGTCCCGCCCACCCCCCGAATTCTGAAATTGATTATCAACACCGTTTTCAGAATCAGTCAATCGCCCCGCCCGCGGGACGCGCCGTCAGCTTGACTTCACCCACCCCCTTTGAAAACGACACTGACAATCGTTTTCAGTCAAGATCGTTTCGGGGGATGCATGTCGAAGGCAGGGAGGGCCGTACTGGCGGCGGCGCTAGTGTGCTGCGCCGTGACGGCCCGCGCCGACGAGGCGGCGCTGCAGCGCAAAGTCGAACAGCTCGAACAGCAGCAGCGCGAAATGCTCGAGCAGTTGAAGGCGCTGAAGCGTGACCTCGACGAGGAGCGTGCGCGCCATGCTGCCCCCGTGGCGGCGCCGGCGCCCGCTCCAGGGCCGGCGGCGCCGGTCCCCGTCGTCGCACCAGTTCCACCTGCTGCCGTTCCAGCTGCCGTTCAGGCGGCTCCCGCCGCCCCGCCCGCGTCGCCGGTTGCGGAGGCGAACCGAGTCGACGAAGTCGAACGCCGACAGGGCATTCTGACCGAAGAGATCCGCAAGATTCGCGAGTTCCTCGTGCTTCCGGAGACTCAGGAGCTCAAGGGCCAGTACGGGCTCGGCCCCGGGGCTTCCAAGGTCTACGGCATCCCGCGCGGTCTCTCGATCGGCGGCTACGGGGAAGCCAACGTCGGGATTGTCACCAACGACGACAGCGGCCAGCCGAACACGGCCGACCTCGAACGCCTGGTCCTCTACACGGGATACAAGTTCACCGATTGGTTGGTGTTCAACTCGGAGATCGAGTTCGAGCACGCCACCACGGAGGAAACGGTGTCAGCCAGTGGTGGCGCCGTCGACGTCGAGTTCGCCACCCTCGACTTCCTCCTCGACCCCCATGCCAATGTGCGCGCCGGTCTCGTCCTGGTGCCGATCGGCTTCATCAATCTGGTGCACGAGCCGCCCTTCTACTTCGGCAACTCGCGCCCGCCGGTTGAAACACAGGTGATTCCGACGACGTGGCGGTCGATCGGCGCGGGCCTGTTCGGCGAGGTGATTCCGGGGCTGGAGTACAAGGCATTCGGCGTCACCAGCTTCAACGCCAAGGGCTACGAGACGCTGAACCTGCGCAATGCACGCCAGAGCGGCGATCGAGAGCTCGCCAATGACTGGTCGTTCGTCGGCCGCCTCGACTACGAACCGTTCACCATCTGGTCGCTGGGCGGCACGATGTACCTCGGCGACCAGGGTCAGGGCGAAGAATATGGCAATGAGGACATCGGCTTCCGCAAGGTCGGCGTCTACACCCAGATGTACGAGATCCACAGCGAGGTGGTGACGCGCGGTTTCGAGTTCCGCACGCTCGGAGTCACCACGCTGATCGACGACGCCGGCATTCTCAGCCAGGATGAATTCATCGAGTCGCAGACCGGCGGCGAGCCAATCGGCAAGGTGCTGCTCGGCGCCTACGCGGAGGTTGCCTACAACCTGATGCCCGTCTTCTGGCCAGATACGACGCAGTATCTGGCGCCGTGGTTCCGCTACTCCTGGCTCGACACCAACAACAAGGTCGCCGCCGGATTCATGCGCGACCGCGCCGCGCGGCGGCAGTACATCGAGTTCGGCCTGCAATACGAGCCGATCCCGCAGGTCGTCCTCAAGATCGACTATCACATACAGGACGCCGAACAGGGGATCCTCCCCGATGTCCTGCGGCTCGGCGGCGGCCTCGTCTTCTGACCGTCGGCACACGTGTTGGGAGGATCGTTCAGTGGGTCGCACCGGATTTTTGTTGAAAATGATTTTCAACTTCAGTAGAACCGCGACATGGACGAGATGCATCGCGGTCACACCCTGGCAAAGCAGGGCCCGATCCGAATCGACCTGTGCGGCTGCGGCCAAGTCCACGTGAGCATCGGACCGCTCACCGTGCGTCTGGCACCGGCGGTCTTGCAGGCCCTGCGGGACACCCTCGACGACGCCGCCGCGCGGCTGCCGCAAGCTGACAGCGGTCTCGAAGAGTTGCACTGAGCGACCTATGGCGTCGGAATCTCCGCTCGGGCGGCGGGTTCTCCCACCCGCCTGGCCTCCGCCACCGCACGACCCTCGCGAGCGCGTGCGTATAGGCCGGTGGCATGGTTGGGAGATCAGAAGCTTCGGCCCCGACGATCCGCGCACGGGTTATCTGGCGTCCCGCGGCATGGGGCACGTGCAACTCTGGCACTCGAGCGGCGGCGTGTCGGTCCTCACACCGTCGCGGCTGACGGGAAATCAGTTCGAGATCTACCCGATCGACGGCTGGAAGCGGCCCTCCGCAGACACCCACCTGGCGGCGACCATCGTGCGCGAGACGTTCGCACTTCGGCTTCCAGGTCCAGCGAGAATGACGGCGCTCGGTCGGTGGTTCGGGCGGATCCGCGGCGAGGCCATCCCCGCCAATCTCCCGGCCAAGAAAAAAGTTGGAGAATGATCTTGATAATGAGTCTCAGAATCAGGCAATGTCAGGGTGCATTCCGCGTCACTCGGGAGGTCGCTCCATCATGATCGTCTGTCACTGCGCCGCCGTCACCGACACCGCTCTCCAGGAACTGATCCGCAGTGGCGTTCGTAGCGTGAAGGACATCGTCCGCCAGACCGGCGCGGGCCGTTGCTGCGCCCCCTGCCGCGAGGAAATTGCCTCCCTGATCGCCCAAGAGCCGGCCCCGGTCTACGCCGACTGAGCGCGCCCAACTGCTCGGCTGCGCACCGTTTTTCTTTTCGGCTCTCCCTTCACTTCTGCGCCCCGTCGAGTATCGTGCGGGCGCAGACAAACATCGTTCTTCGATGTTGACAACCATTTTCATTGGGAGGGTCGGACGATGAAGGGGAACGCCAAGCTGGTCGAGACGTTGAACGAAATCCTCACCGGCGAGCTGACCGCGATCAACCAGTACTTCATCCACGCCAAGATGTGCTCCAACTGGGGCTTCCAGCGCCTGGCACACAAGAACCGCGAGGAATCGATCGAGGAGATGAAACACGCCGATCGGCTGATCGAGCGCATCCTCTTCCTCGAGGGGGTCCCCAACATGCAGCGGTTGGAAAAGGTCCGCATTGGGGAGACGGTCCACGAACAGCTCAAACTGGACCTCAAGCTGGAGGAGGTCGCCGTGCCGCGCCTGAACAAGGCGATCGCCCAAGCGGTCGATGTCGGCGACAACACCACCCGCGAGCTCCTGGAGGACGTGCTCACGTCGGAAGAGGAGCATGTCGACTGGCTCGAGGCGCAGCTCGAGCTGATCCGCCAGGTCGGCGAAGCAAATTACCTCGCGCAACAGATCCGCGACTGATCCCGCTGCCGTCGTCAGCGCTGGTCCGTTTGCCTGCGCTGACGGCGGCCGCCTCAGCGGCGCCGCTTGGTGCCGTACCCCGCGAGTGCTTTAAGGCTGCGCCGCTCGATGCCGACGCGGCGCACTCGCTGGCCCCTCCTCCCGCTGCTGCTGTTGTGCAGCGCGCTCTACCTGCCCGGCCTTCGCCAGTTGCCCCCCGTCGACCGCGACGAGGCCCGCTATGCCCAAGCCGCGCGCGAAATGCTGGCGGCCGGCGATTGGGTGCTGCCGCGCCTGCAGAACGAGCCGCGGCTGCGCAAGCCGATCGGCGCCTATTGGCTGCAGGCCATCGTAGTTCGCGGGACCGGCGCAGAGTCGGCGATAGCCGCACACCGGCTGCCGTCGGTTGCCGGCGCGCTGATCGCCGTGCTGGTGACCTTCCTCATCGGCCGGCGCTGGTTCGCGTCTCACACTGCATGGCTCGGTGCCGCATTGCTGGCGAGCGCATCGCTGATGGTCGTCGAGGCGCACCTGGCGACAACCGATGCCCTGCTGCTGGCTGCGGTTGTCGTCATGCAGGGCTGCCTGGCCGCGCTCTACGCGGCGGCGCGTCGCGGCCGGCTCGGTCGATGGCAATCTGCGGCCGGCTTCTGGCTCGCACTTGCCGCCGGCGTGCTGATCAAAGGACCGGTGGCGCCGCTGCTCGCCGTCACCACCCTCGCTGCACTTGCCCTCGCCGACCGCACCGCGCCGCGCCGCAGTCTCGTCATCGCCCTCCGCCCGAACTGGGGCGTCGCGCTCGCTGCCGCGTGTATCGCACCGTGGGCGGTAGCGGCTGGCCACGCGGCCGGATGGCAGGCGCTGCCAAGCGCCATGCTCGCCGACCTGACCCCAAAGCTGCTCGGCGCACACGAATCGCATGGCGCGCCGCCGGGCGCCTATCTGCTCACGCTGCCGGCGACGTTCTGGCCGGGTTCACTCGCGCTGCTGTTCTTCGCCTGCCCGACGTGGCGCCGGCGCCGACGCACCCCCGAGCGCTTTCTCCTCGCCTGGCTGGTTCCGGCTTGGCTGCTGTTCGAGTGTCTCCCGACCAAGTTGCCACACTACGTCCTGCCGACTTTCCCCGCGCTGGCGCTGCTCGTCGCACGCGCCGCACTGAGCCAGCCGCGCCAACTGCGCCCGTCGCCGCAACACCCGGTCGCCCGCACGCTGGCGAGCGGATGGGCGCTGCTGACGCTCGCCATCGGCGCGATCGCCCTGATCGCGGCGGTGTGGCTCGGCAATCAGACAGCGCTCGTCGCTTCCGCACTGTGCGTCGCCATTTGTGCCGCGGTCGGCGCCATCGCGCTGCGCCGCTTCTGGAGAGCGCAGCTCAGCGCGGCCCTCTGTACCGCCGTGCTCGGCGCGGTGTCGATCTACGCGTTGCTCCTGTCCGCCGTGCTACCCAACCTGGATGCACTGTGGCCGAGCCGCGCGGCGGCGACCGCGATCGAACAAGCAGGCGCGGGCCGAGCCGTGGCCGCCGTCGGCTACCACGAGATCAGCATACTGCTGCTGACCCGACGCGGTCTGTCGATGGTCGATGCCGCGGGAGCGGTCGCGCTGCTCGCGGCGCAACCAGATGCTCTGGTGCTGATCACCGACGCGGAGCGGCCCGCGTTCATGGCCGCCGCCCGCCAGCGCGGCCTCGAGCTGCGGACTCGATGGTCGACGCACGCGCTCAACTACAGCCGCGGCGACTGGATCGATCTCGACCTGATCGAACGCGATACGCCACTCGGGCACGCACCACGCGCCGGCGATTGACAGCGTGATCGCGTGACGAGACAAGCCAGCCGTGCGCCAACTACCTGAAGTCGTCGTCGAGCCGCGCTGGCACGGCGTCGACGCGCTGCGCGCCGTCGTCGTACTGCTCGGCGTCGCGCTGCACGGCGCACTGCCGCACCTCCAGGTGCCGCTCGAGGCGCTGCCGTGGGTGGTGCCGACGACGCGCCCGAGCCCGCTGCTGAACACCTTCTTCTGGTGGTTCCACGCCTTTCAGATCCCGCTGTTCTTCCTGCTGGCCGGATTCTTCGCCGCCGATACACTCCATCAGCGTGGGCCGCACGGCTTTGCGCAGCATCGCCTGCGTCGACTGGTACGGCCGCTGCTCCTCTCCGCGGCGGTCCTGCTACCGCTCCTCTTTGCGGTCTTCGCCGCCGGCTGGTGGGCGAACGGCACCTGCACCTGGAACGAGATCCGCCGCATGAAGTTCGCGCCGGCGCTGCAAGCTGAGCTCTACGGTCCAGCCCATCTGTGGTTCCTCGAGTACCTGGTCATCTATTGCGCGCTCTTCTGGCTCTGGCGCACGGCGCGCCCGACCCGCGACGCAACGCCGCGATCTGCGCTCTGGCCCGCGCTGCTCCTCAGCATCCCGACCGCCCTGCTGTTGCGCGTTGCGCCGCAGGTCTACACGGCGCACCACAACAGCTTCGCGCCGCAGCCGGCGGTCTTCTTCCACCAGGGCATCTTCTTCCTCGCCGGTGTCTGGCTCTTCTCTTGGCGCCACGCCCTGCCGCGACATCCGCTCGCCGGCGCGTCCGGTCTGCTCGTCTCGCTGCCGCTGTTTGCCGTCGTGCTCACATTGCTGACCCGGCGCGCCGACCACGGCCTCAACCCGTCCGAGGCGTGGCAGTTTGCCGCCGCCCTGGCCCTGTTCATCTGGCTGACCACAATCGGGGTGGCGACCTCGGCCGCCGCATGGCACCGGCGTCCCCACTCGCGGATCGTCTACCTGTCCGCCGCTTCGTACTGGCTCTACCTGGTCCACCTTCCGATTCTCGGCGCCTGGCAGCTGCTGCTGGCCCCACTGGGCGCACCGGCGCTGCTCGAATTCACCGTCGCGGTATTTTCCACGGTCGGGCTCGGGCTCTGGTCCTACGAACGCTGGGTGCGTGGGCGCTGGCTCGGCGCGTTCCTCGACGGTCAATCGCGTACACGCAGCGACGCTCCTCACGTCAGAGTCGCGGCGCACTGAACCGTGAACGCGGCGCGCGATACCGCCGTATCGCGACGCATGACGCCAGCGCCGCGGCCTGCACGAACCAGAAACCCGGCACCGTCCGCCCGTTCCAGGGGCCGCGCCACCACATCGGGATCGCCAGGGTCATGCCCGTGACACTCAGCACCAGTACGAAGACCAGCCAGTCGCGCCGTTCGCGCAGCACGACCGCAAGCGCCAGGTAGCCGGGTGCAAGCAGCGGCAACAGCCAACGGATCGACGCGCACTCACCGCTGTAGTTGTTCGACGCGATCGCGCACGCCACCCAGGTCGCAACCGCCCAACCGAGCCCACAGGCGAGCAGGCCTGCCTCACGCGGCCGCTGACGCCAGACCAGGCCGGCGCCTGCCAGCGCCGTCAGGAGCGGCAGGTTGTGCAGCAGGAAGCCGCGCTTACCGAGCAGCAACGCCGCCGCATAGATCAGCGCGTCGAGCAGGCCGTCGTGATGCCACGCTCCGGTCAGCCCACCGCCGAACGGCGACCCCGGCCAGACGAATCGGCTCGGATCGGCATTCAGCGGCAACAGCGTGCCGCCGATGACCCAGGTGATGGCGTGGTGCAGCGCCACCCACGGCAGCGCGGCTGCGAGTAGAGACGCGACGGCGCGCCGACCGCCACGCACCGCCGCGTAGAGCGCGACGCACACCAGCAACAGCGGTCCCGCCGCCAGATCGAGCGTGTAGGCCAGGCCCGCCAGTACGCCGGCCGCGAGCCAGGTGCGCGGCGGCGCACTCGCGCTTCCGCGCGCGCGCGCCAGCACGAGGAAGAGCACCGCCGCCGCGGCGAGCAGAGCGATGTGGCCGTTCACCGATCGACTGTACGGCAACGCCAGCGTCGCGAATGCGAGACTGGATGCAAGCACCAGGCGCGGCAGCAGCGACACACCGATCGCACCACCGAGCGCGAACACCGCCCCAACCGCGACGACATAGCCGACGCCGGCCGATGCCAGGGCCATCCAGTAACAGAACCGATCCGGCACCAGACGCGCCGCGGCCCCGCCGGCCGTCCGCCAGAGCCAGTACGGACCGGCGAGCAGCAGCGCGAGTACCGGCGGCTTGTCGGAATAGAAGCGGTTGCCAATGCGCAGCTTGTCGAGCGTCAAGTCGGGTACGGCGACGAGCTGCGCGGGCGTTGCGTCGGCCTCACGTCGAACGAAGAACGACTCGTCGATCGACCAGGTGTGCCGATCGACCAGACTCTCGATCGTCGCCAGACGGCTGCCGTCGTTCCAGCCGCCGACGTGCGACTGTGCGCCGAGCGCCGCGACCAGCGTCGCGACGCCGATCACGACGATCCACGCCCGCCGCTCCGCGGCCGGCGCGGTCGCGCACCAGGCCCGGTCGCCGGCCAACCGGGGTATCGGTGCCGAGTCGCTCATCGCCGCCGCGCCAGCTGATACCCGCCGGCGACGGACTCGACCGCAAACGCCTCCGACAGCTCGACATCGCGCGGCGCCAGCACCCACACCGCGCTCGGCGGCGCCGCCTCACTGCCGCGCCCGACATCGACTGGACGATCGCGCGCCACCTCCAGCATGAGGCGAACGCAATCGGGCGTGTCGATGGCGCGCAACGGGTCGCTGCCGACCTCGGCCGTCACCTGCTCCACCATCGGCCACTGCGCGTCACAGACGCGCGCGCGCGGCGCATCGATCAGCACTACATAGCCGATCGCGACGCCGAGATGCGCGAGGGCGAGGCCCGCGAATACCGCTCGCCGGTGCGGATACGCCGCGGTCGCCCTCCAGAGCGCCGCCCACCATACCGGCAGCAGCGGCAGCAGATAACGCGTGCCGGCGGCATACGGCCAGGCAAGGAACAACGCGATGTAGAGCGGCACGGCGGCGCTGAGCACGTCGGCGTTGTCGCGCCACAAGCGCCACCATCCGATGGCCACCAACAGGACCAGGGGCGCATACACGAGCGTGTTGAGATCCAGCCATCGGTCGCCGTACGCCTTGAACATGCCGGGGACGAGCAACTGGCCGATCTCGGTCATGCGCAGGTACACGCGTGCCGCGAGGGTCGTGCCGACCGCCACCGCCGCATCGGCGTAGTCGCCGGCGCGTCCGGCGAACACCGGGCCCGCTGCGGCGATGCGTTCGGGCCGGATCACGCCAAGCCCGAGCACCGCGACTGCCGCGATTCCAGCCAGTGCCGGGACCGCGCGGCGCCACGGCAGCGCGCCGCGCCGCAGGCGAACCGCGGCGGCGACCCCCGCACCGACGGCGAACAACAGCCCAACCTCGCGGATGGCGATCAGCAGCAGGAGCAGCGGCGCCGCTGCACACAACGCGCGGCGCGCCCGCGCCCCAGTGACGAGCGCGTCGAGGACGCGGTCGAGCGCCAGCACGGTCCACGGCAGGACGGCGCAGAACGCCGCTTCGCTCAAGGTGCGGCGGTAGAGGATCCAGACGTTGACGTTCACCGCGCAGAGCAACGTCACCCAGACTCCAGCGGCGCCCAGCTGACGCCGCGCCCACCCCTGCACGCCGAGCAGGAACAGCGCCGCCAATCCCCAGTGCATGATCGCCAGCGTCAGCCACGGCCGCGGATCGACCCAGAAGGCTGGACTGATCAGCAGCGGGTAGCCGAGCGGGTAGCCGAGCTGTGCGTCGCCCAGACGCGCCGGCGCCAGCCCGGCCGCCAGGCGGCGCGCGATGGAGAGATAGGCGACGCCGTCCGGTGTCGCGTACCACCAGGCGCGGATCGGTAGCGCCGGCAACAGCAGCGCGACCAGCAGCCACAGCCGCGGCCGCGTCTCGACGTGCTGCACCCGGCGCTCGATCGCTCCCAGCCTCATCGTCACGGCCGCGAAACCATAGTTGCGCGCCGATGACCACATGCGCGCGCAGGCGGCGCGCGGATGCTAGAGGCGAGGCGACATGCGGCCCCGCTCCGGCGACGACTCGACATCGCGAACGCCGCGCCTCGGCGATTGGCTGTGGCTGCTCGCCTGCCTGCTGCTCTCCTCCGCCTGGTGCCTGAGCGCCGGAACGCGGCTCGGCGCGACGTTCGACGAGCCGCTGTACCTGCGTACCGGACTGGCGGACTGGCACGCCGGCGGACACCGCGGCCTCATGCGCCTCGGCACCATGCCGCTGCAGATCGACGTGGCGACGTTGCCGCTGGCACACGCCGAGCGCAGCCGCGGCGCGCCGTTCGATGTCGCCACCGAGCTGCCGCAGATCCTGCCGCAGGCGCGCGCGATGACGCTCGCCTTCTGGATCCTCCTCCTGATCTCCGGCTGGCGCGCCGGCCGTGTTCTTGCCGGTCCTTGGGGTGGCCGCCTCGCCGTCGCATTGCTGGCCAGCGAACCGAGCCTGCTGGCGCACGCCAGCCTGGCGACTACCGACATCGCCCTCGCCGCCTGTCTGCTCGCCTTCGCCGTCCAGTACCGCGGCGGTGTGTCGACGGGCTGGGCGCAGCGCGTGCTGCTGCCCGGCATCTGGTTCGGCCTCGCGCTGCTCGCCAAGGCCTCGGCGTTGGTGATGGCGCCGCTCAGCATGCTGGTGATCGCGCTCGGCGACGGCCGACGCGACCGCGCCGCGCTGCGCGACGGCAGCGTCATCATCGCGGCCGGCCTAGCGCTCGCCTTCGTGTACTGCGGCAGCGATTGGCAGAGCGAACCGTCGTTCCTCGCCTGGGCGCGCGCGCAACCGGCCGACGCCGTCTGGCAGCCGGCGGTCCAGTACGTCGCCGAGCACCTGCGCATCTTCACCAACGCCGGTGAGGCAATCGTTCGCCAGATCCGCCACAACCTGCGCGGCCACGGATCCTTCCTGCTCGGGATCGCCGATCCGCACGCGCTGTGGTTCTTCTTCCCCGTTCTGCTGACGATCAAGCTCAGCGAGCCGCTGCTCCTGCTCAGCGTTGCCGGCGGTGCCGCCGCGCTGCGCCGCTGGTGGCATCGCGCGGCGACCGACACCGTCTCGCAGCCTGCCAACTGGCCGCTTCGTCTCGCCGCGGTGCTGATCCTCTACAGCCTCACCTTCCGCGTGCAGCTCGGCATTCGCATGGTGCTGCCGATCGTCGCCTACCTGGCGGTGGGCGTCGGCATTGCGCTCGCACGCGCCATCACCGCGGCGACGGAGGGCTGGCCACGACGCGGGCTGGCCGCCGTCGCCGCCGCCGCGATTGGATTCAACGTCTTCACCGTGTCGCGGCTGTGGCCGGACGGGCTGGTCTTCGTCAACCGCTTGTGGGGCGGTCCGACGCAGGGCTATCGGCTGGTGAGCGACAGCAACTACGACTGGGGCCAGGGCATTCCCGCCTTGCGGGCGTGGCAGGCCGACCGTCAGATCGCGCCGTTGTCGGTGTGGTACTTCGGCACCGACCCGCGCGCCGCCGAGCCGCCGCTGCAACTCGTTGCGCTGCACGACCTGCCGCTCGCCTCGCGCGATGACGTCCTGGCCGCGCTGGACGGCCGAGTGCTCGCCGTCGGCGCGACGCTGCTCTACGGCTCGGGCGAGGCGCGCGGCAGCGACGCGCATCGCCAGGCGCTCGCCGTGCTGCGCGAACGAGCACCGTTCGCTCACGTCGGCACGTTCCTCATCTACGACTTTCGCTGACGTCGTCCGCCGCGCCGGCGGCGCCGAAGAGGTAGGCCGCCGCGCCGCCCCGCACCTGCTCCTGCTGCCGCGGCCGCTGCGCGGCGAGCTGCTCGATGAACGCCTGGACGACCGGGGCAAGGTCGCCGTGCGACGACGTCGGCGTCACCACCCATACGCGCACCGCCGACGGCAGCACCAACGGCGCGCCCCGCATGTCGATGCCGGTGTAGAACGCGAATGACGCCGGATCGAACACCGCCAGCCGGTCCTCGGGCTGCGCGCGCGCCTGCATGAAGGCGATCGCCTCGCGCATGGCGTGACGCTGATGTGGCGCGGCCACGTGCCATGCGGCGTACAGCACGCCCGGTACCAACACTGCCGCCACTCCCGCTCGCGCCAGCCGCGGCTGCTGCGACAGCAGTCGACCGTACAATTGGCCGAGTCCATCGCCCGCCAACAACAGCAGGGCCGGCGCGGCGAAGCGCATGTGCTGCGTGCCGCCGAACGGCCACCATCCAACCGCCGCGGCGGCGAGGGAGCCGAGCACCGGCAGGGTCAGGATGGCGAGCAGCGGCCGCCGATCGCTGCGCCACCAGGCCAGCGCGCCGAACGCCGCCGGCGCGAGCAGCAGACCGCCGAGCGGGCGCCACAATTGGTCGAACATCGCGACCGCTGCGCGCAGCAGCCAGACCAGCAGCGCCGCGATCCCGTCGCGCGGCGGAAACTGCGCCGACCAGAACTCGACCACCGCACCGCTGCGCTGCGCGAGCACCGCCGTCGAGAGGATCGCCGCCGACAGCGCCAGCGCGATGCCGACTGTTGCCAACGCACGCACCGCGGCTCGGGAGCGACGGCGCCACGCATCCGACACCAACACCGCGCCATGACCGCCGACACTGAAGACGACCGCATACGACAGCCACAACCCGACGACGGCGACGCCGCCCCAGGCGAGCACCGCCGCTCGACGCCCGCCACCATCGCGAGACGCGCGCCACGCCAGGGTCGCCATCACCGCGGCGATGAAGAAGTCGAGGCTGAAGTGCTTCACCTGGGCCGCATCGATGATCAGCGCTTTCGAGGCGGCCGCCAGCAGGACGGCGCAGACCGCCCCGCGACGATCGAGGCAGGCGCGCAGCGCGAGCCGGGCGACGGCCAGCAATCCACCGATCGCGGCCAGCAAGGGCACCAGCCGCAGCGAGCGCTCCGATTCGCCGAACGCGGCGACGACAACCTTCTCCACCGCCAGGAACCCGGGCGGCGACGGCTCGTTCCAGTCGAGCGGCCCGAGCAGCGCCGCGACCGGCACGTTGCGCACGATCAGCGCGACGAACGCCTCGTCGTGCCAGAGCGAGAGATTGGCCGCGTACTGCGCAACTCGGCAGAGCGTGCCGAACAGCAGCGCGAGCAGGATGGCGCGGCGCGCCGCGGCGGCGCTCATCAAGACGCGCCGTCGCTCGCTCGCGGTGCGGTGGCAATCAGCAACCCGAGCAGCACCAACAGCGCCAGGGTATGCAGGCCAACGGCGAGCAGCGCGAGGTACCACTCACGGCCGAGCAGCTCGCGATTGAGCAGCAGCGCGAGCACGGCAAACAGCGACAGGGCGGCAACCACCGGGGCCGGCCAGCGCAGCGCGTCGGCCCGAGCGACAACGACGTACAACGCCGGCAGCGCCAGCACGCAATGCTGCACCCAGGTGACGGGCGACAGCAGCAGCGCGGCGATCAGCAGCGCGGCCAGCTCGGCCAGCCAGCGCGCCGCGTCACCCGGCATCGCCGGGCGCCGGCGCGTCCACCACGCCAATGCGGCGAGCAGCGCAATCGCGGCGGCCGGCACGATCGCCGCGCCGCGCGGCGACGCGGCACTCAGCAGGCGACGCAGCGACTGGTTCTGCACGCGCGCCTCGCTCGCCCGTGGGCCGGGTTGCGGTGCGCCGACCGCCGACGCGAGCGCGGTTGCGGCCCATTGGCGCTGCTGCGCCCACCAAGAGGCCGGGCCCATCACCAAGGCGGGCAGCGCGGTCCATGCCACCAGCGCCGCCAGCGACAGCGCCGCCAGATGCCACTGCCGCTTCCAGAGCAGGAACGGCAGCAGCAGCGCGTTCGGCGCCTTCAGCGCCGCGGCGAGCCCGAACAGTGCGGCGGCGCCGGCGGTGCGACCGCGCTGCGCCGCCAGCAGTCCGCCGATCAGCAACGCCAGCAGGATGAGGTGTGGTCCGCTGTCGTCGAGGTCCCTCCACACGTAGTGCGCGCCGAGCCCCAGGGTGAGGGCGCCGACCAGCACCCGTCGCCCGACCTCGACCGCGGCGAGCGACGCGCACCATCGCAGCACCAACCACAGCGCGCCGATCGCCGCGGCGTAACGCAGCGCGAAGCCGAGCCACGGCGGCAGCAGCGCCAGCGGCGCGAACCACAGCGCCGCCGTCGGCATGTACGGGTAGTGCAGGCCGCCGGCATAGAGCGGCTCACCGGCCAGCAGGCGGCGGCCAAGCTCGCGCGAGATGTCGAAGTCGCCGGGGTGCGCGGCGCGCCGCAGCACGACGGCGATGAGGTGCACCGCCAGCATCGCCACCAGCAGCACCGGCCAACCGCGCCGCAGCCAGGCGAGCGCCGCATCGACGCCGCCGCGCCCGGCCATCTGCTGTCGCGCTTCGGGAACCGTACCGCCTCCTGCCGCAGCCTTGTCGCGCATGGCGGCGGCGGCGCGCAATCGAATCGTTCCGTGGTATGGCGAGACCGCTCCCATGGCCCTGCCCGAGTTGCGGCGCGACGCCGCACCGACCACCTGTTTCGACGCGGCGCAAGCGCGCGGCCCGACGCGCCGCGTGCGGCTGGAGCGCGTCGTCGACCTGCTGGTCGTCTCGCACGCCGCCGAGCGCATCGCCGACTACCAGGCCGCGATGCGACGCGGAGAGCGCTTTCCGCCGGTCGCCGTGGTGCGCTGGGGCGACCGCTTCCTGGTCGCCGACGGCCACAAGCGACTCAGCGCCTTCCGCGCCCTGGGCGGCGAGGAGTTGGTCGTCGAGGTGTGGTCGTGGCGCCGTTGGCTGCGCGACCAAGCGGCGCAGCTCGGCCGCAAGACGCGCCAGCAGTGGGACATCGCGCGCCGGCTCGGGCACGACCCGCGGGCGCGGCTGCAGGCGCGCCGACTGGCGTGGGACACGCTCGGTCACTGGCAACGCGCGCTGCGCTCACTGCGCGCCGGCTGGCGGCCGGCGGCGGCCGCAAGCGGTAACGCCGCGGCGCGCGGCGTCTTTCGCCGCCTGGTCCACGACTGCCTGGAATTCCGCGGCCGCGTCGCCATCGCCGTCGTCAGCCTGATCACGCTCAGCGGGGCGCAACTGGCGCTCACCTGGTTGGTGAAGCGCTGGGCCGACGGTCCGCTCGCCGGCGACGCGGCCAGCGTCGCGCCGCTGCTGCGCGCCAGCCTCGGCGTCACCGCGCTGCTGATCGCCTCCGTGTTCGCCTCCCGCTACGTGCTCGACAGCGTCAGCCAGCGGCTGGTCGAGCGGCTGCGCAACCGCGCCCTGGCACGCGTACTGGCGTTGCGCCTCGAGGCCGCGCAGGCGAACCACAGCGGTGCGCTGGCGTCGCGCATCCTCACCGACAGCGGCGCACTCGCCGGCTTCGTCGGCGATGTACTGAAGCGGCTGGTCGGCGAAGGGCTGGTGATCGTCGGCGCGCTGGCGATGGCGTTCGCGCTGCAGTGGCGGCTGGCACTCCTGACATTGACCGTCGTTCCGCTGGTGCTCGGCGTGCTGGCCGCGATGGGCAGCGTCATCCGTCGCCGCAGCCGTCATGCGCAGGCCGCGATCGGCGATCTCACCGCCACGCTGCAGGATGCGCTGCGCGGCCTCTCGACCATCAAGGGTTTCAATGCCGAGGCGCACGAACGCGCCCGCTTCGCGGCTCGCAACCGAAGCTATCGACACGCCGTGCTGCGCGGCGAGTGGTCGGCGAGCCTGTTGGTGGCGGCGGTGTGGATCCTCACCGGCACCGGCCTGTGGGCGATCGTCTGGTACGGCACCAGCCAGGTGCTGTCCGGCGCCATCTCCGCCGGCGGCCTGCTCGCCTTCTGTCTCTACCTGCTGCAGACGCTCGAGCCGCTGCGCCGGCTGAGCGACGTCCAGGGCCTGCTGCAGCGCAATCTGGCGGCGGCGGCGCGCGTCTACGAGATCATCGACGCGCCGGCGGTCGAGCACGGCGGCGCGACCGCGCTGCCGGCGCCGCGCGGCGCCGTCGCGCTGGAAGCGGTCAGCTTTCACTACCGCGACGATGCGCCGGTGCTGCAGGAGCTGACGCTCACGCTCACCCCCGGCGCGCCGGTCGGATTGGTCGCGGCGAGCGGCGGCGGCAAGAGCACGCTGGCCAAACTGCTGGTGCGCTTCGCCGAGCCGCGGTCCGGGCGCGTGTCGCTCGACGGCGTGCCATTGCCGGACCTCGATCTCGCCGCGCTGCGCCGCGCCGTCTGCGTGGTCGAGCAGGAGCCCTTCCTGTTCAGCGGCAGCGTGCTCGACAATCTGCGCTACGGGGCCTGGGAGGCGCCACGCCCGCGCATCGATGCTGCCCTCGCCGCTGCGGGACTGTCGGCCGTCGTGCAGGCGCTGCCGGCCGGCCTCGACACGCCGATCGCCGAGGCGGGGCGCAGTCTCTCGGTCGGACAGAAGCAACGCCTCGCGCTCGCCCGCGCCATTCTGCGCGAGCCGGCCGTGCTGGTGCTGGACGAGGCGACCAGCGCGCTCGACAGCGAGACCGAGGCGCAGATCTTCGCCCAGCTCGACGCCTGGCTGCGGCAGCGCACGACGCTGGTGATCGCCCACCGCCTCTCGACCATCGCGCGCTTCGAGCGCGTGCTGGTGCTGGAGCACGGCCGGCTGGTCGGTGACGGCTCGGTCGCCAGCTTGCGCGACGCCTGCCCGCCCTTCTGCCGTCTCTTCGCCGATCAGCTCAGCGCGCTAACCGCCGTGCGCGAGTGAAATGGGATTTTGAATTGACAGGACTACTACAAACGCGCTAGGCGGGCGCGGTCGTCGTGGCGCGTCACGTGCCACGGTGGGACCCGGGCGACGAGGGAGACGGCGATGATGCGAACGGCCGCGATGGCACTGGTGGTTGGAGCGAGCCTGACGCTCGCTCGGGTAGCGGTGGCGCAGCCGCAGCAACTGCTCGTCGCCGGCAGCTCCGAGGTCGCGTTCATCGACGCCGACGACGACGGCAAAGATTCCGACGACTGCACCTTCGGCGCGACGGTCGGCAACTCGGGCGAAGTGGAGGTCATCGGCTCGCAGCCCGACGGGCCGAACAAGCTGGTGCCCTGCACCGGCAACTGTGCGGGCGACGGCTTCGTCAGCTCCGACTTCCTCGAGATCACCTTCGACGACTGCTCGTACTCCGACTACCCGTTCGTGCCGACCACGGCGAGCTTCTGCAACACGATCGCGAGCTGCATGCCGAGCTCGAGCGCGCACAGCGGCAGCGGCGCCGGCGCAGGTGCATCCGGCCCGCTCAAGCTGGTCTCCGGCCTGATCACCCAGCCCGGCAACCCGGCGGGGACCGGCTTCGGCAACGTCTGCGCGGCCGGCGGCCCGGCGGCGAAGGTCACGGTCGGTCAGAGCGAGGCGGACGGCGTCACGATGCTGAAGGAGCTGGCGCCGTATCCCAACCCGAGCAGCCCGACGCACCTCTGCGTGCCCGACTTCCCGGTCCAACTGGTGAGCGGCGGCTTCGTACTGCGGCCGGCCTGCTTCCCGGTGCGCCCGAACCTGGTCGCCGACATCGCGCTGAGCGGCTCGCCGAGCGCGCCGTTCGCGTTCATCGACTTCGGCGCGCTGCCCGGCTGCAACGGCGGCGCCCGCGCGCCGACCACCAGCGAGGCTGGCCTGGCGGCGCTCTGCGTCGCGCTGCTCTTCGGCGGCACCTGGATGCTGGCGCGGCGCCGCAGCTTTGCCGGCGTCCTGCCGCTGCTCTGACGCTCTCGGACGACCGGCGCGCGCGGTCAGATAGGTCGCGCGCGCCCGGAGACGATGCGGCAGACGAGCGTCTGGCCGAACGGCACGATGGCGTACTCGACCAGCGTCGCCGTACGGATGTCGACGTAGCCCGAAATCAGCAGGTCGGTGAGCAGCCGCAGCAGCGCGTACGAGAAAGCGAGCACCAGCCACAGCCGTACGAAGCCGCCGATCCCGCCCTGCGCCTGCGCCATACACCCCTCCCGCTGATCACCGCCGCTGCGACGGCTGCGCACCTATGGCCAACCGCGAGGCGCTTGTGAAGCGACTGCGCGCCCTGCTGCTCGGGGCCGCGGCTGTCCTCGCCGCCGTGCTGCTGCTGCGCGCCGGTCTCACCCTGCGTCCGCCGCGTTTGCGCGTCGTGCCGCCGATGCCGGTGCTGGCCGATCTCACCATCGTCAACCCGGGCCGCGAGCGCCGCCCGCATCAGGTGCTCACCATCGATGACGGGCGCATCGCCTCGATCACCGATGACGACCGCCAGCCGCGCCGGCCGAGCCAACGCATCTTCGCCGGCCGCTATGCGCTCCCCGGCCTGATCGACATGCAGGTGCGCCGCCTGCCGAGCCCGGCACACCTGCGGCGGCTGTTCGGCATCTACTGGCTCAACGCCGGGGTGACGACGGTGCGCGTGCTCGGCAGCGTCGATCTGCCGCCGCCGGCGCTGCGCGAGGCGCTCGCCACCGACGTCTCGCCCTGGCCGCGCGTACTCGCCTGCGGTCGCATGCTCACCGGCGCCGCGCCCGGCTGTCGACTCGGCGAGCGGGTCGATGCGAGCAGCGCCGCCGGCGTGGTCGATGCGCTCGACGCCGCCGGGGCCGACTGCCTCGCCATCCATCGCAGCCTGCCCGCCGAGGCGCTGCCCGCGGTGCGCGCCGCCGCGACGGCGCACGGCCTGCCGCTGACGGGCGATCTGCCGGCCGGCGTCGCGCCGGCCGATGCCGGCGTCCGCGATATCGACGCGCTGACGCTGCTCCCACCGCTGCCGCCGGGACACACCGCCGCCGACTGGCTGCGCGCCTGGGCGGCGCAGCCGGCCGACGCGCCCAGCCAGCTGGCGCACGCGTTGCCCACCACCACCACGGTGATCAGCGCCGCGGCGCGCTGGAACCTGTTCGCCGCGCTCGATCAGCCGGGGCTGGAGCAACTCCCCTTCGTCGCCCTGCTGCCGCGCAGCGAACGCGAACGGCGCTGGCGCCGCGAAGTCGCGGCCGTCGGTCCGCTTGGCGCCGACGCGCGCGCCGGCGCGGTCACCGCCATGCTCGCCGCGCTGTCACAGCTGCATGCCGCCGGGGTGCCGCTTGCGCTCGGCTCGGGCGCGCCGAGCCCCGGCCTCGCACCCGGCGCTGGCGTGTGGATCGAGCTGCAGACGCTCGCCGCGCTGCTCGGTCCGGAAGCCGCCTGGGCGGCGGCGACGCGCGCTGCCGGCGAAGCGCTCGGCGTCCCGCAACTCGGCGTGCTGGAGGCCGGTGCGCCGGCCGATGTCCTGCTCTTCCGCGACGACCCAAGCCGCGACCTTGCCGCGCTCAATACGCTGGTCGCGGTGATCAGCCAGGGCCGCCTCTTCCTGGCGCAGCGGTTGAACGGCGATATGCTCGAGGTCGCACGCTACGTCGAACGCCCGCTCTACGATCGCCTGTCGGCCGTTGCGGGCAGTGCCGCCGACTGGTGGACGGGCAACGAGGACGACTGCGCGCCATTGTAATCTCACCGCGCGGGCGCGGCGAGGCCGAGCGCAGCGAAGAGCGCTTCGTAGCGATCGACCGCCGACTCGCTGGCGAAACGCGTGCGCACCCGTTCGAGCCCGGCGGCAGCGAGACGAGCGCGCTGCTGTGGATCGCCCAGCACCTCGATGACGACGCGGGCCAGATCGCCGGCGTCGTCCGGCGCCGCCAGGCGACCGGCCCCACCGTCGGCGCCGATGACCTCGCACATGCCGCCGGTGGCATAGGCGGCGACCGGCGTGCCGCACGCCATCGCCTCCAACAGGGTCGCCGGCAACGCCTCGCTCAGGCGTCGCTGCGTCGCCATCACTACCAGGTCGGCGGCGACGAGCGCCGTTTCGACCGCATCGATCTCGCCGCGCTCATGCAGCCGGTCGGCGCGCAGCGCCAGCTCCGCCGCGCTGCGCCCGGCGCGCCGCCCGCACACCAGCAGATGCGTCTCGCCCAGCGCCGCCTCGGCGGCGCCTGCCGCGTGGACAACGTCGGCGACGCCCTTGCTCGGATCGAGCCCGCCGAAGAACGCGAGCAAATGGCCGCTCGCCGGCAGGCCCAATGCCGCGCGCGCCGCGGCGCGCGCGGCGCGACTCGGCGGGGCGGGG
>JANRJF010000438.1:0-12203 GCA_033764095.1 Deltaproteobacteria bacterium | reverse complement strand
GTGCTTCCCCCGGCGAGATGCCCGCCTTCTCCAACACCGCGGGATCGATCCATTGCTTGGGATCGACCGGCACGGCGGAGGTCGCCACTTCGAGCGTCATCTGGTCGGGGCCGGCGAAGTAGATCGACACACACATGCTGTGATCGATCGGACCGACGACGTTGACGCCGTGGCTGCGGATGCGGTCGCGCATCGCCAGCAGCGCGGCGCGGCTGTCGACGTTGAAGGCGAGGTGCTGCAGCGTGCCGGGCGCGCTCGGCAGCGCGCCGGAACCGGAGTGCGTGTGGCCGAGCTCGATCGGGATCTTGTCGACGTCGGGCATCTGCACGATCGAGAAGAAGCAGTGGTCGTTGAGCCGCAGGAAGGCGTGCAGCCCGCCCGGCACGCCGTGCATGTCGAACAGTGCGACCAGCGGACAGCCCATCACCTCGGAGAAGAAGGCGATGTGCTTCTTGATGTCGCCGGCCATGAAGGCCAGGTGGTGGAAGCCGGTGGGTGCCTGCGTCATCGTTCCCCCTTGCGCGTCGCGCGCCGATTGGTCAGCCCGGCGAGCAGGCCGTCGAGCACCAACTCCTCGTGCTCGGCGCGGCTCTCGGGCGTGTCCGGATCGATTCCGAAGTTGGTGCGCAGCAGCGGCCGCAGGTTGATGATGCCGACCGCGCCGGTCTGCAGCGTGATCACCACCTGCGCCGGCGAGAATGGCTT
Organism: Deltaproteobacteria bacterium; assembly: GCA_033764095.1. Classification (GTDB taxonomy): domain Bacteria; phylum Desulfobacterota; class Binatia; order HRBIN30; family CADEER01; genus JBDTMT01. Next base: position 11,498 of record JANRJF010000438.1, on the reverse strand, counting down.
GAGATCGCCGTCGGCGATGGCGCGCTCGACCAGCCCCATCAGCCGCCGGTTGCGGGTGCCGAACAGGTGCTGGCTCAACCACTCGAGCCGCTCGCCCCCGGCCATGCCCTCCAGGGCGATGATGCGGCCGAGCGCCGGGTGCCGCCAGCTGATCTGCAGAAACAGCCGCAGCGCCATGCGCAACTGCGCGATCGCCGGGGCATCGCGCGCCACCGCGAGCAGACGCTCCTCCTCGGCGATCACCGCCGATAACGCCAGCATGGCGCTGCGCCAGAGCTGATCCTTGTCGGCGAAGTGGTAGTGCAGGGTGGCCTGCGAGACGCCCGCCACCTGCGCGATGCCGGCCATGGTGACGCGCTCGAAGCCGAGGCGGGAGAACTGGTCGAGCGCCACCTCGCGGATGCGGGCGGCGGTGCGGTCGCCCTTGCCGAGCGGTGTGACGGTCGCGGCGCTCTTCATCCGAATTGACTTCACGGCCAGTTTTTCTGATTCAATACTCAGAAACGCGGAAGAGGCAAGAGGAACAGCTGTCAGCCGTCGGCGGTCAGCGATCAGCTCACGACAAGCGGGCGATCTGAGCTCATCGTGGCTGGCCGAGATCCCTGGGAGAACAGTCAATGGCGATCGTGCGAGAGCCGTATGGGTTCGTGCATGCGGACAAGAGCCGCTTGAAGGACGTCTACGGCGGGCCGAGCGGGCAGGTGTTCGTCGAGTGCATGCGCATTCGACCCGAGCAGGGCGCATCGAAGACGGTGATCCTCTTCACCCATCCGATCGGCGGCGGATCCTTCCTGCCGCTGGTCACCGGCCTGGCGCATGCCGGGCGGCACGTCATCTATTGCAACCCGCGCTACCGCGGCAACGACACCGCGCTGATCCTGGAGAAGTGCCTGCTCGATCTCGGCGCCTGCGTCGCCGATCTGAAACGCCGCTTCGGTTACCAGCAGGTCGTGCTCGGCGGCTGGTCGGGCGGCGGCTCGCTGTCGCTCTTCTATCAGGACCAGGCCGAGCACCCGACGATCACCGCGACGCCGGCCGGCGACGAGGTGGATATCGTCGGCGCCGGCCTGCAGCCGGCCGATGCGATCATGCTGCTCGCCGCGCACATCAGCCGTTCGGTCACCATGACCGAGTGGCTCGACCCCTCGATTGCCGACGAGGACCGCCCGTTCGAGCGCGACGTCGCGCTCAACATCTACGATCCGAAATGTCCGGCGCAGCCGCCCTATGACGACGCGTTCGTCGCCCGCTTCCGCGCCGCGCAGGTCGCGCGCAACCGCCGCATCACGGCGCGCGCGCGCGCGACGTTGGCCGAGCTCAAGGCGAACGGTGATCCCGACGCCGAGCGGCCGTTCGTCGTCTACGGCACGATGTGCGACGTGCGCTGGACCGACCCGACGCAGGATCCCTCCGAGCGCCGGCCGCACACCTGCTATCTGGGCGATCCGCGGATCGCCAACGACGGGCCGGTCGGTCTCGGACGCTTCAACACCTTGCGCTCGTGGCTGTCGCAGTGGAGCTACGACGAGAGCCGCGCCAACGGTCTGCGCAACGCGCAACGCATCTCGTGCCCGGTGCTGGTGATCAACAACGCCGCCGACCTCGCCTGCACGCCGAGCCACGCGCAGCGCCTGTTCGACGCGGTCGCTTCGGCCGACAAGCAGCTGGTGCACATCGCCGGCGCCGACCACTACTACATCGAGCGTCCCGATCTCCTGCCGCAGGCGGTGCAGACCGTCGGCGACTGGCTCGACGCGCGCGGCTTCTGACCGGCCCCCGGGACGCGCGGCGCCGGCGCCGGCCCGGCGCGCTCAGTCGCCGCAGCCGTCGAGCGCCGCGCGCACGCTGCCGATCAGCTCGTTGATCGCCACGCTGCCGTCGGCGTCGGCGTCGTTGGCGGCGCACTCGCCGAGCGGCTGCAGGCCGAGCGCCTGGCCGACGCCGAGCACCAGCTCGGCGACGTCGGTGCGCCCGTCGGCGTCGCAGTCGCCGGCGCACTGCACGTAGGTGACCGCCGCCGGGAAGCGCAGTTGGATCAGCGGGCCGCCGGCCTGGCAGTCGGCGCGCGTCTCGATCAGCACGTCGAGCGTGCCGCTGCCGCCGAACAGGCCGGGCAGGCGGGCAATGCCGACCAGCTGATTGCTGACCGGCGGGAAGATGCCGAGCAGGCATTGGTTCTGACAGAGCTCCGGCGGCAGATCGAGGAACACCTGTGGGTAGAGGCCGGCGTCGGTGCAGAAGCGGCCGCCGGCGTCGCGCAGTTGCAGCGACGGCAGCTGCGGCGCCGGTCGATAGCTGGCGCCGCGCTGTGGGATGCCGCGCAGGCGGGGCTGTTCGTTGCGCTGGTTCACCAGCCAGGTGAACGGGTTCGGCGCCGTGGTCGGCGTGCGCGTCGGGCTCGGCGTCGCGCTCGGCGTCGGCGTCAGGCTGGCGGTCGGGCTGCCGGTTGGGGTTGGCGTGCCGCTGCGCGTCGGCGTCGCGGTAGCGGTCGCCGGTGGGATGCGGGTCGGGGTCGCGGTGGGTGTGTGCGTGCGGGTCGGGGTCGCGCTGCGCGTCGCGCTGGCGGTGCGCGTGGCGCTCGCGGTCGCGCTGACCGTGCCGGTCGGCGTGACTGTGGCGGTGCGCGAGGCGGAGCGGGTGGGTGTCGGGCTGGCGCTGGCGGTGCTGCTCGGCGTCGCCGTCACCGTGCGCGTCGGCGTGCTGGTGTCGGTGGCGGTGAACGACGGCGTCGCGCTGGCGGTACGCGAGGCGGTGCGGGTCGGTGTCGGGCTGGCGCTGGCGGTGCTGCTCGGAGTCGCCGTCACCGTGCGCGTCGGGGTGCGGGAGTCGGTGGCGGTGAACGACGGCGTCGCGCTGGCGGTGCGCGAGGCGGTGCGGGTCGGCGTCGGGCTGGCCGTCGCGGTGCTGGTCGGCGGCGGCGTCGCGGTGGCGGGGGGCGGCCCGGCGATGCAGTTCGACGCGTCGCAGAACGAGCCGGCGAAGAACAGCTGGCCGCTGTTGCAGCTCGCCTGCGGCACCTGGGTACAGCCGCCGGCCGGGTCGTCGCAGCAGTCGCCGTAGCACTGCGCCAGGGCGGCGCACTCGGCCGCCGCGGTGAACTGCGGCGTGTCGCAGCCGAGGGTGGTACAGGCGGTGGCGCAGCTGTCGGCGTCGAGCGCGGCGCGGCAGGCAAACAGCTCCGGCGCGACGCAGCCGGTGCAGACGCAGCATCCCGCCTGGGCATGGGCGCGCGGCGCCAGCAGGAAGCTCAGCAGCGCCGCGGCGATGGCGATGCCGGTCACGGTTCGCGGCGGTCCGGCCCGCCAGGCGTTGATCTCCACACAGCCACCCGCGCCCCGCGTTGTAGCGCCATTCACGCCGCGGTCAACCGGCCCGGCCCCAGCCGCGTCTATCTGCTCGCGCCCCGACGGTGGCCACTCACGAACTGCCCGACGTCGCCGGCCGACCACGTGCCGAAACCAGCTTGCGTCGCCGCACCCGCTGCGGAACGCTCAACGCGGAGGATCTCGATGCGCACGTTCCTGCTGATCGCAGTGCTGCTGCTGCCGCCCGCCTGGGCCGCGGCCCAGCCGTCGTGTTGCGGCGACTGTGCAGGTGACGGCGAGGTGACGATCAGCGATCTCATCACCGCGGTGAACAATGCGCTCGGCATGTGCCCGAGCGCGACGCCGTCGCCCACCGTGCCGGCCGGGCAGTGTCCGATCGACTTCCAGGACGACAACACCCAGAACGGCACGCCGGACTGCTACTACCGCGGCCGCTGGAACCAGAACTGCGGCGACGCCAACCTCGAGTCGCTGTGGCGCAGCGACGGCGAGTTCGTCATCGTGCAGTTGCTCGGCTTCGACCAGGGCATCTATCTCGGCGCCGAGGTGACCGGCAGCGGCAGCGCCGACCTGCTGTGCTGGTACCTCAACGAGGACGCCAGCGACTGCGACAGCAACCCGGCGAGCGGCACGATCGCGCTCAGCGACGGCGGCGGCAACCTCAATGTCACTGCCAGCCCGCCGCCGTTCACCATCGACCAGTGCAACTTCGCGCGCTATCGCGGCGCGCTGTTCGACGTCGTCACGCCGGCCTCGGCGCGCGCGGCGGGGCGCCTCGCCCGGCCGGCGCCGGAGGCGCTGCAGCGCTTGCGGGACATGGCCCGGACGCATGCGCCGGGACGCGACTTCCAGCGCCGCTGAGCGCGAAGAAATGCGTTGACTAAGCCGCACCCCGCTCGTACGGATGAGGAGATTCTTCCTTCTTTGTTTGGTCCCCGGCTTTCCCCAAAGCCGGGGGAAGTTGCCGCCGCGAAGGCCCCGGCGCCCACCGGGGCTTTCGCACCTTCTGGGCTCCACGCCTCCGTCGCACGGGCCGCGGACGCGTCTGGATCAAACGCCCGAATTCGGTTGAACTTTGGATCGGCGTCTGACAACAGCGGGCGCCGGGAGGGATTTCAGATGCGGCACTCAGCGGCAACGTGGGCGGTTGCAGTGGCCATGGCATGCGTCGGGTACGCCTCGTCGGCGCGCGCCGTCTGCATTGGCGACTGCAACGGCGACAACATGGTGGCGATCAACGAGCTGATCATCGGTGTGAACATCGCGCTCGGCGCGACGCCGCTGTCGGCGTGTCCGTCGTTCGACGCGGACGGCAACGGCGAGGTCGGCATCAACGAGCTGATCACGGCGGTCAACAACGCGCTCGGCATGTGTCCGACGGTGACGCCGGGACGCGAGCGGGTCTTCACCATCGAACCCGGCGAGCTGCTGGCGACGCCGGACTCGACGCGCACCGGTCTGTTCACCTCCGGCCTGAGCGGCGCCAACGCGTCGGATGGCTTCAGCGAGGGGCCGCTCACCCTGGTGCTCGGCAATCCCGACGCGAGCGGCGTCGCGCCGCTGTCGCTGAAAGAGGACGTGACGCTGCGCATCGGCGTCGTCGACGGCAGCTACCTCTGCTTCATCCTCAAGGCGGAGGACAGCGCCGGTAGCATGTACTGCGGCGACGGGCAGGGCCCGCCGTACGACACGCGCGGCTTCCAGCCGGCGGGCGACGTCGGCTTCCCGTTCGAGGTCACCACCGGCCTGGGTGGTCCGTCCGGCCCCGGCGACGGCAACCTGCTGATCCCGGTGCTCTACCAGCTGGTCGGGCTGGACAGCCCCGACTACGGCAAGCCGTGCAACGAGGTGACCTACGAGAACCCGCTGCAGACCTTCCCGTTCACTACCACCACCGCCATCTCCGACAAGGGGAACCTGAACCTGGAAGTCGACGGCGAGCCGTTCGACTGCGACGACTGGGAGACCTCGAAGGCCGGCATGCTGGCCGCCCCGGCGCCGGCGACGCAGGCGCCGATCGGCGACGTGTCGAACGTCTTCCGCCTCGGTGAAGCGCAGTAGGCGCGACGCGCCACCACCTCGGATCGGCGCGGCGGCTCCTGTCGCCGCGCCGATCCACCTTCAGTCGGCGGCGATCTCCAGCGTGACCTTGGTCACCGCGATGGCGCCGCCCATGCACACGTCGACGTCGCGGCCAGGCTGGCGCGGCCGTGCGTGATAGTCGCCGATGTAGGCGAAGCGCTGGCCGTCACGCCGGTAGCGTACGCCGTGCGGACGCGTGTCGAGCCCGCAGAACATCACCGGCAGGGTCGCCGCGTCACCCGGCGGGTGGGGCAGGTTGACGTTCCAGAAGTGCCCGGCGTCGAGCGGCCGCGCCAGCAGGTCGCGCAGCACCGGCGCGACGCGCCGGGTCGCCAGGCTCCAGTCCACGGTCGCGCCGCGCGCGACGTAGTGCGACACGGCGATCGCGGGGACGCCGAGCAGCGCCGCCTCGCGTACCGCCGCGACGGTGCCCGAGGTGTAGATGTCGGCGCCCAGATTGCCGCCCTGGTTGATGCCGCTCACCAGCCAGTCGGCGCCCGGGGCCAACTCGGTGAGCGCCAGGCGGGCGCAGTCGGCCGGCGTGCCGGCGACGCGCCAGCGCTGCGCGGGCAGCGCATCGACCCAGATCTCGCCGTCGGTCGTCACCTGATGGCCGACGCCTGATTGGGCGCCGGACGGGGCGACGATCAGCGGCGTGCCGAGCGGCGCGACCGCCGCCCGCAGCGCCGCCAGCCCGGGCGCGTCGATACCGTCGTCGTTGGTCACGATGATCCGCATGCTGCCTCGCCTTTGCCCGCTCCCGCCGCCGAATGCGATAGTGCGCCTCTCACGTCTCGCGCTGCGCGAGCCACAGCTCAACGAGGTAGGGAAGATGGGACGAATCGCGGTTGGAATGGCCCTCGCGGCTGCCCTGCTGCTCGGCGCCGGCGGCGCTTCGGCGGAATCGTGCAGCCCGGCGATGTGTGCGGGCATGAGCCCGCTCTGCTGGCAGGCGTACCAGAAGATCATGGTGCACAAGGACACGCGCGTCTGCAGCGTCGAGAAGTGCCGCGACCTGGCCGGCGACCTGGCCGGCTCCGGCAGCTGGGTGGCGGTGGGCGATCTGACCCCGAAGCAGGCGCTCTGCGCCTGCGAGGCGGCCTTCTGGAGCATGGACAGCGACGCCCAGGGCCTGCCCGACATCGACGACTCCACCCAGGGTGGCGACAACACCTCCGACGACGACGAATGAGCCGTGGCCGCAGGCAACGGCAAAAGTTTCCTTGAAAAAGTGCGAAGGGCTGTGCGAGGGTCTGCACCGGATCTCAGGCGCTCGGGGATTTTCAGGGGGGCTATATGAAGAGAGCCATTGGCGTCGCGGTCGCGCTCGTGCTGGTTGGAGCGGTCTCCGCGGCTGATGCGCAGACGCGCAACACCGCGACCAGCCGCATGCGTCTGTCGCGTGCCTACTGCACCACCGGCCCGTGCAACCCGTTCTTCACCTTCCAGGGCGGCTCGATGCTGCTCAAGCGCGGCAAGCAGCCGAAACTGGTGTCCAACCGTAAGATCGGCAACATCCGCCTGAACTCGCTCACCCGCCTCGGCGGTCCGGCGCTGCCGGCGTTTCTCGAGGCGCGGCTGAGCGGCACCACCTTCTACGGCGCCGACCTGAACGCCGCCTGTGCCCTGGCCAACACCTCCACCAGTGGACCGTTCGCGACCTCGACGATGAACTGTGTCCCGTCGCTGGCCGGCACCGCCAACTGCAAGGGCAACCTGTTCTTCATCGACTTCACCGATCCGCAATGCTCCGACGTCAGCCAGAACATCCAGAACCTCAATGTCGAGGTGTTCGAAGGCGGCTTCGTCGGCGTGCCGGAGCGCAAGATCGCGACCTTCGGCGTGAACATCCTGGGGAAGTCACCAGACTGCGCGTCTGGGGAGGCCGGCTGCCCGTAAGGGAACCGGATCGGCGACGCGCATGACGCCGGGATTCGGGGCGGGGGGCCGTCACCCGCTCCGGTCCCGGGGTCTACTTGGCTGACGCGGCGCGCGGCTCACGGCGCGCCGCAACCGCGCATCGCGTTGCGCACCGCCGCGGTCAGCTCGTCGATGGTGACGCGCTGGTTCTGATCGCGGTCGAAGCTCTGGCAGACGCCGCGCAGCGTGCCGAGCCCGACCGCGACACCGTAGGCGAGATCGCTGACCGTCACCCGGTCGAGCGCGTTGCAGGCGCCCACGCAACAACTGCCGCGATGCGCGATGCTGGCGCCGGACCGCTCGGCGTCGCAGGGCGAGATGTAGCTGCGACCGTCGCAGCCGCACGCCGGATCCCACAGGGCGGGGCAGTCGAAGTTCGGCGACCGGCAGGTGCCGGGCGCGGCGCATTGGCCGCTCGGCCGGACGCAGATCTCGCCGCCGGCACAATCGGCGGCTCCGTTGCACGCCAGCAGCGGCGCCGCGCTCACCAGCACCACCACGGCCGTCGCCAATCCCCGGCCCCACGCCCGACGCGCTGCCATCCCGCCGCGGCGCCATAGCACAGACGCGCCGGGCGCTCCACGGCGACTCGCGTCAGCGCCCGCCGTCTCCCGCCCGCCAGGCGTCGAGCCGCGCGATCAGGTGCGGACGCAGGGCGGCGGGGCCGACGATGGCGTCGAGCGAGCCGACGGCGCGGGCGCGCTCGACGGTGTGCACGGCGTCGAACTCGCGTGCCACCTCGCCGTGCTGCTCGAGCGTCACCTGCTCGCGCAGCGCCGCCAGCTCGGCCTCCAGCGCCGCAGTCCGTCGCGGGTCGCGCGCCCGCACCAGCGCCTCGCGCAGCGCGCGCAGGCGTGGATCGGCGTCGGCCCGGGCGCGCACCTCGCGGCCGAACACGGCGGTGGCGGCGGCGCTGCCGCCGATCACCGAGGCATAGGCGCCCTCCAGCGCGACCGCATGCAGCTGGTCGTTGAGTGCGCGCGAGAACACCACGTAGGCGCCGCCGTGGTAGCGCGAGACGACCGCGAACAGCAGCGGACCATCGAACTGCACCACGGCGCGGGCGATGGCGGCACCGTGCTCGAGCTGCAGCGTGCGCATCGACTCCGGCGAGCCGTCGAAGCCGGCCAGCGTCGCGACGATCACCGCCGGGCGTACGCCGCTGGCGGCGGACAGCGCCCGTGCGATCTTCTTCGCGGCGAGCGGGAACAGCGTGCCGGCGCTCCATTCCGTTGGACCGTCCACCGCGCGCGGGCCGAGCCGCGGGATCGGCTGGCTCTCGATGCCGATCACACACACCGCGTGGCCGCCGAGGTGCGCGTCGCCGACGATCGCCGTCTCGCCGCCGGCCAACGCCGCCCACCGCTCCAGCCAGCCGCCGTCCTGGTCGATCAGCGCGCGCAGCACCGGCCGCATGGCGAACGGCCGCTTGCGGCCGGGGTTGGTCGCGTCGCCGACGATCTCGCCGACCGTGGCAAAGCCGTTCGGATCGTCGGCCGGGTAGGGCGCCGTGGCGATCGAGCGGTCGGGCGGATCGCTGCTCGGGTGACGGCGCGGGTGCGGCTCGCCCGGCGCGCGGTAGGTGAAGCGGTAGTGCTCGAGCAGCAGCGCGTGCGCCGCGGCGAGGTCGCGCGCGTAGTACTGCGCCTGGCCGCTCGGCCCCATGATGCGGTCGAAGCCGCCGATCGCGGTCTCGTCCTCGGCCGCGACGCCGCCCGAGGCCTCCAGCGCCAGGCGGCCGGTGAGCACCATCGCCGCGCCGGCGAGCATGATGAGGATGCCGCGCGTCGTCGGCCCCATGGTGGCGAGCGCGTCGAAGTAGCTCTGCGCGCCGACGTTGACGCCGGCGACGATGACGTGCAGGGCGCCGCCGGCATCGGTGAACTGGACGATGCGCCGCACGACCCGGGCGGTGGCGTCGAGGTTCTCGGTGCCGCTGTCCATCGCGATGCGCGCCCCGGCCGAGGTGGCGACCCATTCGACCGGCAGGTCGCGCGCCGCGGCGAGGTCGAGCGCCGCGACGATGCGGTCGCACTCCGGCGCGGCGAGCGCGCCGAGCTCGCGCGTCGGATCGCTGAGCAGCAGCACCCGCGTCATGCCCTCGGGATGCTTGTCGGTCGGCCGCGTGATGAGGCCGAAGACGATGGCGCCGGTGTGCCCACCGGGTGGCCGCCCATCGACCGACACGGCGGTGCCGCCGGGGCCCAGGTCGAGCTCCTCGAAGTGCGCCCCCGGCGCCGCGGTGAACAGGCGCACCGCCTCGGCGGGATGCACCAGGCCGCGCCGCCGCGCCTCGGCGATGCGTTGCTCGACCGCGCTCGCCGGGCGCAGGACGGCGCGGTGCGGGTCGCGCCAGGCGACCTCCACCGCGCCGCCGGCGGTGGGCTCGACCACCAGCTCGCGCGCCGTTTCGCCGCCGCCGTCCGGTCGCTCGCGCAGCAGCAGGCGGACGACGATCTTCTCCAGCCCGAGATGGCGCGTCGCCGGCGCCAGCTGCTCGATCAGCCGGTCGAGCGTCGCCGGCAGCAGGTACAGGGCGGGGCGCACCACCAGCGTGATGCGGTTCCAGTGCAGCCGCCGCCAGCGGTCGCGCTCGCCGCGGATGGCGCGCAGCGCGCGCACCGCCTCGGCGAAGGCGTGCACGAAGGCGGGTTCGTGCAGCGCGCCCTGCGCGCCGGGCAGCGCCGCGCGCACCTCGGCGAGGACGAAGATGCGTTCGTCGTTCGGCGCGCTGCGGCTGCGGCCGTAGAACGCGTACAGGCCCTCGCCGCTGTCGAGCCGCTCGAGCTCGAAGTCGGCGAGCCGCTCGAGCGCCAGTCGGCGCGCGGTCTCGGGGTGCAGGCCGAGCAGGTCGTCGCGCGCCACCCAGCGCTCGCCGGCACGGCTGGCGGTGTGATGCTGGCGCCCGCCGTCGGCTGCCAGGGCGGTGACGCAGACGCGGCGCGCGCCGGCCGGCGCCGCCGCCAGCAGTGGCGCCGCCAGTCCGCGCAGCGTCGCCGCGTCGAGCGGCTCGTCCACCGGCACCAGCAGCTCGAAGAGCGCCGGCGCGTCGCTCGCCGCCGCCGCGGCCAACGCGGCGGCGGCGTCGGCGGCGTGTCGGACGTCGGCGAGCGCCGCGTGCACGATGCCGTGCGTGCCGCCGTCGAAGCGCACCGCGTTCCAGCCCGCGCCCCAGGCGGCGCGGCGATGGCGCGGCGCCAGCGGGACGTACTGGCGCAGCACCAACGCCTGCAGGGCGACGTCGCGTTGCGCGGCATCGCCGTCGCGCGCCCACCCGGCGACGCGCGCGAACACCTCCGGCGGGCTGTCGGCGAGGCGTTGCATGGTGTCGAGATCGATCGCCGGGGCGTCGGGCTGCGCCAGCGGCGCCAGCGCCTCGGCGAGCGCCGCGGCGGCGCGCCGCTGCATGCCCGGCCGCTCGACGATGACGTAGCGGGCGTCGGCCGCCGCGTCGGCGACGCCGTCCGACACCTGGCCGCGCAGCGCCAGGCAGGCGCTCAGCGCCTCGGCGAGCTCGGCGTCGTCGTCGAACGCCGCCCCGGCGCCCGCCAGGCGGGTGAGCCAGCGCAGCGCGGCGGCGACGACGCGCTGCCGATCCTCGCGTCGCTGCTGGGCGGCGAACAGGCGCAGCAGGGCGCGATCGAGCGCGTCGCCGGGCGCCAGGTCGCCGCAGCCGTAGTGGGCGAGGGCGCGCCGCAGCGCCGCCGCGAAGGCCTCCGGCAGGCCGGCGTCGCGCGCCGCGCGCTGGCGCAGGTAGAGGCGCAACCAGGCTTCGGCCGAGGGGCCGAGCGCGCCGTCCGGCGCGAGCTGCGGTTGGCGGGCGAACAGCGCCTCGGTGTCGGCGAACAGGCGCACCGCCTCGCGCAGCGGCACCGCCAGCTCCGCCAGCCGCTCGAGCGGCGCCTGCGCCGGCAGCGGCGCGGCGAGCAGCGCCTCGACCGGCGCATCGATGTCGGCGCGGCGATCGTAGCCGAGCAACAGGCGGCGCAAGGCGCTGCGCACCGCGTCGACGCCGCGCTCGCGCGCCAGCAGGTCGGCGTCGGCGAAGGCGGCGAGGTCGACCGTCCCATCCGCGGCGGCGAGCGCCGCCAGCGGGTCGCGCCACGCGGGCAGCGCGATGCGCGCGGCGCCGCCGCCCTCTGCGCCGGCGGCGCCGGCCGCCTCGACCCG
>JANRJF010000437.1:0-6609 GCA_033764095.1 Deltaproteobacteria bacterium | reverse complement strand
CGCAGCCCGGCGGCGTGGCCGGCGCCGCGCACGTCACGCGCCAGCGTCACCACCGCGCCGGCGTCGGCGTGCGCGCGACGCGTGCCGAAGACCGGCATGCCGCACGCCTGCGCCGCGGCGAACAGTGCCGGCAGCGCCGCGTCGCTGGCGCGGTCGCCGAGCAGCACCAGCCCGCCGGCGCCGCGCTCGCAGAGACGACCGACGGCGGCGGCCGCGGCGCTCGCATCGCTGAACGGCTCGCTGAGCAGCGCGCGCCCGGCCGGATCGGACGCGACTTGCAGGCGCTCCTGCCAGGCCGACGAATCGGCGTCACCCGGCACGAACACCACGCCGGCGGGGCGTGTGCCGAGCAGTGGGGCAGCGGCGCCGAGCAGGGCGCGGAAATCCGTCGTCGCCGATACGCCGGTCACCGGCGTGCCGGGCTCGCGCAACAGCCACGGCGCCCACCGACGCAGCAGCGTCGGCGCGCGAGCGCCGGCGGCGCCCGGCGCGGCGACGTCGGTAAAGACCACCGAGGCGCCGCCGGAGGCGCGCAACGCGGCGCTCAGCGCGGTCGGCGACGCGGCCAGCCACACATCCGGTGGCGTGTCGCGGCTCGGGTCGACCCACACGTAGTCCTGCCCTTCGCGCAGCCCCGCCGCGGCGACGCCGGCGCGCAACCCGTCGAGTGCGTCGTCGGGCTGCGACGACGCCGGCAGCGGTGCGATCGCGAGACGCGCCGGACCCGAATGTCGCGGCGCGGCGTCGCCGCCGGTGCACGCCGTCAGCCATGCCGCGGCCAGCCACGCCACGACTCCCGCCCCGATCCTGCGCTCGCTCATGCTCGCCGTTCCGGCGCGGCATCATGGCAGCGATGCGGGTGCAGCTTCAAACCTGCAAGCAGGTTCGGATCCCGCAGCGCTTTGCTGCGCAAGGCGAAATCGTTGACAAGCCCGCCGCAGTCGTGGTCTGTGCGCGTCTCTTTCGAGCTACGAGGGGCGATGCGCGAATACGGAATCGGGGGCGAGATACCCAGCGAGATCATCGGCATGCTGGGCGGAGCGGAACCGCGGACGTCGAACTTCAGCGGCACCAAGGGCCTGCTGCTGGCGGTGCTGGAGGACGGCATCCGCAGCTACCTGAGCCCGGTGCGCGAAGTGCGGCTCGAAGCCGAGTACTGGGTGAACAGCAGCCGCGCCCGCTCACCATTCTGTTTCGTCGTCATCTGCGAGACCCTCGGGCTCGAACCGACCGCCGTGCGCCGCGCCCTCGAGCGCCTGCGCGAGGCGCGCGTCTCGCCGGCACGCGCCATCGGCCGCACCCGCCCGAACGTGCGTCGCGCCCACCGCGTCACCCACCGCGAAGTCGGCTGATCGCGGCGGCGGCGCGCCGCTGTCTCGCGCCGTGGTGTTCCCATTCACCACCGCGACGCCACGCCACAACGGAACACAACGGCGACCGTCGTGTCGTTGTGGCGACGCGATCCGCTACGGCTGCCAGTTGCCGGTCACGTCGCCGAGCAGCACAGCGGTGAAGTTCTGCGCACCGGCGCTGTCCACCAAGGGCGCAAAGGTGATGTAGCCCATCTGGCAACTGTTGCTGGTCAGCACCGGCGGCGACGACGACTGGTTCGGCGCCGGCATGGGCAGCGGCAGGAACAGCCAGTCGGAATCGCAGCGCGTCGCGGCCGGAAAGCGCGCGATCACCGTCGCGACGTACTGCAGGATGTACGAGGCGTCGAGCGTGCTGCAGGTGCCGTCGCCGGTGACGTCGCAGGCCTTCGTCTGCGCCGGCGAGAACGGCCGCAGTTGGGCGATGTGCTGCAGGATCCAGGTCGCGTCGAGCGTCGCCACCCCGAGATTGCCGCCGCCGGTCTTGCGCGGAACCAGCGTCCAGTTGCCCATCGGCAGCGGCGCGGCGAGATAGGCGCCGTTGCTCGCGGTACCGACCGAGACCGTCGTGCCGCCGTTGCTCGCCACCACGGTCGCCGCCGGAACACCGGTACCGCCGTAGTATTGCAGCGAGCCGCCGACCGCGAACGGTGTCGGCGTGGCGGTGGCGGTCGGCGTCGGCGACGGCTGGTTGAGCGCGCGGATGCGATAGAGGGCGCCGCCGTTGATCGACAGCACGTAGATGTTCCCGTCCGGACCGCGCTCGAGCGCGCTGATGCCGCCGAAGTTCTGGCCGAGGCGCAACAGATTGCGCTCGGCGGTGCTGTCGGCGACCAGATCCTCCAGTCCGCCGACGTCGGCGAGGTCGAAGCCGGTGCGCGCCTGGTTGAGCGGGAAGCGGTAGACCTGCCCGGTGTTGAAGTCGCCGACCAGCGCCACCTGATCGTAGGCCGGGCCGAGCGCACCGCCGGTCGGAAAGACGATGCCGGTCACCGCGACCGGCGTCAGCCAGGAGAACTCGGGATCGCTGTAGGCGCTGCCGCCGCCGGGCATGGTGAACAGGTTGCCGACGCCCTCCGGATCGCGGCTGTCGGGGCCCATGAGCGGCGTCCACCCGCTGTTGAAGCCGGGCGTCACGTAGTTGATCTCGTCGTAGCTGCCGGGGCCGTTCTCGGTGTCCCACAGCGCGCCGCTGACCGGATCGAGCGCCAGGCCGAAGCTGTTGCGCACGCCGTAGGCGTAGAGCCGCGCGACACCGGTACGGCAGGTCTGCCCGCCGGGACAGCCGCTACCGGCCGGACAGCTCTGCGCGGTGCTGACACTGCAATAGGGCGTGAAGGGATTGCCTGGCGCCGCCGTGCCGTCCTGTCGCACGCGCAGAATGGCGCCGCTGTCATCGGGTGCCGCGCCACTCGGATTGTTCTGCAGCTGGCCGCCGCGGTTGAGGTCGCCGATGACGACGTACAGCAGGCTGCCGTCGCCGACCGGCGGCTGCGGCCCCGGCGTCGGCGTTGGACCGAGGCGCAGCACGCCGCCGTCGTGGTTGGGGCCGTTGGCGATCGGCAGATCGAGAACCAGCTGCCGATTCTCCAGGCGCTGCGTCGCGGCGTTCCAGGTGTAGCGATAGACGCGGTTGCCGAGCGCCGTGCCGCCGTCGGGGCTGCCGTCGCCGTCCGGGTCGCCGCTCGCCTCGCTGTAGTAGAGGAAGACGCCGGGCGGCGTCTCGGTGGTGATGGCGATGCCGAGCAGGCCGCGTTCGCTGTCGGTGTTGACCGCGACGTCGAGCGCCGGCGTCGGCTGCGGCACGCCGTTCAGCACGCGCCGCACGCGGCCGGTGTTCTTCTCCAGCACCAGCAGGTCGTTGAGGCCGAGGAACGCCATTGCGGTCGGCGTGTCGAGTCCGCTGGCGACCACCGTGTCGACGGTCAGCGTCAGGTCGTTGACCGTCGGCTGGGCCGCCAACGGCGCGGCGACGAGCCACAGCGCCAGCGCCAGTCGCAGGCCAGGTGAAACGCCACGCATCTCAGTGGGCCGCGGCGGCCGCATCGGGGCCGGTGGCGCGGGGAATCCAGACGGCGAACAGCGAGCCGACACCGACCTCGCTCTCGACCCGGATGCTGCCGCCCAGAGCCTCGACCAGCCGGCGCACGATGTAGAGCCCGAGCCCGACGCCGCCGGCCTGGTTGCCCTTGGTGTGGGCGCCCTGCTGGAACGGCTCGAACAGCAGCGCGATCGCCTCGCGCGGGATGCCGACGCCGGTATCGGCGATGCGGAACTCGACGCCGCCGTCGCGCGCCAGCGCCGCGAACGTGACGCGCCCCTGCGGCGTGAACTTGATGCCGTTGTCGAGCAG
The DNA here is from genome assembly GCA_033764095.1 of Deltaproteobacteria bacterium. Lineage (GTDB taxonomy): Bacteria > Desulfobacterota > Binatia > HRBIN30 > CADEER01 > JBDTMT01. Next base: position 2,886 of record JANRJF010000437.1, on the reverse strand, counting down.
GTTCTTGAGCACCATCTTCAGTTTCAGCAGGTCGGTGTGCAGCGGCGGCAGGTCCGCTCCCACCTCCCACGCAATCGCCAGACCGGGCTTTTCCGGCAGCGCGCCGGTCTCGCGCGCCAGGTCGTCGAGCAGCGCCGGCACCATCACCCACTCGCGCTCCAGCGGGATCCCGTGCGCCTCGTAGCGGCTGATCTCCAGCGCCGTGGTGACCAGATGCAGCAGCTCGCGCGCGTTGCGCTGTACGCGCTCCAACGTCGCGCGCTGCTCGGCGCCGAGCTCGCCGTATGCCGCGTCCAGCAGCATCTCGTTGTAGCCGATGATGACGTTCAGCGGCGTGCGCAGCTCGTGCGACATGTTGGCGAGGAAGTCGGTCTTGAAGCGATCGGCGGCGTTGAGCGCCTCGACCAGGCGCGCCGTCTCCAGCGCCAGCGAGGCGAGATGGCCGATGCCGGCGGCGAGCCGCAGTTGCGCCTCGCCGAGCGGCGCGCGGCGGCCGCGGAAGGCGGCGCTCTGCACCCCGACGATCTCGCCGCCCTTGCGGAACGGAAAGTAGATCGCCAGCGTCACGCCGTACTTGCGGCTCAACGCCGCGGTCGGCAGGTCGGCGGCCTCGTCGATCACCACCTGCAGCACGCCGTCGCGCTCCAGCCGTTCGACGATCGGCGCGATCAACGCCGTCGGCAGACGCAGGGCGCGCTGCGCCTCGTACTGCTCGGGCGTGTCGCCGGTCCCCGCCACCACCGCGAAGCCGTCGGCGGTCGGCAGGAAGGTGTGGCTCGCCTCGCAGCCGAACACCTCGGTGGTGAGCTCGCACAGGCGCTGCAGCAGGACCGGCGTATCGAGCGAGGCGATCAGCTCGCGCCCGACGCGCGCCAGCGCCGCAGTCATCGCCGCCTCCTCGCGCTGCGCGGTCTCGATGCGCTGCTGCTCGGTGACATCGGCGGAGACGAAGGTGAAGCCGACGACGCGCCCCTCGCGGCGGATCGGCGCCACCTTGGTGCGGAAGCAGACCAGGCGGTCGAAGATGATCGCCGTCTGGTCGTAGCCCTCGCCGCGTCCGCTGGCGACGACGCGGTCGAGCAACGCCCGCACGGTCGGACGCGACTCGACCGGCGTGAAGTCGAAGATGCTGCGGCCAACCACGTCGCTCAGCCGCACCGGCGGATAGACGCGGTTGAGGAACTCGATGCGGCCGTCGAGCCCGACCTTCATGATGAAATCGTGCGCGCTCTCCAGCACCGAGCGCAGCATCTCCTCCGACTCGCGCAGCGCCTCCTCGGCGCGCGTCCGCTCGGCGATGTAGACGCGCAGCGCGGCTTCGACCGAAGCGGCGCGCTGGCGGGCGCGCGCCAGGACGCGGGTGAGGTAGATCGACAGCGCCAGCGCGCCGAATGCCGTGGCGGCACCGGGCAGCGACAACCCGCCCCAGGCGGCGTGCAACGCCACCGCCGCGGTGGCCAACCCGACCAACGCCAGCTGCGGACCCACCCCCCAGGGCAGCAGCGCCGCGGCGGCCAGCGCAATGGCGCCGCACACCGCCGGCCCGGTGACGCTCTCCTTCTCGAGGATGCCGCTGATCGTCGCCGCCGCCATGCCGATGGTCACCATGGCGATCAACACCGCCGCGGCGATGCGCTCGTCGGGCCGCCAGCGCAGCGCGACGAACCCGATCGTCGCCGTGGCGATGACCACCAGGCGCGCCGCCTGCAGGGCACCGCGCCCGGGCGTCGCGGCGATCAGGTCGTAGGCGATGAAGGCGAGACACACCATCACCCCGACCATCAGCCCGAGCCGCACCCGCTCGACCAGCGACGGCATCGTGCTGCCCGCCGGCGGCGGCGCGGCGACCTGCAGGCGGGTCGGCGCCACGACCGGCGGCGCCGACGCCGTGCTCGACGCGTGTATGCTGTGCGCTGGTGCCCGCATGGCGCCCCGCCTCGCTACGATAGCGGCGAACCGCGGCTCGATGAAGCCACAAATACGCGCCCGCCACATTCGACGGTCGACGCGCCGGTCGCGACTTGCTACTCAGCCGACGCGGACGGGAGGACGATGCGGATGGTGCACAGCAGGGTGCTGAGGGGCGTGTTGGCGGCGGTGCTGGTGCTCGCCGCGCTGGTCGGTGTGCCGCGCCGCGCCGCGGCCAGCGACAACCTGGAGTACATCATCCCCGCGGCGGTGACCGGCGTGGTGGCGGTGATCGTCATCGTCGCCATCGTCATGGCAGACGACGACGAACCGGAGATGGACCTGACCCAGGCGGGGCTCGACATCGGCCCGCCGCGGGAGGGCCTCAGGCTGGCACCGGACTGCGCCCCGACCGCGGCCGGGCGTCCCCTGCTCTGCTGGTAACCGCCACGCGGCGCCGGCGCCGGCTCAGAACAGGCCGCCGGCGCGCAGCAGCGTATCGGGCGCCGGCTGCTGCGGGCGCGGCGTCTCCAACTGCAGCGCTTCGCCGCTGCCGAGCGTGAACACCTCGACGCCGCTCTCGGTGACCATCACCGTGTGCTCGAACTGGGCGGACAGCGAGCCGTCCACCGTCACCGCCGTCCAGCCGTCGCGCAGCACCTGACAGCGCCAGTCGCCGAGGTTGATCATCGGCTCGATGGTGAAGGTCATGCCGGGAACCAGCCGCTCGCCGGTGCCCGGGCGGCCGTAGTGCAGGATCGCCGGCGCGGTGTGGAACACGCGGCCGATGCCGTGGCCGGAGAACTGCCGCACCACCGAGTAGCCGCGCGGCTCGACGAAGCTCTGGATGGCGTGGCCGATGTCACCCGTCGTGTTGCCCGGGCGCACCGCCGAGATGCCCTTCCACAACGCCCGATAGGTGTCCTCGACCAGGCGGCGGGCGATCGGCGACACCTCGCCGATCATGAAGGTGCGCGA
>JANRJF010000436.1:0-10741 GCA_033764095.1 Deltaproteobacteria bacterium | reverse complement strand
CTTGAGCTCGTCGAACGCGGCGCGGATGTCGAGCACGAAGTCGTGCAGGTCGGGCAGCAGGTCCCACTCGCAGGTGAAGCCCCAGCACAGCTGGCCATCGTAGCTGAACAGGACGATGCCGAGGCACAGGTAGTCGGTGAGCGGGATGAGGCCGTAGTTGTCGAGCATGCGCGCGCTCATCAGGTAGAGCGGCAGCTGCGGGCCCGGGACGTTGGTGACCACCAGGTTGAAGGGCAGGGCGCGGGTCAGCATGCGCGAGGCGAGCGAGAGCAGGGTGGACGGCGTCCACTCGCCGACCTCGCTCAGCACCTCGGCGCCCATGGCGCCCTTCGATTCCTTCAGCTGGCCGGTGGTCTCGCGGAGCCGCGCCAGCGCGTCGCGCGGGTCGCGATCGGCGAGCGGCAGCGGCACCATCCAGGCCGAGACGCGGTTGCCGAGCGTGCCGCGCTCGTCGGTGTGGCGCACGCTGACCGGTGCCATGACGCGGAAGTCGAGGGTGTCGACGTTGACCCGATGGCGCTCGAGGAAGCGGCGGATGGCGCCGCTGACGGTCGCCAGCACGACGTCGTTGAGCGTGCCGCCGAGCGCGTTCTTCACCGCCTTGACCTCGCTGAGCGGGATCTTGTGCCAGTCGAAGCGGCGGTGCGGGCCGATCGGCCGGTTGAGCGGCGTGGTCGACACGGTGCGCATGCTGGTGCCGAACATGTCGCGGAAGGCGCGCAAGCGGGCGCGCAGGTCGGAGCGCGGATCCTGCGCGTCGCGCAGCGCCTGCTGCACGGTGCCGCCGATGGCGCGCGGCCAGGTGGTGACGCGCTCGACCGCCTCGCCGGCGAGGTCGATGGCGGTCGGCGCCGGCCGCGGGATCCAGTCCGGCGCCTCCTGCACCTCGTCGCTGGGTGCCAGCTGCAGCAGCACGTTGAGCAGGTCGACGCTCGACACGCCGTCGACCATGCAGTGATGGATCTTGCTGATCATCGCGAAGCGGTCGCCGCCGCCCAGCCCCTCGACGAACCAGATCTCCCACAGCGGCTTCGAGCGGTCGAGGTGCTGCGCCATGATGCGCGCCGCCAGGCGCTTGAGCTGGCGCTCGTCGCCGGGGCGCGGCAGGGCGGTGTGGCGGACGTGGTAGTGGATGTTGAAGTGCGCGTCGTCCACCCAGATCGGCCGTCCCTGCAGCGGCAGGGTGGCGAGGCGCTGGCGGTAGCGCGGGATCAGGTGCAGGCGCGAGGCGACGTAGTCGCGGATGCGGTCGATGTCGAGGCCGCCGTCGTCCTTCTTCAGCAGGTTGCCGGCCTCGAAGGTCGCCGTGCCGGCGATGTGCATCGGCGAGTTCGGCCCTTCCATGATGAGAAAGGAGTTGTCCAGGAAGGTGAGATGATCGTACGCATAGCGCGTCATGATCGGATCCTCCGCGGTATTCCGGCGATTCCCCCCGAGCAGCGCCCGGCGCCCTGCGGCCGAGTGGCGGACGCCGGGGGGCTCCCTCTGTAGTTCGGCCCCGCCCGCCTGCCAAGCCCGGAGCGCCGGATGAGCGCAACGGCGGACCGGGCGGCCATCGAGGCGCTCATCTATGGATATGCCGAGCGGATCGACGCCGGCGACCTGGCCGGGGTGGGAGCGTTGTTCGCCAAGGCGGTCTATCGCGGCGCCCAGGGCGGCACCTACCGCGGCGCCGCCGAGGTGGCGGCGGTGCTGACCGCCCGGGTCATCCTCTACGACGGCGTGCCGCGCACCCGCCACGTCACCACCAACCTGGTGATCGAGCTCGACCCGGCCGGCGCCAGCGCCACGGCGCGCTCCTATTTCACCGTCTTCCAGGCCGCCGCCGATCTGCCGCTGCAGCCGATCGTCGCCGGCCGCTACCACGACCGCTTCGTGCGCGACGGCGATCAGTGGCGCTTCGACGACCGGCTGATCTTCATGGATCTCTTCGGCGACCTGCGCCGCCATCTGCGCGGCTGAGGCGGGCGGCGCCGTGCCGCGCCGATCGCTGATCGCCGCAACCAGAGAGCGGCCTCCGGCGATAGGCGGCTCTGCCCAACAAATCACTTCGGACCCCCATCCCAACCTTCCCCCGCTGACGCGGGGGAAGGAATCCGATCCGGGCAGGTCATGTGCGGCAGGGCTTACCGGCTAGGTTCCTTCCCCCGCGTCAGCGGGGGAAGGTTGGGTTGGGGGTCCGAACTGAATTCGCCGGCAAAGCCGGCGATTCAGCCATCAGCGCGGCGCCGTGCCGCCACGATCGTCTCACCCCGTCGCCGCTGGCGCGGCGCGATGGTAGAGCACCAGCATGTCGGAGCGCCGCGCCTACGCAGGTCTGATCGCGGCGAGCGTCTTCTGGGCATCGGCCTTCATCGCCGGCAAGGCGGTGCTGGCGGAGATCACGCCGCTGTCGGCGGCCGGGCTGCGGCACGCGGCGGCGGCGCTGCTGCTGCTGCCGTTCGCCTGGCGCGGGCGGCGCAGCGCCAATCTCGCCCCGGTGTGGGTGCCGCTGGCGGCGATGGTGCTGTGCGGCGGCGTGCTCTACCAGTGGACCTTCATGGCGGCGTTGGCGCGCACCAGCGCCACCAACGCCTCGCTGCTGGTGGCGCTCAACCCGGCCTTCACCGTGCTGCTCGCACCGCTGGTCGGCGAGCCGTTCACGCGCCGCGCCCTGGGCGGCGTCGGGCTGGCGCTGGTCGGCGCCGCGGTGGTGATCACGCACGGCGATCTCGACGTGCTCGCCAGCCTGCTGCACGCCCGCACCGGCGACATGCTGGCGGTCGGCGCGGCGTTGCTGTGGGCGCTGTTCAACGTCTGCTCGCGGCGCGTCGTCACCCACCTGCCGCACGCGATGACCAACGCCCTCTGTTACGGCATCGGCAGCCTGGTGACCCTCACGCTGGCGCTTCCCGAGGCGCCATTCGCGCAGCTGGCGCACGCCTCGCCCGGCGCGGTCGGCGGCCTGGCGATCATGGTGCTGCTCTCCTCGGTGTTCGCCGGCCAGCTCTTCCTCTACGGCGTGCACACCGTCGGCGTCGGCCGCACGGTGGTGTTCGTCTACCTGGTGCCGGTGCTCACCGCGCTGCTCGCCGCGGTCTTCCTCGCCGAGCCGCTGCTGCTCTCGCAGGTGTTCGGCGGCGGGCTGGTGCTGGCCGGCGTCTGGGTGACGACGCGCAGCACGCCCGACCGTTCGCCCGCCGCCGACGAGCGCCTGGCGCTGGCGGCCGAAGCGGAAGGGTGAGCTCGCGCGCCGCCCGGGTCGATTTCGTTTCTCGCGCGAGTTAGAAAATCCCTCGTGTCCTTCGCCGATCGCCTGATCGCCCGCACGCGCGCGCTCGGGCATCCGCTCTGTGCCGGCATCGATCCGCACCTGCCGCTGATTCCGCCGCTGTTCCGCCAGGGCGACATGGCGCCGGCCGATCCGCGCACCGCGGCGGCGGTCGCCGATCTGCTCGCCGCGGCGCTGCCGCGCCTGGCGCCGCACGTCGCGGTGGTGAAGCCGCAGAGCGCCTTCTTCGAGATCCTGGGGTGGCGCGGCATCCGACTGCTGGAGGAGATCGTCGGCCAGGCCCGCGCGGCCGGGCTGCCGGTCATCCTCGACGCCAAGCGCGGCGACATCGGCAGCACGGCGAGCGCCTACGCCGGCTACCTCGACGGCAGCGCGCCGCTGCAGGCCGACGCGATGACGGTGAATCCCTACCTCGGCCGCGACACGCTGGCGCCGTTCATCGACGCGGCCAAGGCGCAGCAGCGCGGCGTCTTCGTGCTCGCCAAGACCAGCAATCCGGGCGCGGCGGATTTCCAGGATCGCGTCATGGACGGCGCGCCGCTGTACCAGCACGTCGCCAGCGCGCTGGCCGAGCCGTGCGCGGCGCTGCGCGGCGCGAGCGGCTGGTCGTCGCTCGGCCTGGTCGTCGGCGCCACCCATCCCGCCGAGCACGAGCGCCTGCGCGCGGCGCTGCCGGCGGCGCTCTTCCTGGTGCCCGGCTACGGCGCGCAGGGCGGCACGGCGCGCGACGCGGTGCGCGGCTTCGTGCGGCGCGACGGACGATTGGAAGGCGGCGTGGTCAGCTCGTCGCGCGGCCTGCTCTTCCCCAGCGCCGGCAACACCGCCGACGTGCGCAGCTGGGAGCGCGCGCTGGACGAATCGATCGCGCGCGCGGTCGACGAGCTCAGCCGCGCCGTCGCGTAGCCATGTCAGCCCTGATCTGACCCAAAGAACTCACCACAGAGGCACAGAGTCCCAGAGAGGACTGCCGCAGCGCCGCGCGCGGGCGATCCCTTCAGGGCCATCAGCAATGGGGTTCGGGAACCACGTGCCTGATCTCGCCCGGCCCCGTTCTCCTCTGTGCACTCTGTGCCTCTGTGGTGAATTCTTTTTATCAGATCACGGCATTCGTGGATTGCAGCGCCATCATGCTAGCTCCGGCGGCGATCGATTGCGCGGCGCGGCGCGGGTCCCGTACAAGAGCCGCCATGCAGCGTAACCGAACGATGATCATCGTCGCCGTCGCCGTCATGCTGGTCGCCTGGCTGGCCTGGAAGGTCCTGCTCACCAAGAGCGCCGTGGCGCCGAACCCGGTGCCGGCGCCGGCGGCGCAGGGCGCGCCGTAGTGTCGGCGCCGCTTGCCGGCGTGGCCGATCAGGCCATCACGCACCACACGGTCACCGCCAACCGGCTGCGCTTCCATGTCGCCGAGTGCGGCGGCGGCGATCGCCTGGCGCTGTGCCTGCACGGCTTTCCGGAGTGCTGGTACTCGTGGCGCGCGCAGCTGCCGGTGCTGGCGCGGCTCGGCTACCGCGCCTGGGCGCCCGACCTGCGCGGCTACGGCGACAGCGACCGGCCGGCGGGCTGGCGCGAGTACCAGATCGAGGCGTTGCTGGACGACGTCGCCGGCCTGATCGACGCGGCCGGCGCGCGCGAGACGGTGCTGATCGCGCACGACTGGGGCGCGATCATCGCCTGGTGGTTCGCCATCCGCCGGATCCGCCCGCTGGCGCGCCTGGTGATCATGAACGTGCCGCACCCGGCGCCGTTCGATCGCGAGCTGCGCACCTGGAAGCAGCTCAAGCGCTCCTGGTACGCCGTCTTCTTCCAGCTGCCGCGCCTGCCCGAGGCGCTGATGCGGGCGCGCGACTACGCCGCCATCCGCGAGGCCTTTCGCGGCTCGGCGATCGACAAGACGCGCTTCACGGACGATGTGCTGCAGGTCTACCGCGACAACGCCGCGCGCCCCGGCGGACTGACCGCGATGCTCAACTACTATCGCGCCTACGCGCGCGGCGGCGGCGGCAAGCGCCAGCGCGGGCTCGGCTACGGCCGCATCGAGACGCCGACGCTGATGCTCTGGGGCGAAGAGGACGTCGCGCTCTGCAAGGAGACCACCTACGGCACCGAGGGCTGGGTGCCGAACCTGACGCTGCGCTACCTGCCCGGCGTCTCGCACTGGGTGCAGCAGGAGCAACCGGAGATCGTCAACGCGATGCTGGAGGCGTGGCTGAGCGGTGAGCACGTGCCGGAGATGCGGGAGCTGGCGGAGAAGCGTGACCGGTGACCAGTGACCGGTGACCGGTGGTGAAGGACGCGGAGATGTTTGGGTCTGAAGAAGAAACCTGGTCCGGGCCGTGGGGACTCCAATGATCAGCTTCTCTACCGGTCACCGGTCACCGGTCACTGGTCACGCAGTTGATTCTGGTATTCCGAATGCAGGGTAAGACCGTTCTCATCACCGGCGCGACCTCCGGCATCGGGCGCGCGACGGCGCTCGGGTTGGCGCGGCTGGGGGCGGTGGTGGTGGTGCTGTGCCGCGACCGCGGCAAGGGCGAGGCGCTGCTCGCCGAGTTGCGCGCGGCGGGGGCGGCAGACGTCGGGTTGATCGTCGCGGATCTCTCGGTGCAGGCGGAGGTGCGGCGCGCGGCGGCGGAGTTTCTGGCCAGCGGGCGACCGCTGCATGTGCTGGTCAACAACGCCGGCGTCGTGAATCTGGAGCGGACGCTCACCGCCGACGGGCTGGAGACCACCTTCGCGGTCAACCACCTGGCGTACTTCCTGCTCACCGCGCTGCTGCTCGAGCGCCTGCAGGCGAGCGCGCCGGCGCGCATCGTCAACGTCAGCTCCGAGGCGCACAAGTTCGCGCCGCTCGATTTCGACGACCTGCAGAACCAGCGCCGCTACCGCACCATGCGCGTCTACGGCCAGTCGAAGCTGGCCAACATCCTGTTCACCAGCGAGCTCGCCCGCCGCCTGGCGGGCAGTGGCGTCACCGTCAACTGCCTGCATCCGGGCGCGGTGGCGACCGGGCTGGGGACCAACAACGGCCGCTGGGCGCGCGGCCTGATCCGGCTGCTCGGCCTGTTCTTCCGCTCGCCCGACGACGGCGCCGCCACCTCGCTCTACCTTGCCACCGCGCCCGCGGTGGAAGGGGTCAGCGGTCGCTATTTCGCCCGCTGCAAGGAGAAGACGCCGTCGGCGGCGGCCCGCGATGACGCCGCCGCGGCGCGGCTGTGGGCGGTGAGCGAGCAGCTGGTCAACCGCTGAGCGGCGCCGGCGGCGCGGCGACTGCCGGGGGCCGCAAGCCGCATATCGACCCGTAGGGCACAACCGTATTGTTCATTCCGAGCGGCTGTGCGACGCTGGGCTGCTTGTCGGTGGATTTGTTGCCAGAGCAGCTCGACGCGCTGGAGGACGTGGTCGCCCGTCTGCCGCGCGGCGTGCAGGAGCGCGGTCTCGCCTACGCGGCCGACGGTCGGGTCGGCGACCTGCAGGTCGAGCCGCAGCGCATCGCCGCGGTGGTGCACGGCACCACGCCGTACACCACCGTCTGGCGCTGGAACGGCGGCGGCCACTGGACCAACCAGTGCTCCTGCCCGCTCGGTGGTGCCTGCAAGCACGCGGTGGCGGTGGCGAACGTGGTGCTGGAGGGCGGCGAGGCGGCGGCGCCGCAGGACCCGATGCAGCTGCTGCGCGAGTCGAAGGCGATGTGGGAGCGCCAGGCGGCGCTCGACGACCTGCTGGTCGGCGCGCCCGACGCGCGCCTCTCGCCCTACGGTCCGCCGCTCGAGCAGATCCTGCGCGAGCCCGACCCGGACGTGCGCTGCTGGCGGCTGGCCGAGGCGATCGCCGCCGAGACCGGCGGCTGGGTGCCGGAGCCGCTCGAGCTCTTCCGCCGCCGCGGCGACGTCGCCGACCGCTTCCGCGATCGCGAGCGCGCCGCCACCGCCTCGGCGCTGCTCGACTGGGCGCGCCGGCGCAGCGAGCTGCCGCCGCGCCGCCTGCGCCTGGTCTTCGACCTGATCCCCGGCGGGGCGGAGCCGCTGCTGGTCTTCGAGGTGCGCCTCTCGACCCCGCGCCTGCACGACGCGCCGCGCACCATCGCCCAGGTGCACGGCCTGCGCACCGAGAGCCTGCGCGATCCGAGCCTGTTCCCGCCCGAGCAGGCGAGCGTGCTGAGCTGGCTGGCCGACGCGGCGCAGTCGGCGACCAGCGACTGGAACACCACCGCGCTGGCGGTGCCGCAGCGCATCGCACTGCTCGAGCGCGCCGCCGACGCCGGCATCGCCTACTGGGCGGGCGGCCTCGACCCCGAGCTGGCGGCGCGCGCCGGCATCGCGCCGGGGTCGCCGGTGCGCGTCTCGACCCAGGCGGCGCTGCTGGTGCCGACCTGCGTGACGCGCGACGGCGAGCTCGATCTGGAGCTGCGCCTGCGTTGGCCGAACGGCGTCGAACGGCGGCTCGACGAGGTGCTCTACATCGGCGGGCCGACCGGCCTCGCCGGCCGTTACGGCAGCCTGGTGATCGCCGACGGCGAGGTGAACATGGTCGGCGACGAGCCGCCGGCGCAGCTGCGCGAGCGCTTCCTCGCCCAGGGGCCGCTGCGCGTCCCGCGCAGCGAGCGCGTCGAGCTGGTCGGCGCGCTGGCCGAGGCGTTCCCGCACCTGCGCACGACGCTGCGCGCCCACACCCGCACGCACGCCGTCGCGCCGTCGGTGGCACTCGACCTGCGCTCCGACGACTGGCTGATGGTGCGCGCCTTCGCCCGCGCCGGCCGCGTCCCCTGGAACCCCGGCGCGCCGGCCGGCGACGACGCGCCGCTGTTCGAGCTCCTGCCCGGCCGCGGCTGGGTGCGGATCGATGCGCAGAAGATGCGCGCCGCGGGATTCGCGGAACTGACCACCAACGAGCCCGAGCCTCAGCCCGCGCCCGAGCCCGCACAAACCGAGACGGGCTCGGGCTCAGGCTCGGGCTCGAGTGGTGAAGTCGCCGACCCCTGGTTGGAGCTCCCCGATCCCGCCGCGGTGGAGCCGGTCATGGCGTGGTTGCGGCGCCTGCCGCTCGCCGACGCGGTGCGCGCCGGGCGCGAGGACGACACGCGCGTCGGCGGCTGGTGGATGCGCGCCGGCAAACGCGCGCTGGAGACGCTCGCCGAGGCCTGGGAGGAGCGGCCGGCGGGCGTCGCGTTCTACGGCACCGACGGTCTGCGCCGCCTGTTCGGCGCGGCGCGCGCCGCCGGCCCGAAGCTGCGCGTGCGCGCCAGCGGGGTCGACTGGCTCACCGTCTCCGCCGCCTGGGAGGCGGAGGGCCTCAAGCTCAGCGAGGCCGATCTCGCCGCGCTGCGCGCCGCCAGCGGGCGCTTCGTCAAGCTCGACGCCGGTTGGGTGCGGCGCGACCTGGTCGAGGAGCACGACGAGGCGGCGGAGCTGCTCGCCGACCTCGGCATCGCGCTCGACGCCGGCGAGCAGCGTCTCGGCGTCTGGCAGCTCGCCGGCGCCTCGGCCGACGGCCTCGCGCACCTCGCCCAGCTCGGCGTCGATCCCGAGACGCTGGCGGCACTGGAGGCGCTGCGCGAGCGCATCGCCGCCTTCACCGGCATCCCGCCGGTCGAGCTGCCCGGCGCGCTCACCGCGACGCTGCGGCCGTATCAGAAGCAGGGCCTCGACTTCCTCGCCTACACCGCCGCGATGGGGCTCGGCGCGGTGCTCGCCGACGACATGGGCCTCGGCAAGACCGTGCAGGCGCTCGCCTGGCTGCTGCACCTGCGCCGCCAGGCGCCGGAGGCGGGGCCGGCGCTGGTCGTCTGCCCGGCCTCGGTGGTGCACAACTGGGCGCGCGAGGCGGCGCGCTTCGCGCCCGACCTGCGCCTGCTGCTGCTCACCAGCGGCAAGGAGCGCCACGCGTTGCGCGAGGAGATCCCCAATCACGACCTGATCATCACCACCTACGCGCTGCTGCGCCGCGACGCCGACGACTGGCGCGAGGTGACGCTCGGCGCGGCGATCCTCGACGAGGCGCAGTTCATCAAGAATCCCGACGCGGCGGTGTCGAAGACCGCGCTGGAGCTGCAGGCGCGGCATCGCCTGGCGCTCACCGGCACGCCGCTGGAGAACCGCGCCCTCGACCTGTGGAGCATCATGCAGTTCGTCAACCCCGGCTACCTGGGGACGCGCGGCTCGTTCGTGCGCACCATCGACCGCGCCGACGCGCCGCCGCACCTGCGCGCGCTGCTCTCCGCCAAGCTGCGCCCGGTGCTGCTGCGCCGCACCAAGCGCGCCGTCGCCCCGGAGCTGCCGCCGCGCATCGAGGAGCGGCGCGACTGCGAGCTGACCGCCGAGCAGCGCCAGCTCTACCTCGCCGAGCTCGGCCGCACGCGCACGCTGCTGCGCCAGGCGGGGACGGCACCGGACGGCATCAACCGCGAGCGGCTGAACATCCTCGCCGCGCTCACCCGCCTGCGCCAGATCTGCTGCCACCCGGCGCTCGCCGGCGGCCGGCCCGACCTCGGCTCGGGCAAGTTCGACGGCCTCTTCGAGCTGCTCGAGCCGCTGCTCGACGAGGGCCACAAGGTGCTCGTCTTCTCGCAGTTCGTGCAGTGCATCAAGCTGCTGCAGGCGGCGCTCAAGGGGCGCGGCATCCGCTTCCACACGCTCACCGGTTCGACCACCAAGCGCGAAAAGGTGGTGGCGGCGTTCCAGGAAGATCCCGATCCGTCGGTCTTCCTCGTCTCGCTGAAGGCCGGCGGCACCGGTCTCAACCTCACCGCGGCGTCCTACGTCGTCCTCTTCGATCCGTGGTGGAACCCCGCCGTCGAGGCGCAGGCGATCGACCGCACGCATCGCATCGGCCAGGACCGCACGGTGATCGCCTACCGCATGCTGGCGCGCGGCACGATCGAGGAGCGCATCTGGGAGCTGCAGCAGCGCAAGGCGACGCTGGTGCGCGACGTGCTCGGCGAAGGCGGTTTCGCCCGCGCCCTGACGCGCGACGACCTCGAGTACCTGCTCGCCGACGTGACCGCGGCATGAGGCAGCTGCGCGACCCCGGACGATCCGCAGATGCGGAGGGCGCGGCTCCGCCGCGCCCTGCGGTCGGCGTGATCGCTGTGTCGCTGCTGCTGCTCTTCGCCGCGCCGCGGCGCGCGCCGTGCGGCGGCGACTGCGACGGCCGCGGCACGATCGGCGCCAACGAGGTGGTCACCGGCGTCGCCATCGGGCTCGGCGTGCAGCCGCCGGAGGCGTGTCCCGCCTTTCCGCCCTGTGACATCGCGCCGGTGTGCGTCAGCGACCTGATTCGCGCCGTCGGCCAGGCGCTGACGATGTGCGAGGGGCCGTTGGAGCTGCCGCAGCTCGCCGGCAGCGAACCCGCCGGCGGTGCCGAGGGCGTCTCGCCCGCCAGCTGGATCCGGCTCGACTTCGCCGTGCCCTTCGACCCCCGCCTGCCGGCGCGCGTCGCGCTCGGCTGTGGCGGCAGCTCGCTGCCGCTGAC
>JANRJF010000435.1:0-45054 GCA_033764095.1 Deltaproteobacteria bacterium | reverse complement strand
CCGCCTTCCCACATGCGCTCGGCGGCGACGGCGCCTCGGCGCCGGTGACCGCCGACCTCGACAACGACGGCATCGAGGAGATCATCCTCGGCGACTCGAACGGCTTCGTGCACGCCTTCCGCGCCGACGCCAGCGAGCTGCCCGGCTGGCCGGTAATGACCGATCCACTGGAGACGCACAGCGAGGCGACCGCCTTCACCTCCGGCGCCATCGCGACGCCGGTGCACAGCTCGGTGCTCGGCGCGCCGTCGGTCGGCGACCTCGACCGCGACGGCCGCCTCGAGGTCGTCGCCACCGACCTGCAGGGCCGCGTCTACGCCTGGCAGCACGACGGCACCCGCCGCGCCGGCTTCCCGCAGCGCACGCTGCCCGAGTACTCGTTCGCCTTCCGTTCCGAGCGCGACCTCGGCACCCCTGAAGGGCAGGTGCCGGACCGCACCAACCGCCACAGCGAGGACAATCGACTCGGCCGCGCGCTGCTCGGCGGCGTCGCGCTCGGCAACCTCGACCGCTCCGCCGACGGCTCGCTGGAGATCGTCGCCGGCGCCTTCGACCGCCACCTCTACGCCTGGCACGCCGACGGCACGGCGGTGAACGGCTGGCCGGTGCTGCTCAAGGACCCGGCCAAGGTCGCCGCGGTCGATCCGATCACCAACGAGGTGACGCTGGTCGCCGGCTCGGGCGCGCGGCTCGGCAGCAAGATCATCGTGCCGCCGTCGCTCGGCGATCTCGACGGCGACGGCGATCTCGAAGTGGTCGCGGCGGTGAACGAGGAGTACGTCGAACCGCCCAACGCGGTGTTCGAGAACGTCATCATCCAGCTCTTCCAGCTCGCCGGCGTGCTCGACAGCGGCAACACGCGCGTCTACGCGCTGCACCACGACGGCGTCGCGCACGGCGACTCGGGCTTGACGCGCGGCTGGAACCCGGACGCCTTCGTGCCCGGCTGGCCGGTGAAGACCGCACTGCTCACCACCGAGCTGCTGCCCACCGTCGGCACCGGCAGCAACGGACCGCCGGCGCTCGCCGACGTCGATCGCGACGGCACGCTGGAGATCGCCACCATGTCGGCGATCGGGCCGATCTACGTCTTCGACCACGACGGCGTCGGCTTCTTCGGCCGCCATCCGGGCGGTCAGGACCGCACCCTCGCCAGCGAGACGCTCGGCGCCGGCAGCAACTCGACCGACACGCCGACCTTCGGCGGCCTCGGTGCGCTGGTGCTCACCGAGTTCGCCGGCCGCGACGCCGGCTACCAGGTGGTCGCGCCCGCCGCCGGGCTCGGCAAGCTGATCGACAACCAACTGCCGGCGCGACAGCTGCCGGCCGACAATCAGCTCGGTGCCTGGCGCATCGCCAAACCGGACGGCAGCGCCGACGACCGGCAACTGTTGCGCGCCTTCCCGCGCGTGATGAACGACCTGCAGTTCCTCGCCGGTCCGGCGGTGGCCGACATCGACGCCGACGGCAGGCCGGAGGCGATCCAGGGCAGCGGCGTGTACGACCTGCACGCGGTCGACAGCGACGGCGTCGAGGCGCCCGGCTGGCCGAAGTTCACGCACGGCTGGATGGTGCAGTCACCGGCGGTCGGCGACGTCGACGGCGACGGGCACCTGGAGGTCGTCGGCGTGACCCGCGAGGGCTCGCTGTTCGTCTGGCGCACCAGCGGCGCCGAGTGCGGCTTCATCCCCTGGCGGCGTTGGCATCACGATGAATGGGGCAGCGGCAACGACGCCACCGACGCGCGTCCGCCCGCCGGGGTGCGGGCCGAGGACATCACGATCGTCGGCGTGTCGAGTAGCGACGTCATCCTCGACATGCCGATCCCCGGCGACGACCTGTTCTGCGGTCGCGCCGCGCCGCTGCGCCCGCCGGTGCGCTACGCGGAGACGCCGATCACTGCCGACGCCAGCTACGCCGCCGCCGCGCCGGTGCCGACCGTCGCCGCCAGCGGCACCGGCCGCCGCCAGCACGGCGAGATGCAACTCAGCGGTCCGTTCGCCGGCCGCACGCTCTACTTCGCCTTCGTCGCCAGCGACGAGGCCGGCAACCGCAGCCCGCTGACCAGCTTCGGCCCGATCACCTTCCCGGGCGAGGCGGCGACGCCGACCGCGACCGCCGTTCCCACCGGCACCGCGCAGGCGACTGTCACCCACACGCCGACCGCGACGCCGACGCAGGCGCCGACCGACGCCGCGACCTTCACCGCGACGGCGACCGCGCGTGCCACCGACACCGCCGAGGCCACCGCGACCGCGACGCCGACCGCGACCGATCGGGCCACCAACACCATCACCGCCAGCCCGACGCCGACCGCAACCGTCACGCTGACGCCGATTCACACCGAGCCGAGCACGCCGACGGCTACCGCGACGGGGACGGCGGTACCGACACGCACCGCGACGACGAAGCGTCCGACCGACGATGGCTGCAACGTCGGCTCGACGGCGGATGCCGGTCCGGCCTGGTGGCCGCTGGCGTTCGTCGCCGTCCTGCTGGCGCGCCGTCGCCGCGCCTGATGCCGGGACCGCGCCCGCTCATTTGGCTGCTGATCGTCGCCGCCGCTGGATGCGGCGGCGACGATCGGCCGGTGGTCGCGCCGACCGCGACCGCGACGTCGGTGTCCACCGCGACGGCGACCCTCACCCCGACCGCGACGCTGCCGCCGGCGACGCACACCGGCACCGCGACGGCACGGCCGTCGGACACGCCCACTGCAACACCGACGCCGACCGCCAGCGCGACCGCCACCGTCCGCGACTGCGGCAGCTCCGACTGCACGCTTGCCGAGACCGCTGCGCAGGCCGGCTTCTGGCTCGGCGCCGCGATCGCCGACCCGCAGCGCGCTGCCGAGCAGGCGGCGATCGGCCGCGACTTCAACTCGGTGACCGCCGAGAACGCGATGAAGTGGGGGTCGCTGGCGCCGCGCGTCGGCGCCTATGACTTCACCGCCGCCGACGCGGTGGCAGACTTCGCCGCGGCGCGCGGCGTCCGCCTGCGCGGCCACACGCTGCTCTGGCGCGACCAGCAGCCCTCCGACCTCGCCGCCCAGGTTGCCGCGGCGACCGATCCGGCCGCCGAGCTGCGCGCGCTGATCGCGCAGCACTTCAGCACCGTGCTGCCGCGCTACCGCGGCCGCGTCGCCATCTGGGACGTGGTCAACGAACCGCTGGAAGTCGGCAGCGGCGGGCTCGACGCCAACCTGTTTCTGCGCACCCTCGGACCCGCATACATCGCCGAGGCCTTCCAGCTGGCGCACCAGCTCGATCCCGACGCCGCGCTGTGCCTCAACGAGTTCCTCTTCACCTACTCCGCCGACGACGCCAAGGCGCAGGGGCTGGCGGCGCTGGTGCGCGGGCTGCGTGAGGCCGGCGTACCGCTGCACGTCGTCGGTCTGCAGGCGCACTTCTTCGGCTTCAATCCGCCGCCGTCGCGCGCCGAGTGGGAGCGCTTGCTGCGGCTGTTCACCGCCCTCGGCGTGCGCGTCGAGCTCACCGAGGTGGACGTCAGCCTGAAGAGCTTTCCCGGCGATCCCGACCCGCTGGGGCGCCAGGCCGCCGCCTACCGCGACCTCACCGCGGCCTGTCGCGCCGTGGCGGGGTGCGACGCGATCACCGTATGGGGAATCGACGACGCGCACTCCTGGCTCGACCGCTTCCCGCCCTTCGACCTGTTCGCGCCGCACCAACCGCTGCTGCTCGACGCCGCGCTGCAGCCGAAGGCCGCGCACGCGGCGGTGCGCCAGGCGCTCGGCGGCTCGTAGGGCGGGCCGTGGCCCGCCTGTGTCGGCGAGGACCCGCCTGATCGCAAACGCGGGCGCGCCAAGTGGCCCGCCCGTGCTCGCTACCAGGCGCTCGGTCGCGCGTCGCGTACGTGGATGCCGTTGACTATGCGGCATGCGGGTGGCGGCCGGCGCGGCAGGGCGTGCTTGCCGCGACCGGCTCGGGCGCGCGGCACGAAACTTGGTTTGCGGGGCGGCATGGAGCCCCGAACGACCCAGGACCTCGTCTACGTCGTCTACTTCAGCTCTTCGACCCACCTGTTGTCGTCTGCCGAGATCGACGACATCCTCGCCGTGTCGCGCCGCAACAACGCCCGCCTCGGGGTGACCGGCATGCTCCTCTACTGGGACGGCAACGTCGTGCAGTTGCTCGAGGGGCCGCGCGCCGCCGTCGACGCGCTGCTGGAGCGCATTGCGCGCGACCCGCGCCACCGCGGGCTGCTGATCGCGGCGCGCGGCGAACTGGCGCAGCGCCACTTCCCCGAATGGACGATGGGGTTTGCCGAGCCGGCGGCGGGCGCGCGGCCGGACGGTTTCAGCGATTTCTTCTCGAACCCGCGCCGCTGCGCGATGGAAGAGGCGCCGCGGGCGTATCAGTTGCTGCTCACCTTCCGGCGCAACCTACGCGCCGCGTGATTCCCCTCGGCGCCTACCGTCCCGAGCGCAACACCACGACGCTGTGCGCCCGCACGCTCAGGCGCGCCTGGTCCGGCACCGGCGCCTCGTGGCCGGGCGGGGCGATGTCGTCGGGTGACGCGGCGGCGGTGTCGACGACGCGATACCAGCGCGTCCCGGGTTGCGGCGTCGGCAGCGTGAAGACCAGGTCCTCGCGCCAGGCGTTGGCGGCCAGGTAGATGTCGTCGTCGGCCGGCGTCGCGTGCTCGCCGGCGAGGTGCATGGCGAGGGCGCGCGATTCGGGGCCGAAGTCGATCGCGTCGAGCTGCACGCCGTGCCACATCACGTCGGGTCGGCCGTGCGGACCGCTGGCCACGCCGGTGAGATAGTCGCGCAGCCGCAGCACCGGGTGGGCGCGGCGGAAGGCGATCAGCGTGCGGGTGAAGCGCAACAGGTCGGCGTTGGTCTCGCCGAGCCGCCAGTCGAGCCACGACGTCTCGTTGTCCTGGCAGTAGGCGTTGTTGTTGCCGGCCTGGCTGCGGCCGAGCTCGTCGCCGGCGAGCAGCATCGGCGTGCCCTGCGCGCAGAGCAGCAGGGTCAGGTGGTTGCGCATCTGCTGCGCGCGCAGGCGGCGCACGGCGGGATCGTCGCTGGCGCCCTCGACGCCGCAGTTCCAGCTCAGGTCGTGGTCGGTGCCGTCGCGCTCGTCCTCGCCGTTGGCGCGGTTGTGCTTGCGGTCGTAGGCGACCAGGTCGGCGAGCGTGAAGCCGTCGTGCGCGGTGACGAAGTTGATCGAGTGCGCCGGCGTGCGGCCGGAATGGGCGAAGAGGTCGGAGCTGCCGGCCAGGCGCGAGGCCAGCGCGGCGGTCCAGCCGCCGTCGCCGCGCACGAAGCGGCGCACGTCGTCGCGAAACGGCCCGTTCCATTCCGCCCAGCGCTGCCAGGCCGGGAAGCGGCCGACCTGGTAGAGGCCGGCGGCGTCCCAGGCCTCGGCGATCAGCGTCGCGTCGGCGATCACCGGATCGTAGGCGATGCGCTCCAGCACCGGCGGGTTGGGCAGCACCTCGCCGTCGCGGCCGCGGTTGAGGATCGAGGCGAGATCGAAGCGGAAGCCGTCGATGTGCATCTCCGCCACCCAGTAGCGCAGCGCGTCGAGGATCAGGTTGCGCACCACCGGATGGTTGCAGTTGAGCGTGTTGCCGCAGCCGGAGTAGTCGCGGTAGGCGCCGGTCTGCGGATCGACGATGTAGTAGGTCGCATTGTCGAGGCCACGCCACGACAGTGCCGGCGCGCCGGGCGGCAGCGCGCCCTCGCCGGTGTGGTTGAAGACGACGTCGAGGAACACCTCCAGGCCGGCGCGATGGAACTCGCGCACCATGGTGCGGAACTCCGCCACCTGGGCACCGTCGTAGCCGTCGGCCGCGTACGCCGCCTTGGGGGCGAAGAAGTTGATCGGGCTGTAGCCCCAGAAGTTGACCAGGCGCCCGCCGGTGAGCGGGTCGACGTGCTGGTTCTCCAGCTCGTTGAACTCGTACACCGGCAGCAGCTCGACGGTGGTGACGCCGAGCTCGAGCAGGTAGGGGATCTTCTCGATCAGGCCGAGGTAGGTGCCGGGATGCGCGACGGCGGAGGACGGGTGGCGGGTGAAGCCGCGCACGTGCAGCTCGTAGATCACCTTGTCGCTGAGCGGAATGTGCGGCGGCGCGGTGCCGTCCCAGTCGAACTCACGGCTGACGTAGAGCGAGCGGCGACGCGGGTAGCGGCTGGGGCCCTGCTCGCCCTCGCGCGGCGGCGTCTCCGCCCAGCGGCTGCCGCCGGTGAGCGCGGTGGCGTAGGGGTCGATCAGCACGGTGTCGGGTTCGAAGCGGTGGATCGGCTCGGGCGGCTGGTTCGACCGCGCCGCGCGCCAACCGTAGCGCGTGCCGCCGTCGAGGCCGCCGAGCTCGACGTGCCAGACGTGTCCGGTGCGGTGCACGTCGCTGTCGAGCGGCAGCTCCAGCACCGGCGCGTCGCGCCGCGGCGCGAACAGCACCAGCGCCATGCTGGTGGCGTGGGCGGAGAAGACCGCAAAGTTGAGGCCGCGCCGCGTCTCGATGACGCCGAGCGGAATCGGCCGGCCAGGCAGCACGCGCAGCTCGCGGCCGAGCGCGTCGCGCACGAAGCGCAGGCGCGCCGTGGCGGCGTCAGCGCGCGGCGGCGTCGGGGCGGATGGAGGCGGCGAGCGTCGCTTCGTCGTCATCGTGGCTGATCGCTTCGAGCTCCTGGCGGAAGGTCTCCGGCAGGGTGAGCAGGGCGAGGGCGGCGACCAGCACCACCAGCGCGATCAGGCTGGTGGCGCGCGCGATGTCGCTGCCGAGCGACACCCCGAGGGAGACCAGCGCCAGGCCGGCCGCCCAGCCGAGCGACTGGACCAGCGACAGCCAGGCGGCCGAGGTGCCGCGGTACGAGGTCGGGAACAGCTCGGTCGAGAAGGCGCGCACGATCACGCCGCCGGCGACGTTGCAGAAGACGAACAGCGTCCAGGCGAACGGCAGCGACCATCCCGGTCCGTGATAGAAGATCCAGGCGAAGAGCGGGAAGAGGGCGAGGAAGACGACGCCGATGGTGCGCCGGCCGATGCGGTCGCCGAGCCGCCCGGCGACGACGTTGCCGATGATCCCGACGCCGCCGCCGACGATGAACATCAGCGAGAACTCGGCCGGCGACCAGCCGTGCACGTTCTGCACGAAGTAGCTGGTGAACTGGAACACCGCCGACTCGCCCACCGCCATCAGGCCCCCGACCACGGCGATGCCCAGCGCGCGGCCCGGGTAGATGCGCGCCAGCCGCACGATCGGTTGCAGCCAGGCGCCGAGGCCGCGCGCGTCGGCGTGCGCCGCCACCTCGGCGGCGCGGCGCTCGCGGAAGCGGCGCGTCTCGCTGATCCGCCCGCGCAGCAGCGGCAGCAGCAGCAGCGGCGCCAGCCCGATGGCGTACATCGAGCGCCAGCCGTAGGGCAGGCGGTCGATGACCGCGAACAGCACCGCGCCGAGGCCATTGCCGACCGACGCCAGCGCGCCGAGCATGCCGATCGCCCAGCCGCGGTGCAGCGCCGGGAATTCCTCGGTGACGATGACGAAGGCGACCGACGAGGCGGTGAGCATGAAGGTGCGGCTGAGCGTCTGCGCGGCGACGAACTGCGCCGGCGTCATGGTGAAGGCGGTGGCGACCGTGCCGAGGCTGTAGAGCAGCACCGAGAGCAGGAAGATGCGGCGGCGGCCAATGCGGTCGGCGAACGGCACCACCAGAAAGGCGGGCAGGGCGCCGAGGCGGATGGTCGCCAGGAACAGGCCGAGCGACTGCTCCGGCATCTCGAGGTCGGCGGCGATGTGCTTGAGCGCCGCGGTCAGCATCGAGTTGTCGTACTGCTCGAAGAACAGCGCCAGCGACACCAGGCCGAGCAGCGAGATCAGCCGCGGCTCGACCTCCGGCACGCCGCCGAGGATCGGCGGGATCCACCACGGATTGTGTCGGGCCGAGCGGAATGCGGACATGCGGGCGGCCAGTCGAAGCACAGATGGCGCGCGGGCACCACTGGGGGCTGGTGCGCCGGTGCGCCGGTGCGCCGGTGCGCCGGTGAGCCAGTGCGCCGATGAGCCCGCCGACGACATCGGTGTGGCGCAACTCGGAGACGCTGTGGTCCTTGTTCCGGGCTACACGGATACATTCACCGGTTCACTGGCTCACCGGCGCACTGGCGCACTGGCGCACCGGCTCACCGGTAGCAGTTTGCCCCGCTTCGGCGCCGATCGTCCGCCTACTGTCGGTACGAATGCACGGCATCTGCGCGGTGCGCGGCGCCGCGCGGCTGGCCCGCGCTTTGCCATGCCCCCAGCCTGCGGCACATCGCCGCCGCAAAAGGAGGGACGCACATGCGCAGGCAGGTGACCGACGGATTGATCCTCGCAACCGTGTTGGTGCTCGGCGCGTCGCAACTCTGGGCGCAGGGCATGGCCAGCCGCAAGGTGGTGCGGCCGAACGCCGCCGGCGGTACGACCGGCAGTGCGGCGCACGCCATCAAGGGCCCGGACGGCGGCGGCATGATGGGCGGGCGCGCCTATACCACGGACGGCAGCGGCAACGCCGCCGGCGGCAGCGCGCAGGCCGTCAGGGGCCCGAACGGCGCCATGGGCGCGCGCGCCGGCGGTTTCACCCGCTCCGCCGACGGCAGCGTGCAGCACCAGAGCGG
The DNA here is from genome assembly GCA_033764095.1 of Deltaproteobacteria bacterium. GTDB lineage: Bacteria > Desulfobacterota > Binatia > HRBIN30 > CADEER01 > JBDTMT01. The sequence continues at coordinate 36,430 of JANRJF010000435.1, read as the reverse complement.
CGGCGCGGTGAGCGGCGCCAACGGCAGCGCCAGCAGCTCCGGCTCCATGCAGAAGAACGCCGACGGCACCGCCAGCGGCTCGCGCGACACCAGCGCGCAGGCCAACTCCGGCGCCACCTACGAGGGCAACACCACCTACGACCAGGGCAGCGGCGTCACCCACACCGGGACGTGCACCAACGCGGCGGGGCAGGTGGTGGACTGCCAGAAGTAGGGCGCCTTCACGGAATCAACAGCACCTTCCCGACACTGCGTCGCGAGGCGATCTCCTCCAGCGCGTCGGCGGCGCGCGGCAGCGGGTACTGCGAGGAGACCAGCGGCGTGACCTTGCCCTGCTCGTAGAGCGCGAACAGCTCGCGCATCGCCTGCGGGATCCTGGCCGGGTCGTGCTGGCGGTAGGCGCCCCAGTGCAGGCCGACGATCGCGATGTTCTTCAGCAGCACGCGGTTGAGCTGGACGCTGGGGATGGTGCCGGAGGCGAAGCCGATGACCAGGAAGCGGCCGCCGAAGGCGATGCACTTGAGCGACAGGTCGGCGATCTCGCCACCGACCGGATCGTAGATCACGTCGGCGCCGCGACCGCCGGTGGCGTCCTTCACCGCCTCGACCCAGTCGGGGCTGGAATAGTCCCACGCCGCCTCGGCGCCGTGCGCCAGCGCGACCTCGCATTTGCCCGGCGAGCCGGCGGTGGCCAGCACGCGCGCGCCGAGCGCCCGGCCGATCTGCACCGCCGCCAGGCCGACGCCGCCGGCGGCGGCATGCACCAGCAGCGTCTCCCCCGGTTGCAGCCCGGCGCGGTAGACGAGGCCGAAGTACGAGGTCTGGTAGACGACGCCGAACGCCGCGCCGTGCTCGAACGACATGCCGTCCGGCATCCGCACCGTCGTCGCCGCCGGCGCCAGGCAGCGGCTGGCGAAGCCGCCGTAGCCGAGCATGGCGAAGACGCGATCGCCGACGGCAAGATCGCGCACCCCGTCGCCGACCGCAGCGATCACCCCCGCCACCTCACCGCCGGGCGAGAACGGCCGCGGCGGCTTCACCTGGTACTTCCCCTGCGCGATCAGGATGTCGAAGAAGTTGCAGCCGATCGCCTTGACCTCGATCGCCACCTGCCCCGCCCCCGGCTGCGGGTCGGGCAGCTCCTTGAAGACCATGTCCTTGGGATCGCACCAGTCCTCGACCAGCATTGCGCGCATGAGATCTCCGGAAGGCTGTTAGGCTGCTATTCTGTTACGCTGCTAGGGGAAGGCAGAAGCACCTCGAGCTAAACCTCAGAACCCCTGACAGCGTAGCAGCCTAGCAGCCTGATTCAGCCCGGCTTGCCGCCAGTGTATCGCTTCCCCGTCTGACTCCCGATCCACACCTCGCCGCCGTCGAAGTGCTCCTTCTTCCAGATCGGCACGACCTCCTTCAGGCGGTCGATGGCGAAGTGGCAGGCGTCGAAGGCGGCAACGCGGTGCGCGGAGGAGACGGCGATGACGACGCTGGCCTCACCGATCGGCACGACGCCGATGCGATGCACGATGGCGACCTTGGCCACCGGCCAGCGCCGGCGTGCTTCGTCGCCGATCTTGCGCATCTCGGCCAGCGCCATCTCCGGATAGGCCTCGTATTCGAGCGTGGTGACCTGGCGGCCGTCGTTGTGGTCGCGCGTCGTGCCGATGAACGTACAGGTCGCGCCGGTGGCCGGATCGGCGACCGCGGCGGTGACCGCAGCGGCGTCGATCGGATCCGAGACAATGCGAAACAGCGGATCGTCCACCGGCGCCCCGCCGCTGACGGGAGGGATCAGCGCCAGCTCGTCGCCGTCGGCGAGGACGTGCTCGCGCCCGACGTACTCGCGGTTGACCGCGAACGAGACCGAGGCGCTCATCGGTTCGAGCTCCGGATGGTCGGCGCAGAGCGCCGACCAGACTGCGCCCGCCGAACTGCCGGCCGGCACCTCGCGCGTCGCCGCGCTCGTCTTCAGGCGCTCGCGCAGCGAGGCGAAGTAGCGCAGGTGGATGATCATGCGGCGCCGCCGGTGGCGCGTTCGATCTCCGCCACCGGCCACATGGCAAGGCGGTGCATGTAGAGCAGGAAGACGGTCGCGCCGACGTACGGCACGACCTCGTACGGATTGCGCGTCACGAAGGCGATGAACAGACCGACGATCGCCACCGCCTCGGTCACGCTCCACGTGAGGATGCAGCCCGAGGTCAGCCGCGTCCACGCATCCGGCGCCGCCGCGGCGCCCGGCTGCAGCGCGGCGAGCACGCCACCCATCATCTGGCGCCGTACCAGAAAAGACGCGACCGCGGCGCCGATCGCGCCGAAGCGCAGGCCCGACACCAGCGGCGGCGTGTCGGCGGCGGCGCTGTCGAGGTGCTCGGCGATCGCAAACCACGGCAGCACCGCGTAGATCAGTGCGGCGGCCAGGTACGCCAGCCACATGATGCGCAGGCGCTTGATCGGCGAGAGGTCCATCGCGTCGCTCAGCTCCTGACCAGCCCCACGACATGGCCGAGCTGCGGCACGATCAGCTTCTCCATCGCCAGCTCGACCGCCTTGCTCGAGCCGGGCAGCGAGAAGATGACCCGCCGGCCGGCGATGCCGGCGGTGGCGCGGCTCAGCATCGCGGCGGCGCCGACCTGCTCCCAGCTGAGCATGCGGAACAGCTCGCCGAAGCCGGTGATCTCCTTGTCGAGCAGGCGGGTGATCGCCTCGTAGGTGGTGTCGCGCCGCGCGACACCGGTGCCGCCGTTGGTGATGATCACCTCGACCTCGGGCGGCGCGGCGTCGATCGCGGCGGCGATCTGCGCCGGCTCGTCCTTGACGATGCGGTAGAACGCGACCCGATGCCCGGCGGCGTCGAGCGCGGCGCGGATGCGCTGCCCACTGGTGTCGTCCGCCTCGCTGCGGGTGTCGGATACCGTCAGGATGCCGCAGGCGATCGCGGTCCTGTCGTGCGCGTGGTGCGTGCTCACGGCTCGTCCCCTAGCGGATCACCACAAAGACACCAAGACACGAAGATGCACCAAGCGGACTTTGTGGCTTGGTGCCTTTGTGGTGACGAGCGCCTGTGGTAGAGCCACGTCACTCCAAACAACGAACGAAGGTGGTGGTGGCGGTGGCGGATCTGCTCGCGGCGCTCAATCCGGTCCAGCAGCAGGCGGTGCTGCATGGCGACGGTCCCCTGTTGATCCTGGCCGGCGCCGGATCCGGAAAGACGCGCACGCTCACGCATCGCGTCGCGCACGTGATCGACGAGCGCGGCGTGGAGCCGTGGCGCATCCTGGCGGTGACCTTCACCAACAAGGCGGCGGCGGAGATGCGCGAGCGGCTGGAGAAACTGGTCGGCGCCGAGCGGCTGCCGTGGGTGTCGACCTTCCACGCCGCCTGCGTGCGCATCCTGCGGCGCGAGATCGAGGCGCTCGGCTTCACCAAGGACTTCACCATCTACGACGATCGCGACAGCGAGCGCCTGGTGAAGGACGTGCTAGCCGACCTGCGCATCCCCGAGGCGGTGCTGACGCCGCGCCAGGCTGGCTCGCTCATCGACGGCGCCAAGAACAAGGGCATGACGCCGGCCGACTACGCCAAGTCGAACGACCAGCACGAGGGCTTCGCGCCGGTCTACCGGCGCTACCAGGACATTCTGCGGCGCGGCAACGCGCTCGACTTCGGCGACCTGCTGCTCTCCACCGTGCGCCTGTTCAGCGAGCACCCCGACGTGCTCGAGCGCTACCGCGGCCGTTTCCGGCACGTGCTGGTGGACGAGTACCAGGACACCAACGCGGTCCAGTACCGGCTCACCAACCTGCTCGCCTCGCGGCATCGCAACCTGTGCGTGGTCGGCGACGACGACCAGTCGATCTACCGCTGGCGCGGCGCCGAGATCGCCAACATCCTCGACTTCGAGCGTGACTACCCCGACGTCGTCACCATCCGCCTGGAGCAGAACTACCGCTCCACCGGCAACATCCTCGATGCCGCCGGTGCAGTGGTGGCGCGCAACGCGCGCCGCAAGGGCAAGACGCTGTGGACCGACAACGCGCGCGGCGCCAAGGTCGGCATCGCGCCACTGCCCGACGACCTGGAAGAGGCGCGCTTCATCGCGCGCGAGATCGAGCGCGCCACCGCCAGCGCGGCGACGCGGCGCGACATCGCCATCCTCTACCGCACCAACGCCCAGTCGCGCGCGGTGGAAGAGGCGCTGGTGCGGCAGCGCATCCCGTACGTCATGCTTGGCGGCATCAAGTTCTTCGCCCGCGCCGAGGTGAAGGACATCCTCGCCTACCTGCGCGTGCTGGTGAACCCGGCCGACTCGCTGTCGGCGAAGCGCATCATCAACACGCCGCCGCGCGGCATCGGCGCGGGGACGCTGGAGCGGTTGACGGCCCTCGACGAGGAGGCCGGCGGTCTGCTCGCCGCCTGCCGGCTGGCGATCGAGCGCGAGCTGCTCAAGCCGCAGCAGACCGAGAACGTGCGCGCCTTCGTGGCGCTGATCGAGGGCCTGCAGGCGCGGCTGGAGGAGGTCGGCTACCCGCAGCTCACCGCGGCGTTGATCGAGAAGAGCGGCTACGGTTCGATGCTGCGCGACGAGGGCGGCCCGGAGGCGCGCGAACGGCTGCAGAATCTCGATGAGCTGTTGAGCGGCATGGAGGAGTCGGCCGCCGCCGGGCGCTCGCTGCAGGACTACCTGGAGCAGGTGGCGCTGGTCAGCGACATCGACGGCTACGACAGCAGCGCCGACCGCGTCACGCTGATGACGCTGCACGCGGCCAAGGGCCTGGAGTTCCCGATCGTCTTCATGATCGGCATGGAAGAGGGCCTGTTCCCGCACGCGCGCGTCTCGGACGGCGACATCGAGGAGGAGCGCCGCCTCTGCTACGTCGGCATGACCCGTGCGATGCGACGGCTGACGCTGACGCACGCGCTGCGCCGGCGCGTCTACGCCGATGTGCAGATGAACCCGCGCAGCCGCTTTCTCGATGAGATCCCCGCCGAGCTGGTCGAGGAGGTCGGCGTGCCGGAGCGCCCGGCAGCGTCAGCCGGCGGCTGGCGCGTTCCCAACCGCGGGACCAGCTTCGGCCAGGCGCGCCCGGCCTTCACGGCGGCGCGACCCGCCACCCGGCGCCCCGAGCGCATCGAGGTGGCGAGCGGTGACGATGGCGCCGAGCAGGTGCGGGTGGTGTACGACCTCGACGCGCTGCGCGTCGGCAGCCGCGTTCGCCATGGCACCTTCGGCCTCGGCACCATCAAGGGGCTCGAGGGCGCCGGCGAGCAGCAGAAGGTGACGGTGGTCTTTCAGTCGGTGGGGGCGAAGAAGCTCCTGCTTCGCTTTGCCGGATTGCAGCCGGCCTGACGCGTCACGCCTCGCTGTCCGATTCCTCCGCCGCCGGCGGGTTGATCGACTCGTCGATGTCGTCGATCGACTTCTTCTGTTCCTTGCGGGCGGCGCGGTCCTTCATCTTCTCTTCCTGCTTCAGCTTACGCGCCATTTCCTTGCGCCGCTTCTGATCCCGTTTGAAGGTCTTCCCACCGGCCATCACACCACTCCTTTCAGCTCCGCGAGGAGCCGGAAGCTACCAAAGGGCCGATGGGCCGGCAATCGGCGCATCGGCGGGCGGCGCGCGTCAGTCGATGAAGTGACCGAAGCGCTCGAAACGCGGCACCGCCAGCCAGCCATTCGAGGTGTCGCGCGACCAGTAGATGAAGGTCGCCTTGCCTTTGATGTCGGCGATGTTGGCGAATCCCCAGAAGCGGCTGTCGTAGCTGCGGTCGCGGTTGTCGCCCATCACGAAGAACTTGCCCTCCGGCACCTGCGTCGGCGGCATGTTGTCGCGGTGCCCGGTGGGACTGATGCTGTTGTCCGAGAAGTGGGCGTGCGGGTCGGGGATCGGCTCGCCGTTGACCAGGACCTTCTTGTCGCGGATCTCGATGGTGTCGCCGGGGATGGCGATGACCCGCTTGATCAGGTCGGTATTCGGGTCGATCGGCGAGACGAAGACGACCACCTCGCCGCGCTCGAGCTGGCCGACCTTGAGCAGCTCGGTGCCGATCAGCGGCAGGCGCACCGAGTAGGCCAGCTTGTTGACGAAGATGTGGTCGCCGATCTGGATCGTCGGCAGCATCGAGCCCGACGGCACCCAGAACGCCTGGACCACCGACGACCGCACCGCCAGCGCGATCAGCAGCGCCAGGGCGATCGACTCGACGTTCTGTCGCCAGCGCGACTTCTCCGGCGCCACGGGCTTGGGAGCTTGAGTCTGCTTCATCAAAACCAAAGCTTAAACCACAGATGAACACAGATAAACACAGATGGGGACCGCGCCTCGGTCAAAGGCCCAAACCCTATCCGTGTTCATCTGTGTTCATCCGTGGTTCCGGATTTCAGTGCAGCTCCATGCCACCGTCGACGTTGATGGCCTGTCCGGTGACGTTGGGGGCGGTGGCGAGGTAGACGGCCAGCTGGCCGATGTCCTCCGGGGTCTGCGGGCGGCCGAGCGGAATGAGGGTCTGGACGTAGCGCTGCCAGGCCGCCTCGCGGTCCTCGTCGCGACCGCGGAACTCGTCGGTGAGGTATTCCCACATCTGCGTGCGCAGGATGCCGGGACAGATGGCGTTGGCGCGTACGCCGCTGCGCGCCAGCTCCTTGGCGAGCGCGTTGGTGAAGCCGACGACGGCGAACTTCGAGGCGCAGTAGTGCGCCATGCCGGCGGCGCCGTTCTTTCCCGCCACCGAGGCGATGTTGATGATGCTGGCGCCGGGGCGATGCTTGAGCACCGGGATGGCGGCGCGACAGGTGAGGAAGACACCCTTCACGTTCACCGCCATGGTGAGGTCGAAGGCCTCCTCGCTGAGGCGCTCGACCGGACTGATGTGCACCACCCCGGCGTTGCACACCAACACGTCGAGGCCGCCGAGCGTCCGCACCGTCGCGTCGACCATCGCCGTCACCTGCGCCGCCTGGGTGACGTCGGCCGGCACCACCAGCGCCTGACGACCGAGCCCGCGCACTTCGCTGGCCACCTGCTCGGCGGCGGCGACGCCGGACAGCGCCGCATCGCGGTACTGCTGCGCCGCGCTCGCCACGCTGTCGACTTCGCCGATCGCCACGTGCGCTCCCGCCTGTGCCAGTGCCAAGGCGATGCCACGCCCGATGCCGCGTCCCCCACCGGTGACCAGTGCGACTTTGTCCGTCAGCGACATCAGTCCTCCAATCCTCAACGCAGAGACGCGGAGACGCAGAGAGCGCTGAGTTTCCTCTTTGTTTCTCTACGCACTCCGATCCTCTGCGCCTCTGCGTTGAACTCTTAGAACTCCACGCGCACGCCGTCGTCCTCGCCGGTCTCCTCGTCGGTGAGCACGACGCGGCCGCTGCTGTAGTCGGCGAGCGGAAAATAGAGGTAGCCGACCACCTGTGCGCCGGGGGCGAGCGTGCCGGACTGCACCTGGCGGGCGGACAGTGCGTCGGCGATCGACCCCGCACCGACCGCGGTCTGCTTGGCGATGCGCGCGGCGGCCTCGGCGGGCGCCAGCGCCTCGACGCGCTCGCGGTCGGGCCGCATCAGGCGGATCTGCGTCACATCGAGCGCATAGGTGCGCTTGGTGAGATTGGTGATGTCGATGCGCACCGGCAACACCCCGGCGGCGGCGAAGTCGAACGGAAAGTCGAGCTTGGCGGCCTGGCCGCCCATCGGCTTCACCAGCACCTGCAGGTCGCGGCGTTGCTGCGACTCGGGTGCGGTGCCGGCGCGCACCTGTTCGCTGAGCTCGGCCTCCGAGGCGCGCATCGCCTGGACGTTGACGAACGCCTGGTAGAAGGCGCGCTTCAGCTCGAGCTGCTGCACCAGCACGCCGTCCTCGTGGACGTCGATCGAGACGCCACCCGGCGCGCAGTCGATGGTGGTGGTCATCTCCTGCGTCTGCCCGGACGATCCGGTCACCGGCCGCGTACCCTTGATCGTGCCCTGCCGCCCCGCGGCCGCCGGCTCGAAGGCGGTGATGCGGAAGCGCATCGCCTCGATGGTGCGGTAGGCGGTGCGGTTGGCCTCGTCGCAGCTCATCGGGCGATCGCGGATCTCCCACTGCGTGCCCTGCAGCGTGCAGCCGGGGAGGAACAGAAGGAAAAGAAAGGCAAAAGGCAAAAGGCAAAAAGCAAAAGGCAAAAGTGAGGAGCTCGGATCCGTTTCAAGAGATCCGCCTACCGACCTTTTGCCTTTTGCCTTCTCCGCCGTGTCGGCGGAGACCTCTTCAAAACTCAACACGAAACCCTTCTTCCTCTTCGGTGTCGGTATCGATCAGCACGACGGTGGCGCGCTGGTAGGCGGAGGCGGGGAAGTAGAGCATGCCGCTCAGCGACGCGCCCGGGGCGAGCGTGCCGTCGGCGATGCGATCGGCGGCGGCGCTGCTGCTCAGCTTGGCGAGCGCGGCGTCGTCGAGCGGCGCGGTGCGGCCGCCTTCCTGGGTGACCATCTCGACCCGCTCGCCGGCGAACGCGTAGGTGCGGTCGGTCTTGTTCTCCAGCTTGACGCGCACCGTCGTCGTGCCGGTGACGGTGCCGCCCTCACTGCGGCGCAGGGGTTCGATGGTGATCACCATGCCGGTCGCGGGGCGTTCCTTGATTGCCGGCCGGTTGACGCGGCGCGTGGCGACGGTTTCCACCGCGGCGGCGAAGTCGCTCTTGAAGCTCAGCGAGCCGGGGATCGGCTCGTCGGTCTCGGCGGCGAAGTCGGCGCCGGCGTTGGAGCACGTGATGGTGACCGTGGTCGTGTAGTAGCCGGTCGGTTGATAGGTCGCGTAGTCGACGCCCGACGGCTTGGTGCCGATCACCGTGCCGGGGGCGCCGGGCTGCGGGACGACGGTCGACTGCGGCACGTAGCCGATGCGCAGCAATGCGCCCTGCGCGACGCGTGCCGCCTCGGTGCACGGCATGGCCGACTGCGAGACGTTGCTGCGCGTCCGCCCGGCCGCGGCGCAGCCGGCAAGCAGCGCGGCGAGCAGCAGGGCGACGCCGGCGCGGGCATGGCTCATGGCACGCAGCCGTTCAGCGCGCCGTCAACCGCGGCGATCAGATCGGCAATCGTCACCATGCCGTCGCCGTCGCGGTCGAAGTCGGGACAGTTCGAGACCGGCAGGTTGCCGAGCGCGATGTTCACGCCGCGCACCAGGTCGGCGATGGTCACCATGCCATCGCCGTCGCAGTCGCCGACGCAGGTGATCGGGGTGATGGTCGGGGTGACGGTCGGCGTCGGCCCGGTCGGCGTCTCCGTCGCGCTGGCCGTCGCGGTCGGCGTCGGCGTGTCGCCGGTCGGCGTCGCGGTGGCGCTCGGCGTCGGGCCGGTCGGCGTCGGCGTCGGCGTGTCGTCGGTGACGATGGTCGGCGTCATGGTCGGCGTCGGGCTCGGCTGGTACGTCGCGGTGACGGTCGGGGTGGGCGGAAAGGCCTGCGGGCAGAGGCCGAAGCCGAGCGCGATCGGATCGGGCGGACCGGGCACGGTGAACGGTTCGAGCGTCGACATCTCGAAGTAGGAGACCGAGTCGTCGCCGCTGTTGGTGACGAAGATGGTCAGCCCGTCGTTGGTGACGCCGATCGCCACCGGTGCGGCGCCGACCGGGATCGGCGCGCCCGGCTGGTCGTTGCTGGTCAGGATCGGGATCACCGCGTTCTGCGCGGCGTTGGCGACCAGCGCGGCGTTGCCGTTCGAGGTCAGCGCGACGCCGCGCGGATCGCCACCCAGCTCGATCTCGACGGCCGGTTCGCCGCTGCCGAGGACGATCGACGACACGGTGCCGTCGCCGCGGTTGCTGACGTAGAGCAGGCCGCCGGCGCGCGACAGGCCGAGCGCGCCGGGGGCGTCGCCGACCGGGATGGTGTCGAGCACGACGCCACCGGGAATGCCGACGATCGACACCGAATCGGAGCCGCCGTTGGTGACGAAGGCGCGCGAGCCGTCGCTGATGATCGCGATCGCGGTCGGGGCGTCGCCGACCGCGACGCCGCCCAGCAGGGCGGGGTGCAGCGCATCGACGATCGACAGATCGTCGCTGCCGCGGTTGCTGACGTAGAGCCGCGTGCCGTCCGGCGACAGCGCGGCGCCGCTCGGCTGATCGCCGACCGGCACGGTGGCGGCGACGGTGCCGGCGGCGAGGTCGAAGACGGTCACCGTGTCGTTGTCGGCGCGCGTCACGTAGGCGCGGCGGCGCGTCGCGTCCACCGCGACCGCCGTCGGCGCGCAGTCCGGCGGCGTGCAGTCGGGGAGGAAGAAGGCGCCCAGCGTCTGCCCGTCGGCCCGTCGCAGCACCGCCAACTGGTCGCTGTCGCCGCTCAGGACGTAGACGCATTCCTGCGCCGCGGCGGTTCCGGCGAGCGCGAAAAGGAACGGGACGAGGACGGCGAGGGGGCGGATGCGGCGCATGGAACAAGCTCTATCCGCGCCCTCTCCAGTCTCGCAAGACGCGCCCGGCGGGCGCTGTGCGCGACGTCACAACGGCCGGCAGCCGGCCTTGCGCGGCGTCGTGCGCTGGCAGCGCAGCGAGTCGGTCACGCCCGAGGCGAGCTGCGCGCAGGCGTTGTCGATGCCGGTGCGCAGCCCCTCCAGCTCGGTCTGCCCGGTGACCGTGCGACAGACATCGCGGCCCTCGAAGGTGATGCACACCTCGCACTCGAACTCGCTCACCTGGAAGCTCGACCAGACGACGAAGCCGAAGATCGGTGCCAGGACGACGAGCGTGACCAGCGCGTTGCGCCAGGGGTGCTTCTTATTCATGCCGGCTGTCGGCGATCAGCCATCAGCCTTCAGCTCTGAATTTCCGCGCCTTGAGCTGACGGCTGACGGCTGACGGCCGACGGCTCTTCAGAGGTGCGCCAGCACCGACTCGGCGCTCGACGTGGTCAGGCCGGGGCCCGGGTCGACGGCGAGATGCGTCACCTTGCCGTCCTTGGCGATCAGCGCGAAGCGCTTCGAGCGATGACCCATGCCGAAGCCGCTGGCGTCGAGCTCGAGACCGAGCGCCTTGGTCAGCTCGCCGTTGCCGTCGGCGACCATGCGCACCTTGCCGTGCGCCTTCTGGTTGTCGCCCCAGGCGCCCATGACGAAGGCGTCGTTGACCGCCATGCAGACGATCTCGTCGACGCCCTTGGCGCGGATCTCGCCCGCCTTCTCGACGAACCCCGGCAGGTGCTTCATCGAGCAGGTCGGCGTGAACGCCCCCGGCACCGCGAACAGCACCACCGTCTTACCCTTGAAGAGATCGCCGACCGAGACGTCCTGCGGCCCCTTCTCGCCCATTTCCTTCAGCTTGATGTCGAACGGCAGGGAGTCGCCTTCTTTGATCGCCATGAGATCCTCCTTCGGAGAAGGCGTGACCGGTGACCAGTGACCGGTGACCGGTGGGAAGACGCCGTCTCCCACCGCACCGTGTCACGGAGAGCCATTCACGCAGTTAACGTCGATTGCAGTTCCGAGTCTTCTACCGGTCACCGGTCACCGGTAACCGGTCACGCAGTTCTCTTATTGGCACTCCGCCAGCAGCCGCACCGCTTCGACCTGCATGGTCGCGCAGATGAGCGTGGTCACGCCGCTCTCGCGCCAGGCGGCCAGGCGGTCCTTGATGCGCTCGGCGGGGCCGACCAGCGCCACTTCGTCGGCCAGCGTGTCGGGTACGGTCGCGGCGGCCTCGTCCTTCTTGCCGGCCAGGTAGAGGTCCTGGATCTTCTTCGCCTCCGCCTCGAAGCCGTAGCGGCAGGCGAGGTCGTTGTAGAAATTCTTGCCGCGCGCGCCCATGCCGCCGATGTAGAGCGCCAGGACCGGCTTGACGAAGTTGAGCAGCGACGGGACGTCCTCGCCGATCAGCACGGTCGGGCCGGCGGCGATGTCGAAGTTGTGCAGACCCTTGCCGTTGCCGGCCTTCTTGAAGCCGGCGTCGAGCGACTCCTTGAACACCTTCGGGGCGCGGAACGGCGACCAGAAGATCGGCAGCCAGCCGTCGGCGATCTCCGCCACCTGGCGCACGCTCTGCGGGCCGATGGCGGCGACGTAGATAGGGATCTGGCGGCCGTGCAGGATGCTCTTCAGCGGCTTGCCGAGCCCGGTCGCGTCGGCGCCCTTGTAGGGGATGTGGTACAGCTCGCCGTCGAACTCGACCGGCTTCTCGCGCGCCCAGATCTGCCGCACGATGGAGATGTATTCGCGCGTGCGCTTCATCGCGTTGCCGTAGGCGACGCCGTGCCAGCCCTCGACCACCTGCGGGCCGGAGGCGCCGATGCCGAGCAGGAAGCGGCCGCCCGACAGCTGGTCGAGCGTCGTCGCGGTCATCGCGGTCATCGCCGGGGTGCGGGCCGGCATCTGCATGATGCCGGTGGCGACGTGGATCTTCTCGGTCTGGCCGGCGATGAACGCCGCCGGCGTCACGGCGTCCGATCCGTACGCCTCGGCCGTCCACACCGAGTAGAAGCCGAGTCGATCGGCTTCCTTGATGAGCGGCATGTTGAGCTGCATGCGGGCGCCGGAGTAGCCCGCGTTGAGTCCGAAGCGCATTGGAAACATCCCTCCCAGAGGGAGAGTCCTAGACCAAGCGGCGCGCCAGCGCGAGAGGCGCTGGGCCACGGATTACACGGATTGGTCTGGAACACGGAATACACGGAGTAGGGCGACTGGGGGCTGAGAATTCAGGGCAACGCGCCGCTGTCGGCCACCACCGCAGATTCCGGCCCCCAAAAGAAACTGAAACGATGTCGAGCCCGTCTCCGTGTAATCCGTGTTCCAGACCAATCCGTGTAATCCGTGGCCCACCACCCCGCGCGAGCAACACGAACGTCACGGCAGTCGGTCCAGAAACGCGCGCTGCGCCTCGATCATGAGCTCGCGCGCCTCTTCGATTGGGTAGAAGCGGCAGACGTCGTTCTCGTCGTCGTGGCGCACGCAGCGGCCGCGCGCGTCGACGCCGTCGAGGCTGTGCGGCGCAACCGTGGCGGCGAAGGCGTGCACCACCTTGCCCGACTTCTGCCGCACGCTGCCGAGCGAGGCGCCGAGCACGATGGCCAGGCCGGTCTCCTCCTCGGCCTCGCGCTGCGCCGCCTGTTCGAGCGACTCGCCGTCCTCGACCAACCCCTTCGGGATACCGAACAGCGGCCGGCGAAAGGTCGCGCCGCGCGCGTGCACCAGCAGCACCTCCGGACCGTTCGGTCCGTCGCGGGTGATCAGGCAGCCGGCGGAAACCAGGCCACTCAACGGCGTGACCGGTGACCGGTGACCAGTGCCCGGTAGAAGCAGCTCACCACCGGTCACCGGTCACTGGTCACCGGTCACGCTGTTCGCTCTCGCGCACGCGGCGAAGAAGCGGCCCGACGCTTTGACGATGCGCTGCTGCGTCGCGAAGTCGACGTGGATCAGGCCGAAGCGCTTCGAGTAGCCGTAAGTCCACTCGAAGTTGTCGAGCAGCGACCAGCAGAAGTAGCCGCGCAGCTTGACGCCGTCGGCGATGGCGCGCTGGCAGGCGAGCAGGTGCTCGCGCAGGTAGCTGGTGCGCTCGGGGTCGTCGACGCGGCCGTTGACGACGCGATCCTCGAAGGCGGCGCCGTTCTCGGTGATGTAGATGTCGGGCGCGCCGTAGTCGCGGGTGATGCGGGTCAGCGCGTCGTAGAGGTGGTCGGGATAGATCTCCCAGCCCATGGCGGTGCTCGGGTTGCCGGTCTGGACGGTCTTGGCGCCGACCAGCGCCGAGTCCGGATCGTGGCGGACGACGGCGCGCGTGTAGGAGTTGTGGCCGAAGAAGTCGAGCGGCGGGGCGATCTGCTCCAGGTCGCCGGGCGCGATGGCCGGCGCGAGGGCGCCGAGCCGATCGAGTACGTCCTGCGGATAGCGGCCGAGCAGCGGCGGCTCCCAGTACCAGCGGTTGACGAAGCCGTCGTAGCGCCAGGCGGCGTCGCGGTCGGCGGGGTCGTCGGAGGCCGGATAGCAGGGCATCGACACCTGCGTGATGCCGATCACCGCGCCGGGCGAGGTGGCGCGCAGCGCGCGCACCGCGTTGCCGTGCGCCAGGTTCATGTGGTGCGAGGCCTGGAAGGCAAGAGCGGGATCGCTGAGCCCGGGCGCGTGGATGCCGAAATTGTGACCGAGCACGATGAACGCCATCGGCTCGTTGAAGGTGATCCAGTGCGTCACCCGGTCGCCGAGCGCGCGGCCGAGCAGCGTCGCGTAGTCGCCGAACCAGCCGGCGATGTCGCGGCTGCCCCAGCCGCCGCGCGCCTGCAGCGCCTGCGGCAGATCCCAGTGGTAAAGGGTGATGAACGGCGTGATGTGGCGTTCGAGCAGCGCGTCGACCAGCCGCGAGTAGAAATCGAGCCCGGCCTGGTTCGCCGCGCCGCTGCCGGACGGGAGGACGCGCGGCCACGAGATGGAGAAGCGGTAGGCGTCGAGGCCCAGCTCGGCCATCAGCGCGACGTCGTCGCGGTAGCGATGGTAGTGGTCGCAGGCGGCGTCGCCGGTGTCGCCGTCCCTGATGCGGCCCGGCGTGTGCGAGAACTCGTCCCAGATCGACGGCCCCTTGCCGTCGGCGTCCCACGCCCCTTCGATCTGGTAGGCGGCGGTCGCCGTGCCCCAACGAAATCCGTCCGGAAAGCGCATGGCCGATTGGTAGCGCGGCCCTCCGTGGCCGCACAATCTCTGCTCGGTAGCGCGGCCCTCCGCGGCCGCATGCGTTGGGTTCCGCAGCCGGCGGCCACGGAGGGCCGCGCTACGATTGCCCTTCAGTCGTCCAGCACGATGGTCGAGATGAGATCGGCGACGCCGGCGGGGCCGATCGACAGGTTGAGCGACGGCGCGGCGACGGCGAGGGTGCCGGGGCCGTTTTCGGTCGTCCAGCCGGGGCAGCTGAAGTTCTGGCCGATGTACTCGGCCTCCAGCGTCTGGTCGGCGAGGTTGTTGTAATCGAGTATGCGGCCGACGGCGCGGCCGCTGGTGAACGCCATGACGGTCGAGTAGCCCGGCGCGTTGGGTTCGTCGCCGCACGGCGTCGCGGCTTCGGTGATGATCGCCGCCGGCAGGCCATGGATGAAGCCGTTGACCGGGTCGGGTGAGATCAGCACCGCGCCGACGCCGGAGTCTTCACTGCCGCCCATCCCCACCAACGATCCGTTGCAGACGCCGGGAAACGGATCGCTGGCGTCCTCCAGGTGGCCGCCCGCGGCGGTGCAGTCCTCGCCGCTGAAGCAGTTGCCGTCGGGACAGTCGTCGTCGCTGGCGCAGCTCTCGCCGTTCTGCGCGCCGCCGGAGCAGAGCCCGACCGTGCCCAGGTTGTGGTCGATGGTCAGGTCGAGGCCGAGCGGAATGCCGCCGCCGCAGGCGACGAATCCGGCGGCGAGAAAGGGCAGCTGCGCGCGTGCCGGTTTGATGCACAACGCCTGGCCGCCCATCGGCAGGTCGATGGCGAGGTACTCCGAGGTGTCGGTGACGTCGATGACGGCGAGGCCGCTGAGCGTGTTCGGCACGCCGGCGCGCAGCTCGAGGAAGCCTTCCATGCCACTGGTCGGGAAGGCGAAGCCGGACGCCAGCGTGGCGATCACCTGCGACGTGCTGGGGTTGAGGGAGAAGCGCCGTACGCCGAGCGGTCCGCCGGGCGTGACGCTGGGTGTCACCGTCGCCGTCGCCGTGCCGGTCGGCACGGCCAGCGTCGCGGTCGGCGTCGGCGTCGCCGGGCAGCCGGAGAGCGCGTTGTTCACTGCCCGCACCAGGTCCGAGATGGTGACCTCGGCATTCGGCGGCAGCGCCGCACACGCCGACACCGGAGACGAGCCGAGCGCGATGTTCACCAGCGTGATGAGCTCGTTGATCGTCACCTCGCCGTCGCCGTTGCAGTCGCCGTAGCAGCCCGAGTCCGGCACCGCGGTGGCGGTCGGGGTCAGCGTCGCCGGCGGCGCGCAGACGCCGAGCGTGCCGCTCTCGCCCTTGTTGTTCACTGGCGCCGGCGCGCCGGACTGGAAGTCCATGACGTTGTTGCCGGTGTCGTTGACGCGCACCAGTGCCTGGCCGGTCGCCGGGCGCACCGCCGGTTGACCGCGGCTGCCGTTGTCGCCGGTGTAGGCGCCGTAGGCGAGGCAGTCGACCGGCTGGCCGCCGAAGCTGCCGAAGCAGACGCGGCCGTCGCCGATCACCAGGCGACCGTCGGCGACCTGGTCCATGTCCATGCCGAACAGCTCCTGCGCCTGCGACGTGCCGATGATCATCGCCACGCCGCTCGCCCCGTTGCTCAGGTTGCGCGCGAACTTGCCGAACGGCGGGGCACTGCTGCCGTCGGCGGTCTGCGTGTCCACGGTCTGGTTGAACACCAGCACCTGGCCGAGGCTGAGCGTGCGCAGGCGGACGTACTGCGCGTCCGGACAGTCCTGGGTGCCGAAGAAGACCTCCTCGATCACCACCAGGTGGAACGGTGCCCAGGCGGGCGTGGACCAGCTGATCGCGGCCAGCGCCAGAGCGACGGCCGCGCCGCGCGTGACTCGACGCATCGGACCCCTCCTTCCGTGCCCGTCTGCTGACACAGCGCAGCAGCAGTTGGAAGAGAGCGCGCTGTCAGCTGTCAGCGCTCAGGCGTCAGCTCTGGACGGTTGCGGCTGAGCGCCGATGGCTGACCGCTGACGGCCGCGTGCAACCAGCTGACTGGCCAACCACGGGAGGTTGACGAAGTAGATCCACAACAGCGCCTGGTTCTCGCGGAAGTTGATCAGCATCAGCCAGTCGATGCCCTGGTGCATGGCGAGCAGGCCGAGGCCGATCAGCAGCGCCGGCAGGCGGCCGAGCAGCGCCAGCGGCGCCAGCAGCTCCAGCAGCCAGGTCGGGCCGATCAGCAGCTGCGTCAGCAGCGGGTGGGACCAGATGAGATCGGCCAGCGTATCGCCGCGCGCCAGCAGCGCCGCATCGCCGAGCGAGGCGTAGAGCTGGCCGTGCAGCTTCAGCACGTCGCTGGAGATGTACGGCAGCTGCGCGATCCACCCGCCGCGCGAGATGACCAGCTTCATCCCGGCGGCCAGGACGTAGGCCGCGGCGATGGTCTGCATCGAGTAGTCCACCGCCAGCTCGTCGCCGGCCGCCACGGCGAGCCCGCCCTGCCGCCGCGCCAGCGCGGCGCGGAGGTAGGCGATCCACTGCGCCAACAGCACCAGGCCGAGCAGTTGCGTGGTGTGGTCGAGGCCGCCCTGCGAGCTGGCCAGCGCGCCGCGTCCGACCCACAGGACGAGCAGCACGCCGACCGCCAGCGGCATGGCGCGTCCGAGGACGTACAGCACCAACGCGATGGCGAAGGCGGCGGTGAGCCACGGCGCCCAGGCCGGTGTGGCGAGGGCGCTGAAGTCGATCCAGGTGGCGACGCCGACCGGGAATGGCTGACTGGGATAGACCGGCAACGCGGGCAGCCGCCAGGCCAGCAGCAGCGCCACGCCGAGGCGCTGCAGGCGCAGCTCCCACGTCGCGCGCGGCGGCGGCTCGCGCCACCAGCTCATCGCAGCGCCACCTCGCCGAGCAGCCGTTGCTGGCGCGTCAGGCCGCCGGCGCCGACGCCGGAGGTGATCATCCACAGGCGGAGGCGCGCCGGCGCCGGCGGCGCGTCGGGGACGGGCCGCGCCGCCGCCTCGCGCAACAGGTCCTGCGCCGCCAACGCTTCCGCTTCGGCGCCGGGCCGGCCGGCCGCGACGTAGGCCAGCATGCGGCGCTCCCACATGCGCTTGAAGGGGCGCGCGTCGATGCCGAACAGGAGCGCGGTCGGCGCCACGTGGTCGTCGCCGTCGGTGACCAGCACGTGCCAGGTGGCCGGGCCGAAGCTGGCGTACATCGGGAAGAACGAGAACGGGTACCACTCGCGCAGCGCCAACGAGAGCAACACGACGACGCACAGCAGCGCGCCCGGGACGCGCCGCAGCCGGCGGTCGGTGGCGCGCCTCATCGCGGCGCCGCCGTGGCCAGCAGGTCGCGCCGTACCGCGACCGTCGCGGTCGCGAGCGCGTCGCGCGGCAGCTCGACGTAGCGCGTCGCCATGCCCCGGGCGACCGCGGCGCGGACGCGCGCCGGCATGTCGGCGGTCATCAGCACCACCTCCGGCGCAGCGTCGCCGGCGAAGGCGGCGGCCACGTCGCGCTCCAGGCCGGGATCGGTGGCGGCGCGCTTGCCGGACAACACCGCCAGCGCCGGCGGCATGGTGGCGCCGGCGCGGAAGGCGTACATCGCGTTGCCCGCCAGCGCGACGCGACGCGCGCCGAGATGCGCGCGCAGCGCCGCGACCGCCTGCGCCGCGTCGACGTCGGCCGCCGGCGGGCGCGTGAAGAACACGTGCTGGATCGCCAGCCCGGCGAGCAGCAGCAGCGCCGCCGCCGGCGCCAGGCGCAACGCCGGCGCGCCCGCGCGCCGGCGCGCCAGCGCGTCGGCGAGGACGACGCCGATCGCCGGGCAGTACGGCACGCTGAGCAGCAGTTGATGGTGGTACCAGACCGGATGGTGCGCCAGCAGCGCGGCGGCGCCGGCCACCACCCAGGCGGGAAACAGCAGCAACCGCAGGCGGCGCTGCCGGGCGAGGCGGGCGAAGGCGATCCAGCCGAGCGCGGTGAGCGCCCATTCGGCGCGCGTCGTCACCAGCAGGCCGCCATTGCCATACTTCTGCAGGCCGGGCGCGCTGCGCGCCGCCAGGTGTGGGCGGACCAGATCATCGAAGTGCGCGGGACCGACCAGGGCCAGCAGCAGCGCGGCGCCGACCAGCAGGGTGGAGCCGAGCCACAGCGTCAGCGCGCGCACGCGGCGCGCCGGCGGGGCCGCCAGCCACAGCCAGGCGGCGACCACCGGCAGCAGGCACGCGGTGATCAGCTTGGTGGCGAGCGAGGCGGCGAACAGCGCGCCGGCGAGCGGCAGCCAGGCGTCGCGGCCGCCATGCAGCCAGCGGAACAGCGCCCACACCGCCAGCGTGGCGAGCGCGATGGCCGGCAGGCCGATCATCAGCGAGACGCTGAGCCGCGGCGCCAGGCTGCTGGCGGCGAAGGCCAGCGCGGCGATCGCGCCGGCGCGCGGCCCGCCCTCCAGGCGGCCGATGTCGGCGACGGCGAACACCAGCAGGGCGGCGAACAGCAGCACCAGCAGCCGCGCGTCGGCGACCGTCCAGCCGACCACATTGCACCAGCCGCGCAGCAGGTAGGTGAAGAGCGGTGGCTGGTCGTTCCACACCTGCGCGTACAGCAGCGCGCCGCGCTCCAGCAGCAGCGCCTTGCCGGCGTTGATCCCTTCATCGGGGTCGAAGGCGAAGACGTCGCGGTACGGATACGCCGCCGCCATGATGCCGGCGTACAGCAGCGCGGCGGCGAGCGCGCCGAGCGCGGGGAAGCGTCGAGCGCTCATGCAGCGGGCTCGCGCTGCGGCGGGCAGCGCAGCTCGATCAGCTCGACCGCGTGCGTCGGTGGCTCGCGGCGCCCGGCGACGCGCATCAGCGTCCGTTCAAGATCGGAGTAGGGCGCGAAGCGCTGCCGGACGATCGGGCAGCGCGCCTGCCAGGCGCGCTCGATGGCGCGGTTCCACTGCTGTGGCGAGGCGTCGTGCAGGCTGTGGGCGAACCACAGGTGGGCGTCGGGCTCGGCGCGCGGCCAGTCGGCGGCGCGTGCGGCGCTCGCCGCGTCGCTCACCCAGACGACGCGCGTCGTCGCCGGCAGGTCGAGCAGCACCGCCGACAGGTTGATGTTGTAGTGGTCGAGCACCAGCCGCGGCGCCGGCTCGCCGCGGCCGGCGACCGCGGCGGCGATCGCGTCGGCGGGAATGACGTACGCCTGGTTGAGGAAGCCGCGGCCGCTGGCGTAGGCGGCGACGCCGGCGAGCGAGACGGCGAGCCAGGTGCCGCAGGCGACGGCGCGCAGGCGCGGTGCGCCCGTACCGCCACGCAGCAGCAGCAGCAGCGCGAAGGGCAACAGGAAGAGCAGGCGTGCGGCGACGAAGCCGACCGACACCCAGCGGGTCGCGCCGGCGAACGCGACGACGGCGACGACGGCGACCAGCCCGAGCCACGCCGGCGGCGGGCGCAGGGCGCGCCAGAGCAGCGCGCCGAGCAGGACCGCCAGCGGCGGCAGCGCGAGCGGCGTCCACCACCACCAGACCTCGCCGGCGGTGAAGGCGAGCGCGGTGTACAGCAACGCGCCGGCGGCATCGCGCCAGGCGTCGCCGAAGACGTGCAGGCCGGTGCCGTGGCTGACCCGCGTCACCGCCGAGTCGAGCTCCGGCAGCCACGGCAGGTAGGCGACGCCGACGATCACCAACGGCAGCCCCAGCGCCCGCGCCGCCGCCGCGTCGCGCTGCTGCCACAGCCGCAGCAGGCCCGCCGCGCCGACCGCCGCCAGCACCGCCAGGCCGGGCAGGTAGTGGACGTAGAGCAGCAGCGTCACGACGCCGCCGTAGGCGAGCGCGGTGCGCGCCTCGGCGTGCCGCACGGCACGCCAGCCGAGCCACAGCGCCAGCGGCGCGAGCAGCAGCTGCAGGCTGTAGCTGCGCGCCATGCGGCCGTACAGCAGCAGTGCCGGCGAGGTCGCCCACAGGGCGAGGAACCAGTGGCGGCACGGCGGCGCGAGCGGGCGCAGCCAGGTGCCGGCCAGCACGACGGTGGCCACCAGCACCAGCAATGCGGACAGCGCGCGGGCGCGCAGCAGCGGTGTCCCGGGCAGCGGCAGCGCCAACCAGGCGCGCAGGAGAACCGAGTAGAGCGGCGGGTGGACGTTGGTGCGCAGCGACTCGACCAGCGCCGCCGGCGCCAGGCCGGCGCGTTGCAGGCTGGCGTACTCGTCGCCCCAGGCCGGCAGATGGCCGAGATCGGAGAACAGCAGCAGCGCCTGCAGCGCCAGGCACGTGAGGCAAGCGATGAGCGATGAGCGACGAGCGACGAGCCTTGATCGCGCCGTCAGGTGCTCATCGATCGGCACGTCTTCCTCAGTGGGCACGCGAAGCACGAGGCGATCAGCGGCGCGTGCTGGGCGACAGCCGGCGGTGTCGCCGGCAACCACTCATCGCTCATCGCCCATCGCGCACCACTATTTCCTCGGCAGGCCGAGCACCCGCTGCGCGACGATGTTGCGCTGCACCTCGCTGGTGCCGCCGGCGATGGTCATCGAGCGGTCGTAGAGGAAGGTGTAGGCCAGCTTGCCGCCGTCGGGCGCATCGCTGTCCCACAGCAGCGCGTCGATGCCGAGCAGGTCGGCGCCGGCCTCGGAGAACTTCTGCGTCAGCTCGGTGGAGAGCAGCTTCATGCCGGCCGACAGGTGCGGGTTCATGCGCCCCCTCAGGTCGTCGGTCATGGCGCGGAAGCCGGAGGCCTTGGTGATCTGCGTGCGGATGGCGAGGTCGGCGAGGCGCTGGCGCCAGATCGGGTCGCGCGTCCGCTGGCGTTCGCGCGCCAGGTTGACCAGCTTGGCGAACGACTGGTCGGCGCGAATCGAGCCGGCGATGCCGCTGCGCTCGTTGATCAGCGCGCCGCTGACGATCTCCCAGCCCTGTCCCTCGGCGCCCAGCCGGTTGGCGACCGGCACGCGCACCTCGTGCATGAACACTTCGTTGAACTCGCTGTCGCCGGTGATCTGGCGGATCGGGCGGATCTCGACGCCGGGCGACTTGAGGTCCATCAGCAGCAGCGTCAGCCCGGCCCACTTCGGCCCCTCGGTCGAGGTGCGCACCAGCACGAAGTACCAGTCGGAGATGTGCGCGATGGTGGTCCACACCTTCTGGCCGGTGACGACGTAGAAGTCGCCGTCGCGCTCCGCCTTGGTCTTCGCCGCCGCCATGTCGCTGCCCGAGCCGGGCTCCGAGTAGCCGGTCGCCCAGATCTCCTCGGCGTTGAGGATGCGCGGCAGGAAGCGCTGCTTCTGCTCGTCGGTGCCGTACTTGATGATCGCCGGGCCGACCCACCAGATGGCCATCGAGTTGACCACGCCGGGGGCGTTGGCGCGCGCCAGCTCCTCGTTGAGAATGCCCTGCTGCACCTTGTCGAGCGCCGCGCCGCCGTGCTCCTTCGGCCACCCGACGCCGAGATAGCCGGCGTCGTTCAGCTTGCGCTGCCAGGCGCGCGCCGCGTCGAGGTCGCGCACCTCGGCGCGCTTCGGCACGTTGGCCTCGATCCACTGCCGGACCTGGCGGCGAAAGGCTTCCTGCTCGGGGGTGTAGGCGAGATCCATAACGGCTCCGGGGATTGATCGTCAGTGAGAGGGATCGCGCGTCGCCGCCGACCGGCACGGGCTCGGGCGGGGGGCGAGTCGGATCGGTGTCATGGGCAGCAAAGTTGTTAGGTCGGAGCGGCGGTCGGCTGCAAGGGCCGGTCGGTCCGGCGTCGGATTGCGGACGGCGCGGACGCGCCGGGCTGGCTTGACTCGACGGCGGCGGCGATGGCACGCGCCGCGGCGATGGGGCCGAGCGCGACACGCCGCCTGCTGACGCGGCTCGGCCTCGAGTGGGAGCTCGCGGCGACGCCGTCGCCGTCCGTACGCGCGGCGCGCGACCAGATCGAGACGGTCGTCATGCCGCTCGGCTCGTACCGCAACCTGACCACCCTGACCGCGGCCCTGTTCGCGCTGCACCCCGGCGCGATCGCGCTCAATCACGGCTGGGTGCGGCTCGCCACCAAACCGTCGCTCGACTTCTTCCGCGCTCCCGATCCGCAACGCCTGCGGCGCTTCATCGCCGCCGCCGTGCGCCTCGCGCAGGGCGGCCGGCGCGGCGCGCACGGCGGCAGCGTGCTCGCCTCACACGCCTTCGAGCGGCCGGCACCGCGGCAGCGCTACGCGGCGCGCTACGGCGCGCAGATCGTCAAACCGCAACTGCGCTGCCTGTTCTGGAAGGACTCGATGGCGGTGCTCAACCACATCTGGGCGCGCCGCGTCGACCTGGCGGCGTTGACCGACGCCCTGCCGCAGCTGCGCTTTCTGCTGCCGGTCCGGCATCCGATCGACTGTGCCGAGTCGGTGCGCCGTGCCGGCCACTTCTGGGCGCCGCTGCTCGACGCGTCCGATCAGCCGTCGCGCGCGGCGGTGCTGGAGCGGTTGTTCGACATCCTGCTGTGGTTCGATCAGCAGCGTCGGCAGCGCCCGGACAAGTTCCTGCTGTTCTGGGAATTCGACCTGCACGAGGACTTCCTGCGCGCGCTCTGCGCATTCAGCCGCCTGCCGTTCGACGCGCAGTGGTCGCGCGACGTGCTCTCCGCCATCGCCGTGGAGCCCCGCATCCGCTCGCGCGCCGATCAGGAGGCGCTGAGCGAGATCATCGACCGGCGGCTCGGCGCGGTGCCGGATCTGGCCGCCCGGGCGCGGATCTTTCTCGAGCCGGTGCCGATTGCGGCGGCGACACGCGCCGGCTGAGCGCGCCGCTCAGCGCGCCTTCCACTGCGGCGCGCGCTTCTCGACGAACGCGCGCGGACCTTCCTTCTGGTCCTCGGACTGCTCGACCACCTCCAGGTAACCGGCGGCGATCTCCTCCGCCTGCTCGATCGGCAGACCGAGGCCGCGCAGGATGCCCATCTTGGTGCCCCAGACGGCGAGCGGCGCGTTCTTGAGCAGCTTGTGCGCCAGCTCGGTGGCGCGCTCCATCAGCTGCTCGTGCGGCACCACTTCGGTGACCAGGCCGATCTCGTAGGCGCGCTGCGCGCTCATCTTCTCCTGGTTGCCGAGCAGCGCCATGCGCAGGCAGGCGGCAACCGGCACGCGGCGCGCCATGTTGACCATCTCGTGCGACGAGACCAGGCCGATGGAGACGTGCGGGTCGACGA
Organism: Deltaproteobacteria bacterium; assembly: GCA_033764095.1. Classification (GTDB taxonomy): domain Bacteria; phylum Desulfobacterota; class Binatia; order HRBIN30; family CADEER01; genus JBDTMT01. Next base: position 12,685 of record JANRJF010000435.1, on the reverse strand, counting down.
AATACGCCTTGTCCGACGCGATGGGGATGTCCGACTCGGTGATCTGATCGAGCGAGACGCCGGCGGCGACGCCGTTCACCGCCGCGATCACCGGCTTGTGCACGTGCATGCGGCGCGGTGTCGGCAGGGCGCGGATGCCCTCGTGCATGCAGAGCTCGCGCCAGCGGTCGATCTTGGTGAAGCCGCCCGCGTCGAGCGACTGCACGTCGGCGCCGCTGGAGAAGCCGCGCCCGGCGCCGGTGATGATCGCCACCCAGATGTCGGGATCGTCCTTCACCCGCTGCCAGGCGGCGCGCAGGTCGTCCTTCATCTGCTGGTTCATCGCGTTCAGGCGATCGGGGCGGTTGAGCGTCAGCGTCGCGACGCGGTCGCGTACTTCGAACAGGACGGTCTCGTACGACATGCTCGGGCTCCTCTGCGCGCCGGTGGTGCTTGCGGGAGGTCGCGACGCGATGGTAGCGGCTAACATATGTTAGCCGCGGCGAACAAGGATGCGGCGGCGTTGCGCGAGCGGTTGCGCGGCGACGCGGCGGGACTGAGCGACCTACCGGTGTTGAGCGGCGAGGCGTTCGCCGAGGCGGTGGCCGAGCAGCCGCCGTTCGGGCGCTTCGGCCTGGCGGCGGAGGACCTGATCCGCGCCGGACTGACCACCGCCGCGGTGCCGCGGCCGACGCCGATCGCCTGGTCGCGCGCCGACCTCGATCGCGAGGCGGAGCTCGGCGCGCGCCTGCTGCGGCGCGCCGGCCTGGCGGCGCGCACGCGAACCTCCGACACCCTGGACGGCGGCCTGGTGGCGCCGGGCACGCTGGCGGTCACCGATGCGCTCGACGCGCTGGATGCGCTGGCGCTGCCGGTCGGGCCGGTGCGCGATGCCGCCGCCCTCGGCCGCGTCGGCGAGGTGTGGGACGTCGTCCGTCCCGCCGCGTTGATCCTCGACCCGGCCTCGTTTCGCTTTCTGTACGGTGCCGACGGCTACGCGCGCCCGCGCGCCTTCGTGGTCGTGCTGACGCCGGCCGACGGCGAGCGGCTCGCGGCGGCGCCGCACGACGACGTCTACCGGATCTTCTCGCTGCCGCAGGTGAACACCTGGATCGCCGGCGAGTGCCGCGCCCACGCCGGCCTGCACCTGAACGACGACGCGGTGATCGCGGAGGTCGCCGGCGGCCGCCTGGTGCTCACCGCGCGCCAGCGCACCGTCGTGCTGCCGCGCTACGACAGCGGCATCGCGGCGACGATCGACACCGCGCCGTGTGCGTGTGGGGAGGCCTCGCCGCGCCTTCGTTTCGGAGCTTGAACCACCGCGGCACCAAGGACACCAAGCAAGCCGGATCACGCAGCCGGCGAACAGATCCGCTGGTGCCCTGGTGGTCCATCCTTCGACTAGAGAGCGGCGACGACCACGATCCCGACCATCACCACTGCCACCGCCAGCTTCACGATGAAGCCGAGCAGGCGGCCGCGCAGCGCCGCCCAGCCGGTGGTGAGCGACGCGTCGACGCTGCCGCCCTCGCTGCGCACCGCCAGCGCGGCGCCGGCAAAGGCGCCGGCGAGCGCGCCGAACAGCGCGCCGATGCCGAACAGCAGCGGCGCGCCGAGCAGGGCGCCGACGAACGCGCCGCCCAGCGCGCCGAAGGTCACCCGCCACGACGGGCGCGCGCCGGCGGCGCCGGCGCCGCTGGCGGCGAGCTCCAAGCCCTCGGCACAGACCGCCAGCAACGCCAGCCACCCGATGGTGGAGGCGTGGATGACGGCGAAGCCGGTCGCCCAGGCGTAGAGCAGCGCGAAGGCGACGATCAGCAGCGTGCCCGGCAGGCCGAGCACGATCGCGAAGACGGCGGCGAGACAGCCGAGCAGAAGCAGCGCCAGGCCGGCGACGTGCAGCAGCGTGTCCATGCCGCACGCTTCCTAGCCGGAGTCGCGCGGGAAGCGAAATTCACACCCAGACGAAGGGGCGGATGCGCATCGGTTGCTCGCGGGCGCCGCGCTCGCTACCGGCGTCATTCGGACAGGCCCGCCGGGCCGCCCACGGTGATCGTTCCGTAGCCGACGGTGTCCCAGAAGTCGCAGTTGTGCGGCGGATCGACCGCCGGCGTCGGCGGCGAATCGAGCAGCAGGTAGTGCTCGCCGGGGAACGCCGGCCAGGTCGGCCGATCGGCGCCAATCGGGCTCGGGTTGTGCGGCGGATGCGCGAAGGCGCCCCAGTAGCCGACCATCTGCTCGGACAGCAGCTCCTCGGCCGGGGTGAAGTGGTAGCCGAGGTTGGCGGCGCTGTTGAACACGTACGGCAGCTCGGCGGTGTGACAGACCTGCGTGGCGCACTGCGGCACCGAGGGGAAAATGTTGAAGTTGCTCAGCTTGTTGAACTCGTACGCGTAGGTGGACTGGTCGCCGTGCTGGGCGACGAAGCGCGAGGCGCAGAAGAACATGTAGTCGTTGGAGAGCTGCGAGGCGACCGGCGCGCTGTCCGCTGCGGGCGGGTAGAGGACTTCGATCTCCGCCGCCGTCGTGCCGCCGAACAGGCCGGTGAGCAGCAGCTTGTAGTTGGCCGGGCTCAGCGTCTCGTAGCCCAGGATCTTGAGCGCGGAGTACACGAACACCGTCCCCTCGTCGCGGTTGGTGCCAACCAGCGTCGGTTTCGGCAGGCCGTCCGCCACGGCGCCGGCGACCGGCTCGCGGGTGATGAGCGTGCCGTCGACCACCGGCGTCCACAGCAGCAGGCCGCTGAAGCCGCTGAGCAGGCCGGGGATGATCAGCGACTTGTCCTCCTGGACGGCGACCACCTGTTCCCAGGGCTTGTCGCGCAGGCAGGTGAGGTCGTCTGGTTGGCATTGCAGCAGGCCGGCGAGCAGGGTGCCGAACGGCTTGGCCTCCTCGACCGTCTTGTAGGGCAGCGCCAGGGGGTTGCTCTCCATCAGCGCCGCGTCGAACAGCTCGGCGCTGCTCGGCGCCGACAGCAGGTGCAGGCCGACCGACATGGCGCCGGCGCTCTCGCCGAAGATGGTGACGTGCTCGGGATCGCCGCCGAAGTCGGCGATGTGGTCCTGCACCCATTGCAGCGCCAGTTGCTGGTCGAGGAAGCCGTAGTTGCCCTCCAGCCCGGCGATGCCGGCCAGGAAGGCGAGCGCGCCGAGGCGGTAGTTGAAGCTGGCGACGACGACGCGCTGGGTCGTGCTGACGTAGGCGGAGTCGTAGAGCGGCGAGGCGCTGGAGCCCCACAGGAACGCGCCGCCGTGGATGTAGACCATCACCGGCAGCTTCTCCTCGGCGGTGCGGTCGGACGGCGTCCAGACGTTGATCGACAGGCAGTCCTCGCTTGCCGGCGGCAGGCCGGCCGGCGCCGAGGCCTGCGGGCAGATGTGACCGTAGTGCGTCGCCTGGAACCTGTCCGGCAGCGTTGTGACCGGCACCGGCGGCGCCCAGCGGTTGGCGCCGCTGGTGTCCTCGGCGTACGGCATGCCGAGGAAGGCATCGGAGGAGACGCCGGCGGTCGTCGCGGTGGTGCCGCAGATGGTGCCGAGGCCGGTGTCGAGCTCGATCGGGCAGTCGACGTCCGGGGTCGGCGTCGCGGTCGGCGTGCGGCTGGCGGTCGCGGTGCTGGTCAGCAGCGGCGTCGGCGTCGCGGTCGGCGTCGCGGTGGACGGCGGTGTGGCGGTCGAGGTGGCGGTCGCTACCGCCGTCGCGGTCGCGGTCGGCGTCGCGCTGTTGGTGCGCGTCACCGACGCGGTGGGCGTCGGCGTCGGCGTCGACTTCTTCTTGTGGTGATCGCTGGAACAGCCGGCGGCCAGCCCGCCCACCGTCAGCAACCCCACCCACATCCCCAAGAGCCGCAGTCGCTCGGCCATCACCACCTCCGTGTCGAGTGTCGCGCTGCTCTTGTCCCAGCAGTTCTGCGACGCGTCAATGCGCCTTTTTTGAGGTCGGATGGCGGCTTGACTCGTCACCGACCGAGCGGCTAACGCCCGTTAGCTGCGCGCATGATCACGCTTGCCGACACGCCCGCCGACGCCACCTTCCGTCACGAGCTGCGCACCTGGCTGGAACGCCACCTGCCGCCGGGCTGGCTGGAGGGGCGGCGCGACGTGCCGCACGAGGAGAAGGCGCGCTACGAGTTCTTCAAGGACTGGCAGCGCACGCTCTATCGCGGCGGCTGGCTGGCGCCGGAGTGGCCGCGCCAGCACGGCGGGCGCGGCGCCAGCTCGCGCGAGCAGATGATCTACACCGAGGAACTGGCGCGGGTGGACGCGCCGCGCATCCTCGACAACGTCGGCCTCGGCATCGTCGGCCCGTCGCTGATCGGTGTCGGCACGCCCGAGCAGCAGCGCCAGTTCCTGCCCGGCATTCTGTCGGCCGAGGCGATGTGGTCGCTCGGCTTCTCCGAGCCCAACGCCGGCAGCGACCTCGCCTCGCTGCGCTGCAAGGCGGAGCGCGACGGCGATCATTGGGTGATCACCGGGCAGAAGGTGTGGTCGAGCCGCGCCCACCTCGCCAAGTGGTGCCTGCTGCTGGCGCGCACCGATTCGAGCGTGGCGAAGCACAAGGGGCTCACCTGTCTGCTGGTGCCGCTGCCGTCGTCGGGGCTGACCATCGTGCCGACCCGCCAGCTCACCGGCGAGAGCGAGTTCTGCGAGCTGTTCTTCGACGGCTGCCGCATTCCCGCCGACCACGTGCTCGGGCCGGTGAACGGCGGCTGGGCGGTGATCCAGACCGCGCTCGGCCACGAGCGCGGCACGTTGTGGGCGACCGAGTTCAAGATCCGCCTGGAGAAGGGCGCGCGCAGCGTCGCGGCGATGTACAACCGCCTGCGCCGCTCCACCGACGTCAGCGCCGCGCAGCTGGCGCGACAGCGCCCGCGCGTCGTGCAGGCGTGGATCGAGGCGACCGTCTTCGCCGCCCAGACCCTGCGCACGCTGCCGAAGCTGGAGCACGCCACGTCGCCGCCGCCCGAAGCGGCGCTGCAGAAGCTCTTCGGCAGCGAGATCGAGCAGCGCATCGAGGATCTGTCGCTGGACCTGCAGGGGCCGTATGCGCAGCTCTACCGCGACCCGCGCCAGCTCGATCCCACCGACTGGCAGGAGCGCTACCTCTACGGCCGCTCGGTGACGATCTCGTCGGGCACGTCGGAGATCATGCGCAACCTGCTCGCCCAGCGCGGCCTCGGCCTGCCGCGCTGAGTGCCCCTTCGAAGAATGGGAGCTTTGCCCGCCAATGTGCCTCAGCAGCGAAGTGCACGGCCGAGGCTGTTAGGCTGCTCGCTGTTAGGGGCACTGATTCTTCTGCCCTGACCTGAAACTTCACGCACAGGAGCAAGGCCAACCACCAAGGCACCAAGACACCAAGCGGACCTCAGACCTTCGTGCCTTGGTGTCTTGGTGGTGATCTTCTAAGCGGCGAGGACGCGCGTTTCTCGCCCGAGTGTTCCGGCCCGGCCGGCGGCGGCACTAGCAGCCAACAGCCTAACAGCCTCGTCCGCGGCGCTGATCGAGGCAACGAATTGCCGGGCAAAGCCAAGAAGGGGGGATTTTGAAACTGACCTGCGCAGGATGAGGACTGGGTTCGCGAACGCGCTGCATGGCACTGCGCGCAATCTGAAAATCCCCCCTGACCCCCCTTTTTCAAAGGGGGGAAAGAGAGTTGTAGAAGGCCATGATGAGTGGGAAGGCGCGGTTATCGCCCGCCGTTCCCGGCGTCATCTTGTTCATCACGTAGGCCCAGCTGGCGCGCGCGTCCCAGTCGGCGAAGCCGAGTGAGCCGCCCCAGCCGCCGTGGCCGAAGGTGCGCGGGTTGGGCGACAGCGGCAGGGTTGGGCTGTTGAGCATGAAGCCGAGGCCCCAGCGTATCGGGAAGCCGAGCACCAGATCCTCGGCATAGCGCTGCTCGGTGATCGTCTGGGTGAGCGTCGCCTCCGACAGCAGGCGCACGCCGTCGAGCGCGCCGCCGCAGGCGAGCGCCGCCATGATGCGCGCCACCGAGCGGGCGTTGCCGTGGCCGTTGGCGGCGGGGATGTCGGCGCGCCGCCAGGCCGGCAGGTTGGCGACCTCGGGACGCAGCGGCGGATTGCCCAGCACGCGGCCGCGCAGCGAAGTCGGATCCGGCGTCGGCGCGGTCGCGGCCTCCGCCGCGGTCGGCGCCACCATCTCGCCGACGCGCCCGTCCTCCGATGCCGGCAGGCCGACGTGGAAGTCGGCGCCGAGCGGCCGCGCCACCTCGTCGCGCAGGAAGACGCCCGGCATGCGGCCGTCGATGCGGCGGATCAGCTCGCCGAACAGGTAGCCGTAGGTGAGCGCGTGATAGCCGTTGGCGGTGCCCGGCTCCCACCACGGCGTCTCGGCGGCGAGCGCCTCGGTCATGCGCTGCCAGTCGAAGAACGCGTCCTCGCTCAGCGGCGCGCGCACACCGGCGAGCCCGGCGCTGTGGCAGAGCAGCTGGCGCGGCGTGATCGCCGCTTTCCCCGCGGCGGCGAACTGCGGCCAGTAGCGCGCCACCGGCGCGTCGAGATCGAGCCCGCCGCGCTCGACCAGGATGTGGGCGCACAGTGCGGTCACCGCCTTGGTGGTGGAGAACACGTTGACGATGGTGTCGCGCTGCCACGGCCGCGTGCGCGCCGCGTCGGCATGCCCGCCCCACAGGTCGACCACCAGCTCGCCGTCGAGCGTCGCCGCGAACGACGCCCCGACCTCGCGCCCAGCGGTGAAGTTCGCCGCGAACGCCTCGCGCACCGCCGCAAAGCGCGCGTCGCAGATTCCTTCGATCATGCGAAAACGAAACCACAGATGCACACCGATGGCCACGGAGAACACCGAGGCCGCCGACTGGTGCGTCGCCTCCGTGCGCATCTGTGGTCATCTGTGTGCATCTGTGGTTTCGCTTCTGTCTATGACGACATCGACTCCGCGCGCGCTCGACGGGCTGCGCGTGCTCGACCTCACCGACGAATCCGGCCAACTCGCCGGCCGCATCCTCGCCGACCTCGGCGCCGACGTGTTGAAGATCGAACCGCCGAGCGGCGACGCGCTGCGCCGGCGCGGGCCGTTCGTCGGCGGCGAGCCGCATCCCGATGCCGGCGTGACGTGGATCGCGCGCAACCTCGGCAAGCGCAGCCTGGCACTCGACCTCGCCCGCCCGGACGACGTCGAGCGGCTGCGCGAGCTGGCGCGCGCCGCCGACGTGTGGCTGGTCAGCGCCGCGACCGGCGACACCGCGCGCGGCGGGCTCGACGTCGCGGCGCTGCGCGCGCTCAACCCGCGGCTGGTGGTCTGCACCATCACGCCGTACGGTGCCGACGGGCCGAAGGCGGCGCTGCGCGGCTCCGACCTCACCGCGCTGGCGGCGAGCGGCAACCTGTTCATGACCGGCGACGCCGACCGCGCGCCGCTGCGCTGCTCGATGCCGGTGACCCACTACCACGGCGCCGCCGAGGCGGCGCTCGGCATCTGCTTCGCGCTCTGGCACCGCGATCAGAGCGGCGAAGGCCAGCACGTCGACGTGGCGCTGCAGGAGCTGATGCTGATGCCCAACATGACGCACCCGGCGCAGGCCTGGGTGCAGGGGTACCGCGGCCAGCGCTCGGGCAACTTCAACCGCGTCGGCGAGACCGTCCAGCAGGAGATCTGGCCGTGCAAGGACGGCTTCGTCAGCTTCGCCATGCGCGGCGGCGCGGCGCGCATTCCCGGCCTCATCGCCATCACCAAGTACATGGACGAGCACGGCATGGCGCCGCCGGTGCTGAAGGAGCGCGACTGGAGCAAGTACAACAACAACCTGCTGACGCAGGCGCAGGTGGACGAGATCGCCGCGCCGTTTGCCGCCTTCTTCAGGACCAAGACGATGCAGGAGCTCTACGACGCCGCCTGCAACCGCCGCCTGATGCTGGCGCCGGCCAACACCGAGCGCGAGATCTTCGCCAGCCGCCAACTCGCCGCGCGCCAGTACTTCACCACCCGCAGGCTTGGCCCCGGCGCCGGCGCGCCACTGCAGTTGCCGTCGCGCTTCGCCGCCTTTCCGCTCGCCCGCGTCGGCGAGCGCGCCCCGTCACTTGGCGATGCCGACGGCTTTGCCGCAGACGACGCGTTTCCGTCAGCCGCTTCACCGTCGGCCGGTGCCACCGGCGAACGCCGCGGAATCTTCCATGGTCTGAAGGTGCTGGAGTTCGGCGCCGGCGCGGCGGCGCCGCTGGCGACGCGCTACTTCGCCGACCAGGGCGCGACGGTGATCAAGATCGAGTCGAAGCAGCGGCCGGATTTCCTCCGCACGCTGCGCGATGACGGCTCGGGCAAGCTCGACTCCAGCCTGTTCTTCGCCTGCATCAATCCGAACAAGTTGAGCGCCGGGCTGAACATGAAGGATCCGCGCGCCATCGGCATCGCCAAGCGCTTGATCGGCTGGGCCGACCTGGTGATCGAGAACTTCGCGCCCGGCGTGATGCAGAAGTGGGGGCTCGACTACGCGACGATCAGGGACGAGTTCCCCGGCCTGATCATGGTCAGCACCTGCCTGTGGGGGCAGACCGGACCGGAGCGCGCCTATCCCGGCTTCGGCGGCCAGGGCTCGGCGCTGGCCGGCTTCAACTACCTGACCGGCTGGCCGGATCGCGAACCGCTCGGCCCGTTCGGCACGATCACCGACTCGATCTCGCCGCGCTACGCGGTCGTCGCGCTCGCCGCCGCGCTGCTCCACCGGGCGCGTACCGGCGAGGGGGCGTATCTCGACGTGTCACAGGTCGAGACCGGCGTCTACGGCCTGACCGAGTGGCTGCTGGCGCACGCCGCGACCGGCGACAGCGTCGGGCGCGCCGGCAATCGCGCCGCGCACGCCGCGCCGCACGGCGTCTTCCCGTGCGCCGGCCAGGACCGCTGGATCGCCATCGCCATCCACGACGACGCCGATTGGCAACGCCTGGTGCGCGCCATGGGCGCGCCCGACTGGGCGACGGCGGCGGCGTTGCAGACGCTCGACGGGCGGCTGGCGGCGCTCGACGAGCTGGAGGCGGCCGTGGCCGCGTGGACCAGGCCGCAGGAGGCCTCGGTGCTCGCCGCGGCGTTGCAGGCCGCCGGCGTCGACGCGGCGGCGGTCGCCGACATGCAGGACCTGCTGAAGGATCCGCAACTCGCGCACCGCGGCCACTTCACCGAGCTCACCCACGCGGTGGTCGGCAAGTACGTCGTCGAGGCGATGGGCCTGCGCTTCTCCGCTGCGCCGATGCACTTCCATCGCCCGGCGCCGTTGCTCGCCGCCGACAGCGAGCAGGCCTACTGCGAGCTGCTCGGGATGGATCGCGCCGAGTTCGAGTCACTGCGCGACGCGGGCGTGCTGACCTGAAGAGAGCGATGAGCGACGAGGGCCGAGCGATGAGCGGGGCAGCGCAAGGCCCTCATCGCTCGTCGCTCATCGCTTGTCACCGCATCTTAGTTTGCCGGCAGGGCGCTGATCGCGCCGACGCCGGTCTGGCGCACCAGCACCGAGCCGCGGAAGTGCTGCTTGTCGCCCTGCACGGTGAACTTGCAGTAGCGCGGCAGCAGCTCCGAGCCGGCGCGTGCCACGTCTTCCTCACCTGGGCCGAGCGTGGTCTCGACCGACTCCACCACCGTGCCCTCGCGACTGAAGACCTCGATCAGCACCTCGCGCGACTTCTTGCTGACGTTGACCAGATAGCAGTCGAAGAAGTTCTCGCCCTCCGCGACCAGCGGCGGCGAGATGAGCGTCGCGGCCGAAGCCGGGGCGGCCAGCAGCAGTCCGAGCGCAAGCGTTGCGCCGGTCGTCGTCATGCTTCGCATCATGGGTGTCTCCTCCTGTCGGCGGACGCCAGTGTCCGCGCGTCGGGAGATAGGGCGGCGGGCCGCCGCGAGTCATAAGCGCGCGGTGATGATTCGGTAAGTTCTTTCCGGCCGCCGGTCGGGTTTCGCCGCGCTCGCGAGTTCGCCATGCTGCTCGGGTGTTCACCGGCCGCGTCCTGATCCCGGCGCCGCACGGCCAGCTGGAAGCGATCTACCGGCCGCCGGCGGCCCCCGCCGAGCGCGTGGCGTTGCTGCTGCACCCGCACCCGCGCTTCGGCGGCACCATGCACAACAAGGTCGTGTACCAGACCGCCAAGGCGCTGGAGGCGGGCGGTATGGTGACCCTGCGCATCAACTTCCGCGGCGTCGGCGCCAGCAGCGGCACGCACGACGATGGGCGCGGCGAAGTCGACGACGCGCGCGCTGGGCTCGACTATCTGCTCGCCCAGCAACCGGCGGCGCGCGAGGTGTTGGTCGCGGGATTCTCGTTCGGCGCCGCGGTCGGGCTCCGCTTCGGCTGCGCCGACCTGCGCGTGCACCGCCTGCTGGCGATCGGGACACCGGCGCGCTGGCTGAATCCCGCCGCGCTCGCCGCGTGCGACAAGCCGATCCGCTTCGTGCACGGCCGCGCCGACGCGGTCGCCCCGCTCGCGCCGCTCGAGGCGTTGCTTGCCGCGGCGCCGCGCCGCGCGCCGACCGAGCTGCGCGTCGTCGACGGCGCCGGCCATTTCTTCGAAGGCCACCTCGACGCGCTGCGCGACGCGCTCGCGGGTGCGTGAGCGCGACCCCATTCGCGCTGGCGTTCCTCCCGTCGGGGCGCACCGCTCGGCGCGCCGGGTCACGCCCGCCGCGTCGTCGCGAGGGCGGGCGGGGCAGGCCGCGCCGCTTAGGGTTTTCCCGCACGCAATGGCTGTCGCGCCATGTCAGCGAATTGTCAGAGCGTCACGTCCAGAGCCTATCTCTGTGGATAGCTAGCGCCTATCCCGGCCAGAGCGCATGGAAAGTTCGTGTACAGAGCGGCGTGCGCGTCGCATGACGCAGATCTTGCTACTCGGCAGATCGGCATGGACGGACCGCGGGACGAGCAGACCGGCGGGGGCCTCTCCGCCTTCCTGCTGCTGCGCTACACCCTGATCGCCGCCACCGCGTACCTGTTGGTGGTCGAGGAGGGGTTCAACGTGCCGGCGCCTGGCGCGATGTTGCTGGTGCTGGCGGCGCTGGCCTCCAACGTCGTGATCGGTCGCCTGCACCTGCAGCCGACCGAGTCGGCGCGGATGGCGATCGGCGTCGTGGTCGCCGACACCGTCTGGATCACCGCCGCCCTGGTGCAGAGCGGCCGTTTCAGCGGTGACTTCTTCTACCTCTACTTCCTGGTGCTGCTGCTCGCCGCGATCGGCGAGAACCTGCGCCTCATCGCGGTCGGAGCGATTGCCATCTGCGGAGCCTATCTCTACCTGCTGATGGCGAGCGGCACCTGGTCGATCTGGAACTCGCCCTCGCTGATTCGCATTCCGTTCCTGTTCACCGCCGCGGCGTTCTACGGCTACCTGGTGGATCGGACGCGCCACGAGCGTGGCCGCGCCGATCGCACGCTCGCCGAGCTGAGCGACGCTGCGCAGGTCTCGGAGGCGCTGGTCGAGGTCGGGCGCGAGATGATCTCGTCGCTCGACACGCCGGTGATTCTCGACCGCCTGTGCGAGGTCACCACGCGGGTGCTCGACTGCGACGTCAGCCGCACCTTCCTGCGCGACGCCGAGGCGCGCGTCTTCGTGCCGCTGGCCGGGTACGGCGATGATCGTGACTGGTGGGAGGGGGCGCGCCTGGTGGCCATCCCCTGCGACGCGCTGAGCGAGGTGATCGCGGCGTTGGAGGACAGCGACGCCGTGCCGCTGCAGGCAGCGACGGCGTTGGCGCTGCGCGGCGACGAGCTGCCGATGCTGTGCATGGCCCTGCGCCGCGGCGATGAGGTGATCGGCGTGCACACCGCGGCGCGCCGCGATCCGCGCCGGCCGTTCAGCCAGGTGGGGGAGCGTCTCGCCGCCAAGATGGCGCAGATCGCCTCGATCTCGCTGGCCAACGCCAAGCTCGTCGAGGAGCTGGAGAGCGCCAATCGGATCAAGTCGGACTTCGTCGCCTCGATGTCGCACGAGCTGCGGACGCCGCTGAACCTGATCATCGGCTACAACGAGCTGCTCGCCGATGGGGCCTTCGGCGCGCCGACCGCCGAGCAGGCGGAGGTGCTGGAGCGCGTCGCGCGCAGCGCCCACGAGCTGCTCGACATGATCCAGGCGACACTCGACCTCAGCCGCCTGGAGGCCAACCGCGTCGCCGTCACGGCCGCGCCGGTCGAGCCGGCGGCGCTGCTCGGCGATCTGGAGCGCGACCTCGCCGGATTGCGCGCCGGCAGCTCGATCACCGTCCACTGGCGCGTCGCGCCCGACCTGCCGACGCTGTGCACCGACGCGGTGAAGCTGAAGATGATCCTCAAGAACCTGGTCGGCAACGCGTTCAAGTTCACCGACCGCGGCAGCATCACCATCGGCGCGCGGCGCAGCGCCGGCGGAGTGGAGTTCGTCGTCGCCGACACCGGCATCGGCATCGCGGCGGCCGACCAGGGGGTCATCTTCGAAGCCTTCCGCCAGGTGCCGCACGAGCGCCGCGCCCTGCGCAGTGGCGCCGGCCTCGGGCTCTACATCGCCCGCCGGCTGGCGCAGATGCTGGGCGGCTCGATCGAGGTGGAGAGCGACCTCGGCCGCGGCTCGAGCTTCCGCGTCTGGATCGGGGCTCCACCGGAAGGCGCGCTCGACGAAACCGTCTCGGTGCCGTTGGCGGCGGTCGGTTGAGCGGCGGGAGCGCGCGATGGCGCCAGCGGGGATGGCCACCGCCCGTGGCCGGCGCGCTCGGGTCAGCCGCGC
>JANRJF010000434.1:0-3969 GCA_033764095.1 Deltaproteobacteria bacterium | reverse complement strand
GGCGTCGGCGGCGCGGCGGCGCCGCCGCGCATGTTCGGAGCGCGCCTGGCCGGCGATGCGGTCGGCGCGCTGGTCCCGTCGGCTCGCCTCGCCGGCGAGCCGCTGCGCGTCGCGCTGGTGCGCGGCGGCGGCGCGACCACCAGTGCCGCGACCGCTGGAGTGGCGCTCGATCGACTGCTGGAGCTCATCGGCAACATGCTGGCGGTGCTCGCCTACGTCGCGGTGTTCGCCGGGTCGCGCGGCGCGACCCACGCGCCCTGGGCGCTGGCGCTGGCCATGCTCGTGCTGCTGGCGATGCTGGCGATGCCGCTGCGCGACCTGCGCCGCGGCCGGCCGCCGTTCGGCGTGCTGCGCCGCGTCGCGCCGCTGCGTCTGACGGCGCGTCTGCAGCCGTGGCTGGCGGGGCTGGCGCGCGTCGAGCAGCACGTCGGCGCGATCGTCCGCGACCAGCCGAGTCGCCTGCTCGCCGGGTTGGCGCTGACCCTGGCCGTCGAGCTGCTGATCATCGCGCAGTACCACGCGCTGCTCACCGCCTTCGGCGTCGGTCTCGATCTGCCGGCGCTGCTGCTGGTGCTGATGACCGGCGGGCTGGCCAACGCAGCGCCGACCCCGGCCGGGCTCGGGGCGATGGAGGCGGCGCAGGTGATGGCGGTGGGCGCCGCCACCGGCCGCCCGGAGCTCGGCTTCGTCGTCGGCGTCATCGTGCGTCTGCACAGCCTGCTGCTGCTCGCCGCCGGCGGCGTGGCGCTGGTCTGGCTCGGCGCCGCGCCGCGCGCCGCGCGCGCCGACGCCGAGCGCGCGGTCGGCTAGCGCGATGCGCGGGCTCGCCATCGCGCTCGGCGCGCTGTTCGGCCTCGGCTGGATTCCGCTCTTCGTCAACCGCGCCGAACATCTCCCCGACGCGCTGCCGTACTACTCGCCGGCGGAACGCTTCTGGGTGTTCGCCGCGCCGGCGCTGCTCGGCCTCCACGTCACGCTCGCCTGCCTGCTGCTCAGCTTCGTCACCCCGCTGACGCTCGGCCGCACGCTGCTCGGTCTGCTGCTGTTCGGCGGCGCGCTGCTCTTCTGGTTCCGCGCCCGCGCGCAGATCGGCGCCTACGACCGGCGGCCGCTGCCCGACGACCCGCCGGCGACGCTGCGCCGCGACGGTCCCTTCGGCCTGGTGCGCAACCCGCTCTACTTCGCCTACCTGCTCGCCGCCGCCGCGCCGGCGCTGGTCGCCGGGCGCCCGTTCCTGGTGCTCACCTGGCTGGCCTGCTTCGTCGCGCTGGCGGTGCGCGCCACGCAGGAGGAACGCCGTCTGCACGCGCAACTCGGTCCGGCCTACGCAGACTACTGCCGCGCGGTGAAGCGACTGGTGCCGTTCGTCTGGTGAGCCTTGCGAAGCCGGAATCCCGCGGGCTCATCAGAAGCAGGCGCGACCATACTGCACTCCGTACAAAGGATGCGTACCGTAGCAACTTGCACCAACTGGTATCCCAGGATTCGGGTAGGGACCAAGGCGGCCGACCGACGTGCAGCAAAAACTCGGCAGCTGCGATGCCTTGCTAGATTGGCCATCCCCGGAATCGTCCGTATCTTCGCTGTCCTTTGCGCAGTCCGTCGAATCGGTTCCCGGCTTACAGGTGTCCGGCTCGTCGCATTCCCCGTCCTTTGCGTATTGGCAGCTGTCCTTCGCCCCACTTTTGCTGGGCTTGGTTTTGGGAGCCGGGACCGGATTAGGATCCAGCCCGCTGCATTTTGCGTCGCCCTTGCAACTCTTCTCCCATCCGCTCGAGATGGCTACCAGCCGTTCCCCTTTCGCAGGGTGGGTAGCTGATGCCACGGGGCTTCCGATCTCCCGCATAGCGATTTGAGCATCGTCTATCGATGCTCCCATCTTCTGAAGAATGAACCCGGAGAAGAGATCTGCTTCGAGTTCTTCTTTGGGGCGGCTACCCGCGTGGCCCAGGGTGTGGCCGCTCAGATGGTGTCCAATCTCGTGGGCCATGATGCTGATGGCAGCCCATCGATTTTCGGAACATCGTCGCCGAACCTCTCGCATAAAGTTCGGATTGTAGAGAATGAGACGTCGCTCGCCGCGAATACTTGCCGCCGCGTTGGGCACTCCCGCTGCAACGATCTGGAAGTTTTGCGGGAGCCCAGTCGCCTCAACGATGGCTTTAACGACCGCTAAGGCCTCCTCACTAGATTCGAATTGATGCAGGCTGTTCGGAAGGGGATCTCCGAGGTAGCTGCAAGCGCTACCAGTCGCGATCTCTTCACCGACCTGCGCGACCGCGGGCAAACACGCGATTACAAGATGCAGTACTGCAACGCAGGCGGAACTAGACAGTCTCGACAGGCAGTTCGCCATCGGCCCTAGTCACAGCAAATCGTGCCGGTCTGCATACCAATGTGACATGGCGCCCCGTCGGGTCCTGGAACTACCCCGGGCCCAGGCGGCAAGCACATCCGTTGGCCGCTGTGGAGGCAGCAGCACGCACACACGTCACTATCAGACGCATCATCATAATTGGCTGGAGCCCGCTTGCGAGAGGACTTGCTGGACGGCTTAGAATCCTGACATTTCCCATCGTTGCAGACGCGATCGCCTTTGCAGTCGGTATCCTTGGTGCATTGAGCCGCTGCATGGTTAGCGCACGCCAGCGACAAAAGTAGGACGACGATTACTGCGACGCTCCTGATATGCGACATAAATCCCCCCCCTTGATGGAATGATGAAGGGCGCCGTCTACCAGAAATGGTCGGGTCGTGGCAATTCGCTCGATAGCACTTGTCCCGACTGTTCTGGGCCTTTGTAACAAACTGCGCTCTGCCTTGCTGGCGCACCGGGCGCGCGGTACAGCCCGGACATGCCGGCGTCGCGCACCATCGTCTTCTGCGAGCCGCCGTACCTGTTCTGGGATCGCGCCCGCGATCGGTTGCGGCAGGGCGAGGAGACCATCCCCGGCATGGGGATGTTGATGCTCGCGGCGGTGGCACGGCAGCACGGGCATCGTCCGCACCTGGTCGATGCGAAGGGGCAGGGGACCGACCTCGACGAGGTCTGTGCGCGCATCGAAACGTACGCGCCCGACGTGCTGGCGCTGTCGGCGACGACCATCTCGGTGACCAACGCCGGGCGCATCGCCGAGCGGTTGAAGCAGCGGCATCCGCGCCTGGTGACGGTGCTCGGCGGCGCCCACGTCAGCGCCGTCCCGGAACGCACGCTCGCGGCCCTTCCGGCGATCGACTACGCCATCGCCGGGGAGGGCGAGGTGTCGCTGTTCGCGCTGCTCGAGCGGCTTGCCGACGGCGCGCCGCTCGACGGTGTGCCCGGCCTGGTGCGCCGCAGTGGCGAGCAGATCGTCGCAACGCCGCGCGCGCCGTACATCGACGACCTCGACGCGCTGCCAGCCCCGGCGTGGGATCTGCTGCCGGACTTTCCGCATCGCTTTCAGCCGTCGCTGTTCAGCTATCCGCAGACGCCGGTGGCGACGCTGATCACCTCGCGTGGCTGTCCCTTCACCTGCGTCTTCTGCGACCGCTCGACCTCGGGCCGCAAGGGGCGCCTGCACAGCGTCGAGACGGTGATCGGGTTGTGCCGCGAGTTGGTCGGCCGCGGCGCCCGCCACATCATCTTCCTCGACGATCTGTTCACCGTGCGCCGCCAGCGCGTCGTCGAGCTGTGCGAGGCGATCCTCGCCCACGACCTGCGCTTCACCTGGAACTGCAACAGCCACCCCAACCTGCTCGACGCGCCGACGCTGGCGCTGATGCGTCGCGCCGGCTGCTGGCAGATCGCCTACGGCATCGAATCGGGCTCGCAGCGCGTGCTCGACACGGTGAAGCGCGAGGTGCGCATCCCGCGCATGCGCGAGACGCTGCGGCTGACGCGCGCCGCCGGCATTCGCACCAAGGGCTACCTGATGCTCGGCCACCCGACCGAGACGCGCGAGTCGCTCGTCGAGACCGAGCACTTCCTGC
>JANRJF010000433.1:0-28857 GCA_033764095.1 Deltaproteobacteria bacterium | reverse complement strand
CCGCCCGGCGACGCGCTGCGCGCCCTGCAGGCCGACGCCGAGCTGCGCCCGCGCGACGCGGCGCCGGTGCTGCGCGCGACCGCGCAGGTCGCCGAGGGGCAGATCCACGGCGCGCCGTTTCGCGCTCTCGACGCGGAACTGACGGCGACGCTCGATCAGGTCACGGTGACGCGCCTCGCCGCCGCCGCGTTCGGTGGTACGGTCAGCGGCGGCGGCAGCTGCCGCGGCCTGCGCGCCGCGGCGCTCGACTGCAGCGCGCAGGGATCGGTGGCCGACCTGCGCATCGCGCCGCTGCTCGCCAGCCAACGCGCGGCGGGCGCCGCCAAGCTCGACGGCGTGGTCACCGCGGACGGCCGCGGCAGCGCCAGCGGACGCGACGCGCCGGCGCTGCTCGCCTCGCTGCGCGCCAGCGGACGCGTCCGTGTGGCGGATGGCGTGCTGCGGCACGTCAACCTGGCGCAGCAGATGGTCGGCGCGCTGCCCGGCGCCAGCGCGCTGGTGAGCGGACCGCGCGTCAATGCGCTGCTCGGCAGCAGCGAGACGCGCTTCGACAGCCTGGCCGCCACCGTGCAGCTGGCGGCGCAACGCGCCACCACCACCGATGCGCAGATTCGCGCCGCCGACTTCGGCGCCACGCTGCAGGGCAGCGCGACGCTCGCCGGCCGGCTCGACGGCCACGGCACCTTCACACTGTCCCCCGCGCTGGCGCGCGAGGTGGTCGGGCGCATCCCGATCCTGGCCAGGCTCACCAACGACGGCGGCATGACCCTGCCCTACACGCTGAGCGGCACGCTGGACGATCCGCGCGTGCGGCCCGACGCCGGCGCGCTGCCGAAAGCGTTGGAGCGCGGGCTGAGCGGTGGGGTCGAAGCGCTGCTCGACACCCCGGGCGCGACCGAGAAAGCGGGCAAGCGCGTGCTCCGCGACCTCAACAACCTGCTGCGCCGGTGAGCGCGAGGAGATGCGATGGAGACCTACGAGGGCGGCTGTCACTGCGGCGCGGTGCGCTTTCGCGTCGTGCTGGAGAATCGCGAGGCGATCGACTGCAACTGCTCGATGTGCACCAAGAAGGGCATTCTGCACGTGATCGTCCCGCGCGCGCGCTTCACGGTGCTGTGCGGCGCCGACCAGCTCACCACCTACCGCTTCAACACCGGTGTCGCGCAGCACACCTTCTGCCGCACCTGCGGCATCCACCCGTTCTACGTGCCGCGCTCGCATCCGAACGACATCGACGTCAACATCCGCTGCCTCGACGGCGACGCCTGGCGGCAGTTCAACGTCAGCCCCTTCGACGGCGCTGCTTGGGAAGCGAACGTCGAGCGCATCCGCTGAGCGCCGCCCGCCGTCGCTTCGTCGCTGGGGAGGCGTGCGTGCCGCACATGACGCCCCTGGGTAGCCGGCCGACCTCGTGTCGGCCGGTGCCGCGGAGCGGCGCCGTGAGCTGGATCGAGTGCTGACGCACCGGCGATCGGGGGCGACGGTATGCGCCGCAGGTCAGCGCGCGACCGCGCGACCAAAAAGAAGGGGCGAGGCGCTGTCGCGCCTCGCCCCCTGGTTCAGACAAGAGCCGATCGCTTACTTGACGAGCAGCTCGGTGCGGCGGTTCTGAGCCCGACCCTCGGCGGTATCGTTGGTCGCCACCGGGTTGCTCTTGCCGAAGCCGCGCGCACTGAGGCGCGAAGCCGGCACGCCGCACTTGATCAGCCACTGGCGGACGGCGTTGGCGCGGCGCTCAGACAGCGCCTGGTTGTACGCCACCGTACCGATCGCGTCGGTGTAGCCGTCGCACGACACGTCGATGTTCGGCTCCTCCTTGAGCGTCTTGCAGGCCTGCTCGAGGATGGGCACCGCGTCGGGACGGATGTTGTACTTGTCGAAGTCGAAGTTCACGCCACGCAGGACGATCTTCTTCTTCATCGGCGGAGCCGGCGGCGGCGGCGGCGGCGGCGGAACCTGCGCGACCGGAGCCGGGGCAGCTTCCTGCGGCTGCTGCAGCATCACCTGGATGCCGGTGTTGACGTAACGCACGTCGCCGACGCCATGGACGCGCTGGTACCAGCGGTTCCAGTTGGCGAACAGGCCGAGGCTGAAGGTGTCGGTCAGCGCGTAGTTCAGACCGCCACCGGCGAGGAAACCGGCCGACGTGTCGGAGATCGCCGACGGCGCCTCCGGCGCGATGCCGGTGAGCACGCCGCCCTGCGCCTGGCCGTAGAATTCGAGCGGCCCGTACGGCAGCGAGATGCGCGGACCGGCGTGGAACGCCAGCGCCAGCATCGTGTTGTCATTCAGCCCGCGCGTGCAGCCGGTGCAGGGATCGGCACCCGCGCCGATGAACTGCATCTGCCCGAGCAGACCGAAGTTCAACTGCAAGTCCTTGTCGTCGAAGAACTTGTAGCCGACAAACGGCGCCAGCACGCCGCCGGTGGTCACGTACCGGTCGAGCGCGTTGAGCGGCTGCATCACGCCGATGTCGGTACCACCGAACCAACGGCCCTGCAGCTCGTAGTCGTCGGCCGAAGCCGCCCGGGGAGCGATTGCCAGCAGCGCGCCAAGCGCACCGAGGGTCGCCAGTTGCATCAAGGTCTTTCTCATCTGCCACCTCCTCCGCGATGGATGGTCGGATTCCTTTGATGACAACGTTTTGCCCTTTGCCATCGACCGCGATGCCTGTCAAGCCGCTAGCCTGCGCGGTCTCACATAGGAACGTCAGTCAGGGGTTTCCTGACACAGGATGCTTTCCGCCGCAACTACGAGCGGCTAACTTTTTTTGCCTGTGACCTACATCTCTCGCCGGCCTTCGAGCGCCTTACCGAGCGTCGCGAGGTCGGCGTACTCGACGTCGCCGCCCATCGGCAGGCCGTGGGCGATGCGGGTGACGCGCACGCCGACCGGCTTGATGAGCCGCGCCAGGTAGAGCGCCGTCGCCTCGCCCTCGGTGGTCGGGTTGGTGGCGATGATCACTTCGCGCACCCCGCCCGCCTCCAGCCGGCGCAGCAACGGCTTCACGTTGAGCTCGTCCGGGCCGACGCCGTCGAGCGGCGCCAGCGTGCCGCCGAGGACGTGGTAGCGGCCGCGGAAGAAGCCGACGCGCTCGACCGCGGCGAGGTCGGCCGACTCCTCGACCACGCACACCTGGTCGGCGACCCGCTGCGGGTCGGCGCACAGCTCGCACGGATCGCAGCCGGCCAGCGCGCAGCACATCGAACAGGTGTGCAGCTCGTCGCGCAGCGCGGTCAGCGACGCGGCCAGCGCGTCGACGTGGCCGCGCTCGGTGCGGGTGAGATGGAACGCCAGCCGCGTCGCCGTTTTCTCGCCGATGCCGGGCAGCTTGACCAGTTCTTGGATCACGCGCGCCAATGGCGCTGGGACACTTGCCATACCTGCTCCGCCTCCCCTCCCCACCGCACTCCACCCATGGAGATACCTACGACAGACCGGGGATCTTCAGGCCGCCGGTCAGCTTACTCATCTCGTCCGCCATCTGTTGCTGCGCGCCGCGCACCGCCTGGTTGACCGCGGCGATGATCAGGTCCTGCACCATCTCGACGTCGCCGCCCTGCAACACCGACGGCTCGATGCGCAGGCCCACCAGCTCCAGGCGCCCGTTCACCGTCGCGGTGACCATGCCGCCGCCGGACGACGCCTGCGTGGTGCGCTCGGCCGCTTCGGCCTGCACGCGCTGCAGCTGCTCCTGCAGATCCTGCGCCTGCTTGAACAGATCGCCAATGCCCTTCATTCCGCCTCCCGTCGCCGCGGACGCCGCTCGCGCACCTCGGCCACTTCGCCGCCGAGGATCGCCACCGCCGCCTGCACGGTCGGATGTGCCAGCGCGGCGTTCTTCATCTCCGCGCCGGACGGTTTCACCGGCGTCTCCGGTGTCGGCGCGGCGCCGACATCGCCGGCCTGGATCAGCACGCGCACCGGACGGCCGTAGAACGAGGCGGCCAGCTCTTCGATCTCATTCTGGTGATCCTTGCGCGACAGGTAGTCGAAGCGGAAGCCCTTGGTCGCGGTGAGGCCGACGCCGCCGTCCAGCCCGCGTACGGCGCACTTGCTCAGGTGGTCGGCGAGCGTCGGCCGGCGCGTCTGCGCGAAGGTGACGAAGTCGCCCCAGGTCGCCGCCGGATCGGCGCCGGCCGCCGGGGCGCTGGCCGGCGCCGACGCGGGCGCCGGCTCGCTGCGCGCCGCCGCCGTCGTGGCACGTGCCGGACTGGCGGCGCGCGGTGCAGGAGCAGACGGTGCCGCGGCGGGGCGGGGCGCGACCGCACCACCGCGCAGGCGCGCGTCCAGTCCGTCGAGGCGGGTGAGCAGCTCGTCGACCGGCACCAGCGGCGGCAGGCTGGCGAGCTTGAGCAGCGCCATCTCCAGCACCAGCTTCGGGTCCGGCGCGCGCGCCACCTCGTCGTCCGCCGCCAGCAGCACGTTGAAGGCGCGATCACAGTCGGCCGCCGCGATGCGCTCCGCCTGGCCGCGCAACGCGGCGACCTCGGCGTCGGCAAGATCGGGCAGCAGAGCGCCGCCGCTCACCTTGGCGACCGCCAGGTTGCGGAAGTGCTCCAGCAGGTCGCGGGTGAAGCGGCGCAGGTCGCAGCCGCGCTGGTAGGCCTCGTCGAGCGGCGCCAGCACGCGCGCCGGGTCGCGGTCGATGACCGCATCGGCCAGCGCCGCAATGGCCGCGCGGTCGGCGAGGCCGAGCAGATCGAGCACCTGCGCGTCCTCGACCACGGCGCCCGGCGTCGCGCCGGCCAGCACCTGGTCGAGCAGCGACTGCGCGTCGCGCATGCTGCCCTCGCCCTCGCGCGCCAGGATGAACAGCGCCTGGTCGCTGTTGCGGATCTCGTCCGCCTCGACGATCTGCCGCAGGCGCGCCACGACGGCGGCCAGCGGGATGCGGCGGAAATCGTACCGCTGGCAGCGCGACTGCACGGTCGCCGGCAGCTTGTGCGGGTCGGTGGTGGCGAAGATGAACTTGACGTGCGCCGGGGGCTCCTCGAGCGTCTTCAACAGCGCGTTGAACGCGCTGTTCGAGAGCATGTGCACCTCGTCGATGATGTACAGTTTATAGCGGCTCTTGGCCGCCTGGTAACGCACGTTCTCGATGATCTCGCGCACGTCGTCGACGCCGGTGTTCGAGGCGCCGTCGATCTCCAGGACGTCGACCGCGGCGCCGGCGGTGATCTCGACGCAGTTCGTACACGCATTGCAGGGGGTCGGCGTCGGTCCCTGCTCGCAGTTGAGCGCCTTGGCGAGGATGCGCGCGGCGGTGGTCTTGCCGACGCCGCGCACGCCGGTGAACAGGAAGGCGTGCGCGACGCGCCCGGCGATGATGGCATTGGCCAGCGTGCGGGACACGTGCTCCTGGCCGACCAGATCAGCGAAGGTCTGTGGCCGCCACCGGCGCGCCGACACCTGATACGCCATGCCCGCCCTCGCCTCGCTCGATCGTTCGGCGATGCGTACCAGTGATAGCTAGGCTTCCCCACGGCACAGAGAGGAAGTCGGTACCGCTGCTTCCTTCCGGACCTGACGGAGTTCGCGACGCTCCCTTGCGCGGGACCTAGCTATCACTCGTACGCATCCACCGCCCTCGCCTCAGTTCGTAGCCCCCGCCACACCGCGGCGCAACCGCCCGCGGCGCGAAACGAGCGGAGAGGGAGGGATTCGAACCCTCGATACCTTTTGGGTATACGCGCTTTCCAAGCGCGCTCCTTCGGCCACTCGGACACCTCTCCGTCGGCGCGGTACGTTGCCGATTCGCGCCCAGCAGGTCAACCACGCCGCCGCGCGACTCGACCGCACCGCGCGACGCTGCTAGCGAACGCCTGCACGGGAGGACGCGATGCAGCTGGGACGACTGGGAGTCTGGACCTTTCTCGATCTGATGTCGGCGGCGGATGCTGCCACCTTCTGCCAGCGCATCGAGGCACTCGGCTATACGACGCTGTGGCTTCCCGAGGCGATCGGCCGCGACCCGTTCGCCTTGCTCGGCTTCCTGATCGCGCGCACCGAGCGGCTGCAATTCGCCACCGGCATCGCCAACATCTACGCGCGCGACGCGATGACCATGCGCGCGACGCAGCAGACGCTCGGCGAATTGTCCGGCGGCCGCTTCGCCCTCGGGCTCGGCGTCTCGCACTCGCACCTGGTCACCGGCGTGCGCGGGCACGAGTACCGCAAACCGGTGGCGGCGATGCGCGAGTACCTCGACGCCATGCGCGGCGCGCTCTACCGCGGCCCCGAACCGACCGAGGAGTCACCGATCGTGCTCGCCGCCCTGCGCCCGGCGATGCTGCGCGTCGCCAAGGAGATGGCGCGCGGCGCGCATCCGTATTTCACCACGCCCGAGCACACCAAGCGGGCGCGCGAGATTCTTGGCCCCGATCGCTGGCTGGCGCCGGAGCAGAAAGTGCTGCTGGAGACCGACCCGGCCAACGCCCGCGCCGTCGCCCGCGCCACCATGCAGATCTACCTCGGCCTGCCGAACTATCAGAACAACCTGAAGTGGCTCGGCTTCACCGACGACGACATCGCCAACGGCGGTAGCGACCGACTGGTCGACGCGATCGTCGCCTGGGGCAGCGCCGACCAGATCCGCGCCCGCATCCAGGCGCACTACGACGCCGGCGCCGACCACGTCTGCATCCAGCCGCTGCGCGCCGACGGGATCCCGGGTCCCGACCTGACGGTGTTGGAAGCGCTGGCGCCGAGGGGCTGAGGCCGGCGACGGCGATTCGCCGCTGCACGGCGCGCCGGCGCTGCTACACTGACGCTCGGAGGATCACCCCATGCGCCCTGTCGGCTGTCTCGCTCGCCTGCTTCGCCTCGGCCTCGTCGTCCTGGCGCTCACCGCGCCGCTCGCCGTGCGTCCGGCGCACGCCGGCGTCGATACCGACGTCGACGAGGACGACGGGCTCGACGTGCCGCAGCCGAAGAAGATCGGCGACCCGGACGAGATCCAGTACCCGGACGCCAAGCCGCGGTCGCACGACGAGATCCAGTACCCGGATGCCCAGCCGCGCGCGCACGACGAGATCCCGTTCCCCGACGCGCAGCCGCCCGACCCCGACGCGCCGTGAGCGCGCGCTCAGCCGCAGCCGTTCAACGCTGAGCCGACGGCGGCGATCAGGTCGTCGATGCTGACCTCGCCGTCGCCGCTGCGATCGGCCGCCAGGCAGACCGTCACCGGGCTCTCGCCGAGCGCGACGCGCACCGCGAGGATCAGATCGTCGATGGTCACCGTGCCGTTGCCGGCGCAGTCGCCGGCGCAGCTGCCGCCGCTGGTGGTCGTCCAACCGATGTCGACCAACGCCGGCAGCGCCAGCCCGGGCTGGTGATTGGGGCCGACGAAGAACGGCGCCAGCAGCTCGGCCGGCGCAACGTCGTCGCTCCAGTGGCTGACCGACGACCCGACCTGCGCGAACGCGGGCGCGTACAGCTCGACGCGACCGAGCTCGTCGGCGCCGACCTGCACGCTGCCGCTCGCCGCCACCACCGCGCCGCCGTCCCAGCGCAGGAAGCCGGTGTCCTCGATCGCGTTGCGTCGCTCGGACGCGGTCATGTCGAGGAAACGCTCGTTGGTCCGCGCGCTGATCAGGAAGAGACTGAAGACGTCGTCGGAGCCCATGAAGCGCGCGCCGGTCTCGACGTCGACCAGGCTGAGAAAGCCGAGCCCGTGGCCGAGCTCGTGCATCACCACGGTGACGAAATCGGAATCGTCGCCGAAGCCGCTGGCGTCGAGCCCGTAGTACCAGCCGGCGGGAAACGGACAGGTGGTGCCGAAGCTGCTGTTGAACACCGCTTCGATCTCGTCCTCGTTCGGATCGAGATCGCCACCGTGCAGGATGTTGGCCAGCGCGGCCGGATAGAAGGTGTCGCGGCGCGGCGCGCCGCTGAAGTTCTCCATCACCGAGACCGGCCCGGCTGTCCCGAGCGTGACGCTGTTGGAGTTGCAGGTCAGCGGATCGAAGGTGGCGGAGATGCGGATCTCGAACGGACTGATCAGGTGCTCGCCCCAGATGTCGGCGGCGTACTGAAAGGCGATCAGGCGCTGCGCGCCGAGGGTGGTGCCGGGATTGCCGCCTATCGGCGCCACCGGGGTTGGGTCGTTGAACCCCTCGCCCGGGCCGTCGCGGTTGATCACCCGCAACGTCGCCGCGCCGGCCGCACTCGCTGACGCGAGGACTGCCAACGTTCCGAACGCCGCCGCCAGACGCGCGGCGCTACTCACGCGCCGCCCCGCCCTGCACGCACTCGTGGACCGCTCCGTGGCCCGCGTCGCGCGTCACCGCAGCACGCAGGTTGGACGGCAGTCGTACCTTGCTGCCGCCTCCCGGAGCGGCAAGCGGCTCGCGCGGCAGATCCGCCGGCGGCGCTGCGACCGCCAGCCCGCTCGCCCGCGCCGCCGGCGCGGCGTCCATCTCGGCGCCGGGGCGAACCATGCGCATGGCGCCGGGGCTCGATTGCGCCTGTACGGCGGGAATCGCGGTCAGTCCCGCCAGCGCCGCGGCGGTCAGGATGGCGCTCAGGAATCGCATCGTCACCTCTCGCAAAGCCCGACTGTACGGACGCAGACCACCTCGCTCAAACGGCTTCTGCGTCACCGCCGGAAAGATGTGTGGCGAGCGCCGGAATGCTGCACGACTACCCCGCGCAGCGGCGGCGCGCAGCGGCACAAGGGAGTTGAATAAGGTGAAGGGGGGGCGGGCCGCCCCGGACAGTGGGCGACCCGCCGGCTGGAAGGGGGAACAAGGAGGATTTCCAGCTGCGTGGACCATACACGACGGGCGCCCGGGCTGTACAGGTGGGAGTTGGCCCAATTGACTAGGTAATTACC
This sequence comes from Deltaproteobacteria bacterium, assembly GCA_033764095.1. Classification (GTDB taxonomy): domain Bacteria; phylum Desulfobacterota; class Binatia; order HRBIN30; family CADEER01; genus JBDTMT01. The sequence continues at coordinate 20,021 of JANRJF010000433.1, read as the reverse complement.
CTAAGCTCATGGACGGTCTAGATATCCTGCCCGGCGCCATAGTCGACGACTGCTGCCCTGCACGCGCAACCATCGCCTCGCATGGGGAAAAAAGCTGGAGCCGGTGAAGGCCTCCTGCCGCCACCGCATCGAGCCAGTGTCCGGCCGATGCGGAGAGCGGATTTCTTCAACCCCCCGCGACGCTTACCGCGCTGTGTTCTTTTGGCGCACTCAGAGGGTCGGGAGTACGCGATCCGTGACCACCGCGGCGCCCGACGCCGCCGGCGCTCCAGGCTGCTGCCGGCCCTGCGGCAGGCTTCCATCCGGGCCGCGGACAGTGGAAGAGACGCCATGGCCAAGCACGCAGCGCAGCAGGACGTGTCTGCTTCCCAACTCATCGACGCGCGCATCGCGGAGCTCGGCGACTGGCGGGGCGAGATGCTCGGCCGGCTCCGTGCGCTGGTCAGGCAGGCCGATCCCGCGGTGGTCGAGGAGTGGAAGTGGCGCGGGGTGCCGGTGTGGTCGCACGACGGCATCATCTGCACCGGCGAGACCTACAGAAGCGTGGTGAAGATGACCTTCGCCAAGGGCGCCGCCCTGCCCGACCCCTCCGGCCTCTTCAACGCCAGCCTGGAGGGCAACACGCGGCGCGCCATCGACTTCCACGCCGGCGACAAGATCGACGCACCGGCATTGCAGGCACTGATTCGCGCCGCCGTGGCGCTGAACACGTCGCGCACCCGGAAGTAGTCGTCCGCGGTTCGCCAAACGGGCGGCCATGGGTGGGAAATGGAAACGGAGAGGGGGGGATTCGAACCCCCGAACCCTTGCGGGTTACACGATTTCGAGTCGTGCCGTTTCAACCGGGCTCACGCACCTCTCCGTACGGCAAGACATTCGTCTATAGCGGGGGCGGCGGACCGGCTTCAAGCCGGTTCCCGTCCGCCGCCGCGGCGGGCGCGGAAGAAGCGTTGCAGGCGGTCGCGCGCGTCGTCGGCGAGGACGCCGCGGGTGACGGCGAAGTAGTGGTTGAAGCCCGGCTGGGCGGTGAGGTCGAGCAACCCGCCGAGGCCGCCGGCCTTGGGGTCGGCACAGCCGAAGACGACGCGCGCGACGCGCGCCTGGATGATCGCACCGACGCACATCACGCACGGCTCGACGCTGACCACCAACGTCGCGCCGGTCAGGCGATAGTTGCCGAGCGCCGCGCCGGCGGCGCGCAGCGCGACGATCTCGGCGTGCGCGCTCGGATCATGGCTGGCGATCGGTCGGTTGTGGCCGCGTCCGATGATGCGACCGTCGAGCGCGACCACGGCGCCGACCGGCACCTCGTCCGCTGCCGCGGCGGCGTCGGCCTCGCGCAGGCACTCGCGCATCAGCGCCACGTCGGGGCTCTCCAGCCCGGCCGTCATGCGCCCGGTGTGACACGGCGCTCGAGCCACAACTGTCGGCCGCCCTGCCAGCGCGGCCGCGCGGCCGCAAACCCGAGCTCGACGTAGAGCGCCAGCGCCGCGTCGTTGCGCTCGTTGGTGGTGAGCCCGGCGACCCGACAGCCGTCGGCGGCCGCATCGTCGAGCACCGCCTCGACCAGCCGCCGCCCGACGCCGCCGCCGCGCGCGGCGGCGGCGACGTACACGTCCTCCAATTCGACGTCGGTGCCGCCGCTCCAGGCCGAGAAGCGGTAGCGGCACTGCACGTAGCCGACCGGCGACGCGTCGGCCGCGCGGGCGATGAAGAAGCGCGCCGACGACTCGCCGAGCAGGCGGGCGAAGCCGGCGCGGAACTGCGCGCGGCTCGGCGCCGTCTGCGCAAGGTGATCGCGCAACCCGAGCGCCAGCTCCACCAACTGGTCCAGATCGGCAGCGCAGGCGCGCCGCACCTCGACCGCGCCCCTCATCGCCGGCCGCCGCGCGCTGCTCGTCCCGCCATGGCGCTGCCCTACACCGATTGCGCGAGCGGCGCGACGGCGCGCCGGCATGCTGCAGTGCGGCAGGAAAAAGAGCCTTTCCGAGCGCGAGCCCACCGTGCTACGCCCCGCCTGGGGGACCGGTCTCCGGCGGCGCAGTCATGAAGCTCGATCGAGGCAATCCCGGCCACATGCCGATCCGGCGTCTGCTCGTGCAGCGCATCCGCGTGATCATGGCGATCTGCGCGGTCGGCGCCAGCCTGTATGTCGTCAACGACCTGCGCGCCTGGCAGGCCGACATCCTGCCGGCGTTCGTCATCAAGCTGGTCGGCATCGCGCTGACCCTGCTCACCATCGCCCTCGTCGGCCAGCGCTGGGCGGTGCGCCGCATCTACCCGCTCTCGGTGGTGATCATCGGCGCCGCCTACGTCCTGCCGGCAATCTCCGCCATCGTGACGCCGACCGACGAGTCGCGCGCCACCGCCGTGCTGTTCGCCGGCGCGACCCTGTTCACCGGCACGCTGCTGCCCTGGGGGCTGTGGGCACAGCTCGCCAGCGTCGCGATCGCCGCCAGCGCACTCGGCGCGACGGTCCTGCTCTCGCATGGCGCGGCGCACGTCCTGAGCCCCAACCCGGGCATCGCGGTGGCGATCGCCTTCGTCGTCTCGCTGATCGCGGCCCGCGAGGTCGGGCGCTACCGCATCGCGCACCGCCGCGAGCTCATCGACCGCCGCCGCGCCGAGGGCGCGCTGCGCCGCCTGGCGCTGCGGCTCGAGCAGCGCGTCGCCGATCGCACCCTGGCGTTGGAGCGGGCCCACGAGGCCGGCCGCCAGCACCAGGCCGAGCTGGCGCACGTCCTGCGCCTGCACACGATGGGCGAGATGGCGGCGACGCTGGCGCACGAGATCAATCAACCGCTGTGCGCGATCACCAACTACGCGCAGGGCGGCGTGCAGCGGCTGCGCGCCGGCGACCAGGACCTGGCGGCGCTCGGCGAGGCGTTCGAGCGCATCGCGCGCGAGGGCCTGCGCGCGGCGCAGATCCTGCGCGGCATCCGCAAGCTGGTGCAGCGCGAAACGGCGGTGAGCGCCGGGGTCGACGTCAACGCGCTCGCGGTCGAGGCGCTGCAGGTGCTCGAGCCGCAGGCGCGCCGGCACGGCGTCGTCGTCCGCCTGGAACGGGACGAACGCGTGCCCACCGTGCACGCCGACGGCACGCAGATCGAACAGGTGATGCTCAACCTCATGCTGAACGGCGTCGAGGCGGCGGCGCTCGCCCAGGGCACGCGCCGCGAGGTGGTGATTGCGACCACCGCGCTCGGCGACGCGGTCGAGGTGGCGATCAGCGACACCGGGACCGGCCTGGCGCCGGCGGTGCGCGACCGCCTCTTCACGCCCTTCCTCACCACCAAGACGCGCGGCCTCGGGCTCGGCCTGGCGATCAGCCGCTCGATCGTCGAGTCGCACGGCGGCCGCCTGTGGGCCAGTCCGCGCCCCGGCGCCGGCATGACCTTCCGCTTCTCGATCCCGCGCAGCGACGGCCTGCCGCCGCCGTAGCGCTCAGCCGCCGCCCTTCTCGCGCATCGTGCGCGCGTCGTAGAGCCAGATGCGGTAGCCGTCCGGATCGCGCAGCTCGGCGCCGTACCCCCACATCGCCTGCTGCGGCGGATGCACGAAGGCGATGCCACGCGCCGCCAGCGCCGCGTGCGTCGCCTCGACGTCATCGACCTGGAAGGTCAGCACCGCGCTCGGCACCAGCGGCGCCGTGCCACCGCTGCTGAAGAAGATGGTGAAGTCGGACTCGTCCTGCATCGCCACCGTGGCGCGCTCGGCGATCTCGAACTCGACCTTCAGGCCGAGCACGTCGACGTACCAGTCGCGCGACGCCCGCCAATCGCGCACCGGCAGGCTCAGATGGTCGAAGCGGATCATGGCCGCTCACCGCGGCAACGGCGAGACACCGAACGCCCAGCGGTGCCCGGCCAGCACGGCGACGTAGACCAACAGCGCCAACAGCCACCGCCAGACGCCGATCTCATCGGCGCGAAACTGGTTGCGGCCGGCGGCGATCGCCGCGAACGGCAGCGTCGAGGTCGCGCCGGCAAACCGCTCCCAGGCGGCGCCGAACGCGCGCCGGCGCTTCGCGTCGATCAGCGGCGGACCGATCAACGCCAACGCCAGCATGGTGCCGAACAACAGCACCGACGCGGCGTCACCGTTCAGGACCAGGTGGACCGCCGCCCACAACGCGACGCCGTTCAGGAACGGATGGCGGGTGACGCGCAACACGCCGCGCACCGCGTCGGCGTGCTGGAGCCGCGCTTCGCCACCGGTCGCCGTCGGGCTCGGCGTGGTGAGGCCGACCACCACCAGCCACAGTGCGACGGCCAGCGCCGCCAGCCCGGGCCAGCGCATCCAGTCGGGCGCCGTCCACCAGATGTCCGCCGTCGCGTGCGCACCGGCGTATGCGACGATCACCCACGCCAGCACGCCGATCGACAGCAAGGAGAACGCGGCAAGGTAGCGTCGCTCGCCGCTTGCCTGCACGAGGGCCGCGCGCAGCGGGCTGCCCGAGATGACGACGTGGATGGCGAGGAACACCAGACAGGCGAGCAGCAGCGACGCCATGCCCTGCGCTACCCCCGGCGGCGTGGCGCGGTCAAGCGCGCGCCGGCGTGGTGTCGCGGGCGTCGGCAGCCACCGATTTCACGGATCAAGGCTGGGATGTCACGAAGACCAACGGAACAGCGATCGGTTGTGCGCGGGTCGAAAGGCGCCAGCATCGCGCAGGCAAGCGAACGAAGAACAGGCAGGGCCCTCTCGTTCTTCGCCGCTTCAGCGCCGTGCCATCCAGGCCCTGATCCGTGAAATGCGTGGCTGCCGACGCGCGCGGCACGACCGCCGAGCGCGCGGCGGCGGTGTCCCGCATCGGCTTTCGGTTTCGTCGATTAGCTCCCTCCCGTGAAATCCGCCTCCTGATCGGTGCCATCCGCGGCTCCGGCGCTCGCGACAACACCGCCGACCGCGCTAGGGTGCGATCCCATATGCCGTCGCCGCGCTTCTCCGAGCTGTCCGCCGCCGAACGCGCCGCGACCCTCTCCGACCCCGGCACGCTGCGGGTGCTGAGCGCCGACGGCGCGTCGAGCATCGTCACCGCCGCGGCGCGGCTCGATGGACGGCCGATCCTGTTGGCGCTCACCGACGGTCGCCAACGCGGCGGCACAATCGGACTGGCCGAGGCTCGCCAGCTCGGCGAGTTGTTGGCGCGCGCCGAGCAGCGGCGCAGCGCGCTGGTGATCGCCTGGGACACCGGCGGCGTGCGTGTCCAGGAAGGCCCGGCGGCGCTCGGCGGCGCGTCGGCGCTCGGCGTCCGGCTGGCGCGCCTGGCGCTGGGCGGTACGCGCGTGGTGACCCTGGTGAGCGGTCCGCGCGGCTGCTTCGGCGCCCCCTCGGTGATCGCCGCCACCGGCCATGCGACGCTGCTGGTGCGCGACGCCGCCTGGGGGCTGACCGGCCCGCGCCTCTTGGAGGACGGCGAGGCGCACGCCGACGAAGCGCGCGCGGTGATGACCGCCGCAGCGCGCTGCCACGCCGGGCACGCCGACGCGCTGGTCGACGACGCCCCGCCAGCCATCCGCGCCGGACTGATCGGCGCGCTCGGCCGCCGCCTGTCGCGCGTCAGCGCGGCACGCGCCCTGGCGCGCGGCGTCGCGATCACCGCGGCGTTGCGCGCCCAGCTCGACCCACCCGAACCGGCCGGCGAACCGGCCAGCCAGCGGCGGCGCGACTTCTTCTCCTATTCGTTTCGCGGCGCGTGGAAGACGCTCGCCCCCAGCCTGCGCATGGGCCTGGTGCACGCCGCCTGGGGCGAGCTGCGCGGCGTTCGCACGCTCGGCATCATCCTCGGCCCGGAGCGCTCGCCGCACGGCCTCGGCGTCGCCGACGCGCACGCCGTGCTGCGCGCCGTGCACGAGGCGGTGACCACCGCGCCGCGGGCGCCGATCGTCACCTTCCTCTTCTGCCGCGGCCACGCCAGCGACCTGCGCCAGGAGCGCGCCGGCCTGCCGCGCGCCCTGGCCGAGTGCCTGCGCGGTCTGGTCGCCGCCCGCCTCGCCGGCCACCCGCTGATCAGCGTGCTCGGCGGTGGCGCCGACGGCGCCGCCGACCGGGCGATCGCCGCGCCCAGCCAGCGCGTGCTGGCACGGCGCGGCACCGCGGTGGCACCGATGGCGCCGCGCGTGCTCGCCGCTTTCACCGCGCTGCGCGAGATCCGCGCCACCGCCGCGTCGTCGGACGACCTTGCCGCCCTGGTGCCCAACGTGCGCCTGGTGGACAGCGTCGTGCGCCTGCCGCGCGCCCTGGCCGACGAGCTGCGCGCCGCGCAAGCGCTCGCCGAGCCCGTATCAGCTCGATTGGCGCTGCCGGCAGACAGCTGACCCCCACGACACGACGACACCACGGCACACCGCCTTCTCGTGGCGTCGTGGGGGTGAAGCACCTACGCGGTTCGGTACAGCCGCAGTGCCGCCTCGACGCCGAGGCGCGGGCTGCTGAGCACCGGCACCGCGCTCCGCACGCGCGCCGCCGCCGGCGCCATCGAGCCCTGCGCCAGCACGACGACGTCGTGCGACGCCGCGGCGCGCTCGGCGGCGACGGCGACGGCATCGTAGTAGGCCTCCAGCGCGCCGACCTCGAAGTGCGGCCAGGCCTCGGCGCACGGCACGTCGGTGACCGTGACGTGACGACCGGCGCGCGCCGCGACCTCGTGCAACAGCGCGGCACTGGGCGCCAGCGTGCTGGCCAGCGCGGCAACCAGCGCGATGCGCGACCCGCTCGCCACCGCCTGCTCGGCCATCGGCCGGTCGAGGCGCAGCACCGGCACGCCGACCGCGGCCGCTTCCGCCGCCGCGCCGATCGTCGAACAGGTGCACAGCAGCACGCGCGCCCCGTCGCCCACCAGCGCGCGCAACGCGGCAGCGACGTCGGCGGCGATCGCCGGCGTCACGCCGCCAGCCGCGCGCGCCGCGTCGAGCAGCCCGGCGGCGACGACGTGCCGACTGGGCAGCGCCGCGTCCCGCTCGCGCAGCAGGCGCTCGAAGGTGTCGACGTGCACCGCCGCGGTGTGCAGGAAGCCAAGCATCCGGCCGCTCGGCGCCGCGCCGCCCTCACCCGTCGGTGCGGTAGATCCGCGGCAGCTGATCCGGGCCGGTGATCGCGAAGCCGAGGTCGCGCAACAGCCCGTCGTGAATGTCGTAGATGAAGCCGTGCACCGACAATGGCTGGCCGCGCCGCCAGGCGTCCTGCACGATGGTGGTGTGGCTGACGTTGGCGACCTGCTGCGCGACGTTGAGCTCGCACAGGCGCGACAGCCGCGCCGCCTCGTCGCCGATCGCCTCCAGCGCGTCGCGGTGCTGCTGGTAGACGTCCTTGATGTTGCGCAGCCAGTTGTCGATCAGGCCGAGCTGGTCGTTGCGCATCGCCGCGGCGACACCGCCGCACCCATAGTGACCGGTGACCATGATGTGCCGCACGCGCAACACCTCGACCGCGTACTGCAGCACCGAGAGGCAGTTGAGATCGGTGTGGATGACGACGTTGGCGACGTTGCGATGCACGAACAGCTCGCCGGGGAGCAGGCCGACGATCTCGTTGGCCGGCACGCGGCTGTCGGAACAGCCGATCCACAGATAGGCGGGCGCCTGCTGCGCCGCCAGGGTGGCGAAGAAGCCGGGGTTGGCGGCGGTCATGCGCGCCGCCCAGCGCCGGTTGTTCTCGAAGAGAGCTTTGCGGAACGGCATGCCTGGCCTGTAGCGGTGCCGGGCGGCGCCGCGCAATGGGGGCGCTCAGTGCACCTTGACGTCGAACACCGCCACGTCCACCGGACGCTCGGCCTTCTCCCACGGCCGCTTGTAGAGCAGCCGCAGCTTCTCGCTGCCCGGCGCCACGGCGCGGAACTGGAACGTCTCGGTGCCGCCCCTGCCCACCACGCCCTCGGCCGGCGCCGCGCTGTAGGTCGGTTCCCCGCTCAGCTGGAGGATGCTCTGCTTCCCGGCGTGGTACGTCCAGCGGTAGCCGGTGCTCGGATTGGACGGCAGCGCGACGTACAGATCCTGTCCCTTCGCCAGCTCGATCGGCTTCTTGGCGTCGGCTGGCGTCACCCGCACCGGCGGCAGCGTCGCGCACCCGGCGCACAGCAGCGCCACCAGGGCGACGAGCCCGATCCCACGTCCGCTTCGCATGGCCACCTCCACGTCAACCCGTGCCTCTCGCACGCGCCCCGGGCGATGGCAATGCGGCGGCAGGGCAGCTGTCGGCGCTGAGCTTTCAGCCGTCAGCGCTCAGCTGCCAGCGCGGGCTGCTGCGGTGGCGGATCGCCCGCAGCACAGGTCTTCCGGCCGGCGGCTGGTAGCGGACCGCTATTCCTGCGTCAGGTCGCGCCCGTCGCGGTGGGCCTGCTCGATCTCCTCGACGGTGAACGAGCGCCCTTCGCCCTCGCCAGCCAGGTCGCGCAGGCGGACGCCCGAGGCGTCGGGGCGCTTCTCCAGCCGGTAGAACTCGACGTACTGGTTGACCGCCGTCTCGACCTCGTCGAACGAGCGGCGCGGCACGCCGCCGGGGCGCTGCAGCAGCAGATCGCGCTGGTAGCTGGTGTACACGTACGCGGCCCAGGGCAGATCGATCTGGCCGCTGGAGACGCGCGTCGTCATCGCCGCCAGCAGATCGGACAACTCCGGCACGTAGGCGTCGGCGACCGGTTGCAGCAGCAGCGTGCGTTGCATGCGCGCCACCGCTTCCCGCTGCTTGGCCAGATCGCCGGAGATGCTCAGCAGGTACCAGCGCCCGCCGATGCCGATGAGCTGGCTCTGCCAATGCCAGGCGGCGCCGGCCAGGGCGACGACGACCACGCCCAGCCCCAGCCAGAGACGCCACCGCCGCGTCATGCTCGCGCTCCGTTCACACCGCAGCCTGTACGGGGCCCGGCGCCGTCCCGCCAGTTGCGCGGGTCGAACGTCCCGAGTCGCTGCTCATCCGGATGCAGCGGCCGCAGCCACCTGCGCCGCGGCCGGCCCGGCGAGGAAGGGACGCGGCGCCCTGAGCCGTTTCCACAACAGCGCCACGTAGGCGGCGCGGCGGCGCCGCAGCGCGTCGTCAGCCGCCCCGGCGGGGAGCAGCGGCAGCAGGAATTCCTCCGGCACCTGGTCGACCGCCGCCTGCAGCACCGCCCGCGTCAGGCGGCGCGCCAACCCGGCGTCGCGCAGCGCCAGACCGGCGGCGCGCGCGTGCAGCAGGTGCGCGGCGCCCACCGGGCCGGGCCGCCGCGGCGTCGCCTCGCTGACCGCCGCCCAATCGTGCTGGAAGGGCAGCGCGGCACCGTGGTCGATCAGCCACACCGCGCCCTGCCAGGCGAGCAGGTTGGGATTGCGCGCCGTGCGGTCGACGTTCATCACCAACCGATCGAGCCACAGGATGCGCGTCGCGGTCTCGCCGTCCAGGCGCGTCGCGTCCGCCGCGCACAACTCGCGCGCGCCCGACAGGTAGCGCAGGCCGAGGTTCACGCCGCGGCTGGCGCGCAGCAGATCGGCGAGCTCGGCGTCGCGATCGAGACACTCGAAACCGGGATCGAGGCGCAACAACACCCGCTGCGGCACGCGCAGGCCGAGCCGCTCGGCCAACGCCGCGACGACGATCTCCGCCACCAGCGCCGCCGGGCCCTGCGCGGCACCGCGCAGCTTGGCGACGTAGAGCCCGTCATCCGTCTCGACCACCAGCGGCAGCGAGCTGCCGCCGCGGCGCAGCGCGCGCCGCAGACGCAGCGCGCGCATCTGCGGCAGCGCCGCGCCCTGCGCGTCAGGATCCGGCCGCGGCATCACGCATGCGGGCGGCGACGGCGCGGACGGCGGGATCGTCGCTCGACGCCAGCGCGTCGATGACACCGCTGACGTCGGCCGGCGGGCGGTTCTGGCTCAGCTTCCATTTGCCCTGCAGGCGCTCGATGCGCAGCTCGATGCCGACGATGCCGCCGAGCATGGCGTCGAGGAATTCGGGCGGCGCGTCGCTCACCTGCCACGGCTCGCGGCGGCCGGCCTCGTGGCGCGCCGTGAGCCGCTCGACCAGCGCGCGCAGCCAGGCGCGATCCTCGACCGCGCGCAGCGTGCCGGCGGCGTGCACGACGACGTAGTTCCAGGTCGGCACCACCTTGCCGTGCTCGCGCTTGCTCGGGTACCAGGCGGGCGACACGTACGCCTGCGGGCCGTGGAAGATCGCCAACGCCGGCACGCCGGCAGCGAGCCCGCGCCAGAGCGGATTCGCCCGCGCGACGTGGCCGATCAGGCTGCCGAGCGGCTGCGGCGCGGTGTCGAGCTCGAGCGGCACGTGGTCCGCCGTCAGCCCGCCGCTCCCCTGCGTCACCAGCGTGGCGAACGGCTGCACCTGCATGAGCGCACGCAGCACCTCGGGGCGCGTCTCGGCGAAGTGATTGGGCAGATACATCGCGTCCGCCTAGCGACCGAGATAGGCCTCGCGGAAGATGTCGTCGCCGATCGGCGCGTTGTACGTCATCTCCAGCGTCGTCAGCTCCGACTTCTCCTTGTCCTGCACGTTCTCCATCGTCTGCAGCCGCGGCGTCCAGTAGCCGTCGATCTTCTCGATCGTCTCGGTGGTCTGGATCTTGATGAGGTTGCCGTCGTGATCGAACAGGCGGGCGCGCATCACCACCAGGTCGGTCGGGTCGATGGCGAGTATGGCGCGGCTGTAGGTCTCGCGCGCCGGGTCTTTCGGCGTCGCCTCGACCAGCCGGCAGACGCGCTGGTGGACGGTCTCCTCGCCGGCGAAGCGGTAGGTGAAGTCGTCGAGCTGTCGGTCGATCATGTCGTCGACGTAGAAGGTCGAGCCGAGGAACGGCTCGCGCCGCGTCTTCTCGGTCAACCGCACGACGCGCTTCATGAACGGCAGGTACATGAACTGGTCGTCGCGCCGCTCGCTGTGGTCGTAGAAGAGAAAGCGCGAGTCCTTGAGGTTCATCGGTCCGGTGACCTCCAGGTAGCGGGCCTCGATGCCGTTCTCCAGATCCTTGCCGCTCATGGTGAACTCGCGCACCAGCCCGCCGGGAGTGGTGAGCTCCATGCGCGAGACGTAGGGCACCTGCGGCGCCGCGTCGAGCACGCGCTTGACCAGCGTCCGGGCATCCTGGTCGGGCGCCGGCGCCTCGGCCAGCGCGGCGCCGGCCAGCAGCGCGGCGAGCAGCAGCATCGTCAGTGACTTCATGGGCGGATCCTTTCCGAAGCGGATGCGGCGGCGTGTGCCGCCTCGATGGGCGACGCGTCCGCGCCGCCGGCCGCACGCGCGGCGGTGGCCGGGGCGCCGACGTGCAGCGTGACCAGCAGGGCCGGGAGCAGGAAGAGATCGGTCAGCACCCCGACCAGCATGGTGACGCTGGCCAGCAGGCCGAAGTGGCGCACCGGCTGGAAGTTGGAGAAGCAGGCGATGAGGAAGCCGGCGCAGAGCGCCACGGCGATGATCAGGATCGGCCGCCCGACGGCGCGCAGCGTGCCGAGGATGGCCGCCTCGCGCGACATCCCGCTGCGCAGCGCGTCGTGGTAGCCGAGCATGTAGTGGATGGTGTCGTCGACCGCGATGCCGAGGCTGATCGAGGCGATGGTCGCGGTGCACAGGTTGAGCTCGATGCCGCTCCAGCCCATCAGGCCGAACAGCATGGCGACCGGGAAGACGTTCGGCGCCATCGACAGCAGCCCGAGGCCGAGCGAGCGGAAGAGCAGCACCATCAGCGCCAGCAGGATGGCGAAGACCTGCAGGTCGCCGACGATCTGGCTGCGCGACAGTGCGTCGGCCGAGCGATCGAGCAGCACCACCGTGCCGGTGCCGTGCAGCTGCACGTCGGGCGGCAGGTGCGCGCGTCCCCAGGCCTCGACGCGGGCGACGAAGTCGGTCACCTCGCGCGAGCCGGAGAGGCGCGTCTGCACGGTGAAATTGGCACGCGACTGGTCGGCGTTGAGCTCGTGGCGGATGTCGCCGGGGCCGAGCAGCAGCAACAGCTGGTCGATCTCCTGCTGCGCGGCGAACGGCGTCCCGCCGCGCCCCGGCGCCAGCGCGTCGCGCACCGCGTCGAGATGGTCGAGCACCGAGATGGTCTTGTCGACCAGCGGCTGCGCGGCGAGAAACTGCTGCAGCGCGCGCATCGCCTCGACGACGTCGAGCCGCGTCACCCGCTCCGGCGTCGCACCGTCGACCACCACCGCGATCACCTGGGTGCCGGCGAGCGCCGCGCCGATGCGCGCGTTCTCCACCCGCACCGGGTTGTCGGGGCTGAAGAAGCGCAGGTAGTCGGTCTCGACGCGCAGCCTGGTCACCCCGACCGCGCCGAGCGCGACCAGCACGCCGAACAGCGGCAGCACGACGCGGCGGTGGCGGATCGACAACCGGCCGCAGCCCTCGACGAAGCGGGCGAACCGGCCGCCCTCCTCCAGGCCGTCCGGCACCGAGGTCGGCGCCGGCAGCAGCGCCAGCGCCGCCGGGATCACCACCACGCAGGCGATGAAGATCACCGCGACGCCGAGCGCCGCGTAGACGCCGAAGTCGCGGATCGACGGGATCGGGCTGGTGACGAAGGTACCGAAGCCGATCAGCGTGGTGAGCGCCGCCATCGCCACCGGCAGGCGTACGTGCGCGATCGCCGCGGCGATCGCCTGCGCATGCGTGCGATGCTCGGTGACCTCCATGTAATAGCGGCTGACGATGTGGATCGCGTAGGCGACGCCGGCCGCCATCAGCAACGGCGTCAGCACCAGCGTGCCCATGGTGAAGGCGTCGCCGGCCAGCACCATGATGCCGGTGGTCCAGGTGACGCCGATCACCACCGTCGCCACCGGCAGCAGCACGCCGCGCCAGGTGCGGAAGGCCCACACCACCATCGCCGTCACCAGGCCGAGCGCCAGCGGCACGAACAGGTAGATGTCGGCGAGCATCTTGCGCGCCGCCTGCACCTTGATGGTCGGCAGGCCGGTGATGGCCACCGCTTCCGGGCCGGGCTCGGCGGCCACCGCGGCGCGCAGCTGCCCCTCGAGGTCGGTGGCGAGGAACACCTCGTCGCTGAGCGGCTTGAAGCGCACCCAGATGCCGGCGGCGCGGCCGTCGGCCGAGACCAGCGCACGCTCGGCGAGGCGGTCGGCGTGCACGCGCGCGCGGAAGGCAGCGGCCGCCTCGTCGGTGAGCGGCAACGGCGGCATCAGGCGGCGGCGGCCGAGGCCGTCGTCGCCGACGATGACGTTCTCCAGCGTCGTCAGGCTGGTGACGTGCTGCACGCCGTCGAGCCCCGCCAGCCGCCGCGACAGGCGATCGATGCGCGCCAGCGTCTCGGGAGCGAAGACGTCGTCGCCGAACAGGCCGACGACGGCGATCTCCTCGTTGCCGAACGCCTGGCGCACGCCGGCGTAGTAGGCGCCGCCGGGATCGTGCTCGGGCAGCAGCTGGTCGACCGCGCTGTCGACCTGGAAACGGCTGGCGAAGACGCTGAACAGCGCGGTGAGCGCCGCCACCAGGGTCAGCGTCGTGCGCGGAAAGCGCTGCGGTATCGCGAGCAGGAAGTCGATCACCAAGACACCAAGGACACCAAGAAAGCCGGATCAGTGGCGGAATGGAAATGGATCCGGCTTTCTTGGTGTCCTTGGTGCCTTGGTGGTCAATTCTCTGCCGCCAGCCGCTTCCGCATCGGCACGAACTCGATGCGCAGCCCGCCCGGCAGTGCATGCGTCGTGCGCGCATCCCCGGCGTAGCCGCAGGCGCGGTAGAGCCGCACGCCGGGCAGCGTCGCCATCAACTCGGCGTGGCGGAAGCCGTGCGCCGACGCCGCCGCCTCGCAGTGCGCCAGCAGCAGGCGGCCGATGCCGCGCCGCGCCCAGTCGGGATGGACGAAGAAGGCGCGGACGCGGGCGGCGTCGCGCGCCGGGTCGAGCAGCGCCGACTCGCGGCCCGGCTGCGCGTCGGCGCCGAACAGGGTGGCGCGCCGGCTCCAGCCGCCGCAGGCGATCGCCTCGCCGTCGGCCTCGACGACGAAATAGGTGCCGTCGCGGATCAGCTCGCTGTCGACGCCCCACGCGGTGCCGAGCGCCGCCTCGATCTGCGCCGCGCTGTAGTCGCCGGCCGCCAGGCCGCGCGCCGAGGCGGCGATCAACGCCTGCAGCGCCGGCACGTCGGCGAGCGTCGCGACGCGCAGGGTCGGCGCGGCGCTCACCGGGCGAGCTCGCGGACGAAGGTCGCGGCGGCGACGGCGGCGTTGTGCGCGGCGAACGGGTAGTAGGCGAAGAACTGCGCCGGGAAGCCCGGCAGGTCGAGCGGGTCCTCGGCACCGTCGGAGACGGCGCGGAAGGCGATGTACGGCACGCCGTGCCGGGACGCCGCCGCGGCGATCGCGGCGGTCTCCATGTCGACCGAGCTCGGCTCGTCATCGGCCGACTGTCGCGCCGCCGGCGCGACGCGCCGCAGCGCGGCGGGCGGCAGGCTGGCGGCGTCCGCGACGTCGCAACCGAACACGTCGCCGCCGTTGGCGTTGCACTTGAACGCCGTGTTGCCGAACGTGTCGCTGCTGGAGCCGGCGCTCTCGACGACAACCGCCGGGTCGAAGCCCATGCAGACCGCCTGGTTGCGCACCGTGGTGCAGCGCTCGAGCGCGAAGCGCTTCGCCCGCGCCAGACGCGCGACGCGCCGCAGCCAGCTGGCATCGGCGGCGAATGGCGCGCCGCCCGCCTGCGACCAGCGGCGCGGCACGACGACGTCGCCGATGCGGCGCGGGCTGCCGGCGACGCCGGAGACCACCACCCCGGCGACCTCGAAGTGGTCGAGCACGATCTCGGTCGTCGCCGCGGCGTTGAGCAGGCCGATGCCGGTCATCGCCATCACCACCGGCACGTCGCCGATGCGGCCGGTGCGCACGATGCGCCCCTCGATCACCTGCGTGTCCTCGACTTCGGCCTGCGCCAGCACCGCCGCCAGCTCGGCGGGGAAGGCACTCAGCACCGCGATGGTCGGCGGCGACGCCTGCGCCGGGCTGCCGTCGCCTTCCGACCCGCACCCGGCGAGCAGCGCCATGCCGATCAGCAGCGATACGATGCCCCGACGCCCCCAGGCCATGCCCACGGCTCAAGCTAGCACGATGGCCGGGGCGTCTTGCCAGCGCGGCGGGGAAAGGCCGTTAGGCTTACCCAGCGGTTCGGCCCCCATCCCGACCTTCCCCCGCGGTGCGGGGGAAGGGACCTGATCGATGCAGGCTCGCTTGAGCTCCCCTAACAGCCTAGCCGCCTAGCAGCCTAACAGCGTCAGTCTTCCTCGCGGCGATCGGCGGCGTCGCGCAGGATGCGCTCCAGCTGCGCGTCGACGCCGTGGTCGAGCGGCGTCTCGCCGGCGCGGCGCTCGAGATCCTGGATGCGGCGCAGCGCCTCGCGCGCGCCGAGACGGTCGCGACCGCGGCGCAGGCGGGCAATGGCGCGGCGCGCGTAGGGCGCCAGCAGCCACCACGCCTTCGACCCGTCGAGCGGCGGGATCGGCAGCAGGTTGAACGCCGCCATGCGCAGGTTGGAGTAGGTCAGCGCGCCGAGGAACTCGCCGACGCGCGGACCGTCCGGGACGCCGACCAGCACGGCCACGGCGACCACCACCGCGCACAGCGCCAGCTGCGCCAGCACGCCGCCCCAGGCGATGACCGCCGCCTCATGGCGAGTCTGCTCGTCCTCCAACTCGCACTCACCGCCGAAGCCGTGCAGCGAGATCGCCGTCGGCTCGATGCCGAGGCGGCGCCCCAGCATGGCGTGGCCGATCTCGTGCACCAGCACGACGACGGCGATGCCGAACCACGCGGTCGGCGCGAAAGCGAACCCGCTGAAGACGAACATGCCGAGCGGCAGGCTCCAATGCAGCTGCACCGGCACGCCCTGCCAGCTGCCGACGACCAGATGCCCCTTCTCGATGTGCATGCCCACCCTGCTCAGCGCTTCGCCGCCGGGCGGCGCTTGGCGCCGTGCGTTGGCCGGATCGTCGAGGCGCCGGCGGCGCGCCCGCGCGTCGGCGCGGCGGCCGCCGCCGCGGCCCGACCCTCTTCCACTGCCAGGCACAGCAGCCGCTGCACGCCCGGTTGTTCGAGGTCGCTCGCCGCGCCGATGCGGATGTGGCGGATGCGCGCGCCGCTGCCGGCGAGCAGGCCGTCGGGATCGGGGAGCGCGGCGCCGCGGTTGAAGCCGAGGTTCACGTGGCCAGCATACGCGGCGACGTGGCAGAACGCCTCCTGCAATCGCGGACTGAAGGAATAGGCGGCGCTGACCGCGTTGTACGCGTCGTAGATCAGCTCATTGGCGCTCGGCGCCGCCGCCAGCACCGCGGCACGCCCGGCGAGGAACAGCGTGCCGATCGACGCGTCGTAGGCGGCGAGGAAGCGCTTCAGCTCGGCGGGCGCCGGTCGCATGCGCCCTACTCCGACGGCGGCAGCGCGGCGAACTGCGGCAGCGCGTCGAGGATGGCGTGCCACTCCGCCTTCGAGGCGACGTAGATGTGCGCCTGCGGCTGCATCGTCAGCTCGCCGTCGAGCGTCGCCACCGTCACCCACACCGCGTCGGGTAGGTTGTCGAGCGCGAAGAACAGGTTCGAGCCGCAGTTGGCGCAGAAGCTGCGGCGCGCCTGCGATGGCAGATGGAAGGCGCGCACCTGGTCGGCGCCGGCAACCAGCCGCAGCTCGGCGGCGCTGGTCTGCGCATAGGTGGCGAACGCCGCACCGTGCGCCTTGCGACAGCGCGAGCAGTGGCAGTGGTGCATCTCGATCAGCGGCGCGCCGATCTCGTAGCGCACCGCGCCGCACAGGCAGCTTCCGTGCATCATGCATCACTCCCTCGCCGGCTAGCGGCGTCGTGCGTACTCGTAAGTCATCCCAAAGACGATCAGAGCGAGCAGGACAAGCATCACCCAGGGGATCTGGCGCCGGAACCACCAGGCGAAGAGGCGACCGCGCGGCAGCGTGCGCTCGCCGGCCGCCGGCACGTCGGGAAATGGCTCGCTCGGGAGCTGCCAGCGCGCGCCGCACGCATCACAACTCAGCGACGCGCCCCACACCGGCAGCGGCACATAGACGAGCAATGCGAGCGCCGCGGCGGTGCGCACCCGGCGGCGCCGGCTGACGGCGAGCGAGCCGCAGGCCGGGCAGCGGTCCGGCACGGCGGTCGGGAACAACGCCTCGACCTGACTCGCCGCGTCGGCCGCGAGGAGGGCGCGCGCCTCGTCGGCGCGCGCTTCCGGCACCAGCACCCGCACGCCGCCGATGGCGTTCGACCACGTCCACACCAGGCCGACGGTGTACTCGTTCTCCAGAAAGGCGGCGATGCCCTCGGAGGCGAGCTTGCCCTGTGCGAGTTGCGCCTCTTGCAGATCGCGACACTGCAGCACCGGAACCAGTTGCGCCGCCATCGCTGCCCGACCCTCACTCGGCGCCGGGAAAGCCGTGCAAGCGACGCTGTGGATCGTAGCGCCGGCGCAGCGCCTGCAGGCGCTGCCACTGCGCGGCGCCGAAGGAACGCTCGGCGCGCTGCGCGGCGGTGAGGTCGGCCTCGCCGAGGTAGTGGCCGACGCCGTGCGGCTCCAGCGCGCGCATCAGGTCGCGCGACCAGGCAAGGTGCGCCGCGTCGTGCACCGCGTCGTCCCACACCGCGTAGCAACCGAGGTAGAGCGGCGCGACCATCGAGAAGGCGGCATCGGGCAGCGGCGGCGCGGCGGCCGGCGGCGGCGGCAGCAGCAGCGCCAGGACGAGGTTGTCGGCGCCGGGTGACGCGGCGACGTGCGCGCCGACGGTGGCGAGCACGGCGGCGGGGTCGGCATCCGACCACAACGTGTCCACCTGGTAGCGGCGGCCGGCGACGTAGAGCTCGTCCATGCCGGCGAACAACGCCGCGAACGAGCTCGGCACGTCGAGCACGCACGCCAGGCGCGGCGCGATCGGACAGTCGGCGAGCGGCGCCAGCGCGGCGGCGGCCTGCTGCGGCGTATCGGCGAACACCGCCACCGAGACGCTGCACACCGGCTCGTGCCGCGCGCTCACGACGCCCGGCGGCCGGCCGATCATCAGCGTGAGCTCCACCCACGGCGGCAACGCCGGCACCAGACTGCGCACCCAGCCGACCAGCGCATCGAGCTGGGCGAGCGGGAAGCTCAGCAGGCTGCTGCGGATGACGGTGGGCAGCGGGTGCAGGTCGAGCTCGAAGCGCGTCACCACCCCGAAGAAGCCGGCGCCGGCGCCGCGCGCCGCCCAGAAGAGATCGGGCTCGTGCTCGGCGTCGGCGCGCACCAGGCGGCCGTCGGCGAGCACCACGTCCACCGCTCGCACATTGAAGCAGCCGACGCCCCAAGCGCCGGCATTCCAGCCGAAGCCGCCGCCGAGCAGGAAGCCGCCGAGCGCGACGCTGGAGCAGTGGCCGACCGGAAAGGCCAGCCCGTGCGGCGCCAGCGCCTCGGCCAGCGCCAGGCCGCGCACCGCCGGGCCGACGGTGGCGACGCGGCGCGGCGCATCGATGGCCAGCCCGTTCAGCGCCTGCAGGTCGAGCAGCAGGCCGCCGTCGCGCAGCGACAGGCCCGACCAGTTGTGGCCGCCGTTGCGCAGCGCGATGCGCAGGTCGTGCGCGGTGGCGTAGGCGACCGCCGCCTGCACGTCCGCCGCGTCGGCGACCTGCACGATCGCGTCCGGCTGGCGCGCCGGCTTGCGCCCGTTCCACACCGCGGCGCGGCGCGCCGCGTCGTAGTCCGCCGCGCCGCGCCGCACGACGCGGCCGCGCACCGCCTGTTCGAGCCCATCGAGCATGATCCGCCTCGCCGTCGCCGTGATAGCCCCGCCACCCGCCGGCTGCCAGCCCTTGCGACCCCGGCAGCGCTGGCCGATAGTCGCGCCCGGTCATGATCCGCGTCGCCATCGCCGACGACCACGCCCTCTTCCGCCAGGGCCTGATCTCGATGCTCAAGCTGCAGCCGCAGGTCACCGTGGTCGCCGAGCTGGCGCGCGCCGACGACCTCGCCGCCAGCCTGGCGCAGAGCCCCTGTGACATCCTGCTGCTCGACCTGCAGATGGACCGCGCCACCTTCTCCGACATCGAGGCGCTCAGCGAGCGCGTCGCGGTGCTGGTGGTCACCGCCACCGAACGCGCCGAGGACGCGGTGGCGGCGCTGCACGCCGGCGCGCGCGGCGTGGTGTTCAAGCGCTTCGCCATCGAGACGTTGATGGTCGCCATCGACGCGGTGATGGACGGGCACGTCTGGCTGCCGCCGGCGCTGCAGGCCGAGATCACCGCGCGACTGCGCGAGCCGGCGGCGGAGGGTCCGCTGACACGGCGCGAGCGCGAGATCGTCCGCCACGTCGCGCTCGGCCTGCGCAATGCCGAGGTCGCCGATCGCCTCGGCGTCACCGAGGGCACCATCAAGACCCACCTCAACAACATCTTTCAGAAGCTCGGCCTGCGCGATCGCGTCGGCCTCGCCCTCTACGCCGTGCGCACCGGGCTCATCGGTGTGAACGACGGCCGTCGCGTCGCCGCACGACGCGACTGAACGCCGCCGCGCGCGCGGCGCCCCCGCACCTTCCGCTGCCCACCGTGTGCGCAGCGCCGCTGCCCATTCACGCGGCAGCCGCCGCGACGCGTGCACGAACCGACCGCGATCCAAGCCGCTAATGCTCCATCGATCGATAGAGGTGCCTCACACTATCGATGGAGTCCGGCTCGACCGATTGTCGGACGCGCCCATCCCCACAACGCGATGGCATCCGCGTTGCTCTACCGAACGCTGCGCCGTCACGTCGGCGGCTGCACTAACACGCGAGGGAGAAGGGAATGGCGACATCGACGGGCGATTTTCGCTTGCGCGGCGGCTGGGCCTTCGGGGCCGCGGCGCTCGGACTCTTCACGGCGGCTTCCGCCTTCGGACAGGACGCGGCCGCGGCGCCGCCGGTGTTCGACACTGGTGACACGGCGTGGGTGCTGGTGTCGTCGGCGCTGGTGCTGATGATGACCCTGCCCGGCCTGGCGCTGTTCTACGGCGGCCTGGTGCGCTCGAAGAACATCCTCAACGTGCTGATGCAGTGCTTCATCTCCGCCGGCATCGTC
>JANRJF010000432.1:0-9298 GCA_033764095.1 Deltaproteobacteria bacterium | reverse complement strand
CAAGATGCGCAGCCTGGTCGACGCGATCTACCTCGACGACAAGGTGAAGGAGTACGTCATCGACCTGGTGGTGGCGACGCGCGACCCAAAGGCGTTCAACCTCAACCTGGCACCCTACATCCAGTACGGCGCCTCGCCGCGCGCGACGCTCTACCTGACGCTGGCCGCCAAGGCGCACGCGTTCCTCAACGGCCGTGGCTACGTGACGCCGCAGGACGTGAAGTCGATCGGCGCCGACGTGCTGCGCCACCGCCTGACGATCTCCTACGAGGCCGAGGCGGAGGAGATGACCGCCGATCATCTCGTCCAGCGCATCTTCGACGGCGTGCCCGTCCCCTGAGAACACGCGATGCGCGACGAGCGATGAGCGACGAGGCACTGCCCTCTGAGCCTCATCGCCCGGCACTCATCGCTCATCGCTGCGCATAGCCATCGCTGCTCTGATGTTGACGCGTGAACAGCTCAAGACGGTGCGGAAGATCCAGATCCGCACCAGCCATCTGGTCAGCGACCTGTTCGCCGGCGAGTACCACAGCGTCTTCAAGGGCCGCGGCATGGAATTCGCCGAGGTGCGCGAGTACCAGCCCGGCGACGAGGTGCGGACGATCGACTGGAACGTCACCGCGCGCACCGGCGAGCCCCACGTCAAGCGCTTCACCGAGGAGCGCGAGCTGACGGTGATGCTGCTGGTCGACGCCAGCGGCTCGACCCGTTTCGGCTCGACGCGGCAGATGAAGCGCGACCTGGCGGCGGAGATCGCCGCGCTGATCGCCTTCTCGGCGATCACCAACAACGACAAGGTCGGCCTGGTGATCTTCAGCGATCGCATCGAGCTGGCGGTGCCGCCGCGCAAGGGGACGCGCCACGTGCTGCGCGTCATCCGCGAGATCCTCAACCACGAGCCGCAAGGGCAGGGGACCGACATCCCGCTGGCGCTCGACCACCTGGAGAAGGTGGTGCGGCGGCGCTGCGTCGCCTTTCTGCTCTCCGACTTCCTCGCCGCCGAGCTGCGTCGCCCCCTGCGCGTCGCCAACCGGCGCCACGACCTCATCGCCGTCGCCCTGGAGGATCCGCGCGAGCAGGAGCTGCCCGACGTCGGCCTGATCGCGCTGGAGGATCCGGAGAGCGGCGAGACCGTGATCGCCGACACCGGCGATCCTCGGCTGCGCGTCGAGTTCGCGCGCCGCCAGGCGGCGGCGCGCGCCGAGCGCGATCGCTTCCTGCGCAGCCTCGACATCGACAGCGTCACGGTGCGCACCGATCAGCCGTATTCGGGTCCGCTGCTGCGCTTCTTCCGCGCACGGGAGAAGTGGCGATGAGCCGCCGCCTGCAGCTGCCGCGGCTGGCGGTGCTCGGGTTGCTGATCGGCCTGGTGCCGCTGGCGCGCGCCGAGACGCCGGTGGCGCCCGGCGCGCCGATCACGGTGACGGCGGCGGTCGAGCCGCGTTCGGTCACCATCGGCACGCCGTTCCGCTACACGCTGCGCATCGAGGCGGCGAAGGACGTCGAGCTGGTGGTGCCGACGCTCGGCGGGCAGATCGGCGAGTTCCAGGTCGTCGACTTCGGTCAGGCCGAGCCACGCCAGACCGGCGGGCGGGTGGCGGTGGAGCACTGGTACACGCTGGTCACCTACGCGACCGGCGACCGCGTCATCCCGGGGCCGACCGTGCAGTACACGGTGCCGGGCGGCGAGATGCAGAGCGCCACGGCTCCGGACGCGGTGGTGATCATCGAGAGCCTGCTCGACCGGGCCAGCGGCACCCCGGCGACCGACGTGCGCGACATCAAAGGCCCGGTGGCGGTGCCGCACGACTACACGCTGCTCGGCTGGATCGCGCTCGGCGTCGCCGCGCTGATCGGCGTGATCGCGCTGCTCTTCTACTGGGTGAACCGGCCGCGCCGGACGCGTCCGATCATCGTGCGGCCGCCGCACGAGCTGGCGCTCGAAGCACTGGCGCGCCTGCGCGCCGATCGCCTGGTCGAGCAGGGACGGCAGGAGGAGTTCTACGTTCGCCTGTCGGCGATCGTGCGCGGCTACCTGGAGGCGCGCTTCCGCCTGCGCGCGCCGGAGATGACCACCGAGGAGTTCCTGCAGGCGGCGCAGCGCGATCCGCAGATGACACCGCCGCAGCGCGCGCGCCTGGCGCAGTTTCTCAGCGAGGCCGACCTGGTGAAGTTCGCCCGCCATCAGCCGACGGCCGACGACGCGGACCGCGCGCACGACGCGGCGCGCGAGCTGGTGACGTCGACGACGCCGAGCGAGGTGCCGCGTGCAGTGGCATGACCCGTGGGCCTTGCTGCTGCTGCTGCTCGTGCCGCTGCTCTGGCGGCGCGGCCGGCGGCAGGCGGCGCCGACCGTGTCCTACCCGATGGTCGAGGCGCTGCGCGCCGTCGGCCCCGGCCGCCGCGCGCGCTGGCGCTGGGTGCTCCCGGCGCTGCGCGCCCTGGCGCTGACGCTGCTGGTCATCGCGCTGGCGCGCCCGCAGCTCGGCAAGGCGTCGACCCGCATCTCGGCCGAGGGCATCGACATCATGCTGGCAGTGGACGTGTCGGGCAGCATGCTGGCCGAGGACTTCCAGCTCGACGGCCAGCGCGCCAACCGCCTCGACGCGGTGAAGGCGGTGGTGCGCGAGTTCCTCGACCATCGCCCCAACGATCGCGTCGGTCTGGTGCTGTTCGCCGCCCGGCCCTACACCCAGTCGCCGCTCACCCTCGACCACGGCTGGCTGCTCTCCAACCTCGACCGCGCCCGCATCGGCATGATCGAGGACGGCACCGCGGTCGGCTCGGCGCTGGCGACGGCGGTGTCGCGCCTCGAGGGCTCGCAGGCGAAGAGCAAGATCGTCATCCTGCTCACCGATGGCCAGAGCAACGCCGGCAAGGTGCCGCCGCTCACCGCCGCCGAATCGGCAAAGGCGCTCGGCTATCGCGTCTACACCATCGGCACCGGAACGCGCGGTGCCGCGCCCTATCCGCAGGCCGACCCGTTCGGCCGCAAGGTGTACGTCAACATGCCGGTCGACATCGACGAAGACACCCTGCGGCACATCTCCGAGACCACCGGCGGCCGCTACTTCCGCGCCACCGACACCGAGAGCCTGCGATTGATCTACCAGGAGATCGACCAGCTGGAGAAAACCGAACAGGAAGGCCTGCAGTACCTCGAGTACTACGAGCTCTACGTCTGGCTGGCGCTGGTGGCGTTGCTGCTGCTCGGCGGCGAAGCGGTGCTGGCGCAGACCTGGCTGCGGACGCTGCCATGAGGAGGGGGGCGATGAGCGATGAGCAACGAGCAATGAGAGCAGACGCATCGCCGGTGACCGCGCATCACGCGTCGCGCTCTCCGCATCGCTCTTCACTCATCGCTCATCGCTGACTCTCATGTTGTGGCGTGATCCCCTCTATCTCTGGCTGTTGATCGCCGTGTTCGGCGTGGGTGCGCTGCTGGTCGTGCTGCTGCGGCGGCGCAGTGCGGCGCTGGCGGCGTTCGCCGACGCGACGGTGATCGAGCGGCTGACGCCGGGGCTCGACGGGCGGCGGCCGCTCTGGCGCACCGGGCTGCGCGTCGCGGCGCTGGCGCTGATCGTCATCGCGCTCGCCGGTCCGAAGTGGGGCTTCCGGTGGCAGCAGGTGAAGCGCGAGGGCATCGATCTGATCGTCGCGCTCGACACCTCGCGCAGCATGCTGGCGACCGACGTGAAGCCGGATCGACTGGAGCGTGCCAAGCTGGCGATCCTCGACCTGCTGCCACTGCTGCAGGGCGATCGCATCGGGTTGGTCGCGTTCGCCGGCACCGCGTTCCTCGAGAGTCCGCTGACCGTCGACTACGCCGCGTTCGAGCGCTCGTTGCGCAGCATCGAGGTGGGGATCATCCCGCGCGGCGGCACGGCCCTGGCGCGCGCCATCGACACCAGCCTGGAGGGGTTCGAGGCGCGCCAGGGCAAGTACGAGGCGCTGATCCTGATCACCGACGGCGAGGATCACGAGGGCGACGTCAAGGCCGCCGTGCAGCGTGCCAACGAGATGGGGGTGAAGATCTTCACCGTCGGCATCGGCACGCCGGACGGCGAGCTGATCCCCGACGGCAACGGCGGCTTCGTCAAGGACCGCCGCGGCCAGGTGGTGAAATCGCGGCTCGACGCCGAACCGCTCAAGCAGATCGCGCTCGACACCGGCGGCGCCTACGTACAGGGGCTCGGACCCAGCCTCGGCCTCGACCAGGTGTTCAGCGAGCACATCGCCAAGATGGAGCGGCGCGAGGTGGCGAGCGCGCTGCAACGCCGCTACGACGAGCGCTTCCAGCTGCCGCTCGCCGCCGCCATCGTGCTGCTGGCGGTCGAGTGGCTGATTCCGCTGCGGCGTGGCGCCGTACGGCGTGCAGCGGCCTGGCGGCGCGGCGCGGCCACCGCGACCATCGCCCTCTGCCTGCCGGCGCTGTTCGGTTTCCTCGATCCACCCGGCGACCGCGCCGCCGAGGGCAATCAACTCTATGCCAGCGGCAAGTACGACGAGGCGGCGAGCAAATACGGCGAGGGCCTGCTCGACGCGCCGGGCTCGCCGACGCTGCAGTTCAACCTCGCCACCGCGCTCTACAAGCAGGGCAAGTACGACGAGGCGCTGACGACGCTGAGCAAGCTGGCGGCGAGCGGCGACCCGACCTGGACCGCGCGCGCGACCTACAACATGGGCAACGTCCACTACCGCCTCGGCGTGGATCAGGAGGGCAGCGCGCCGCAGCAGGCGATCGCCAGCTGGCAGCAGGCGCTGGTCGACTACAAACGCGCCATGGTCGCCGACCCGAAGGACGGCGACGCCAAGTTCAACCACGAGTTCGTCACCCGCCGCATCGCCGAGCTGCAGAAGAAGCTCGAAGACGAGAAGAAGAAGGAAGAGGAACAGAAACAGAAGCAGGACGAGCAGCAGCAGGACCAGCAACAGCAGCAGGATCAGCAACAACAGCAAGACCAGCAGGACCAGCAGCAGGGTGAACAGGATCAACAGCAGCAGGACCAGCAACAGGCGGGCGAACAGCAGCAGCAGGAGCAGCAGCCCGGCGAGCAACAAGAGCAGCAGCAGGCCAGCGGCGAGCAGGACCAACAGCAGCAGCAACCCGAGCCGCAAGCGGGAGAGGAGCAACCAGCCGGCGACGAGCAGCAACAGGAGCAGCAGGCCGCGCAGCCCGAGCCGCAGAAGGACGCGGCGGCGCACCAGCCGCAGCAGATGCAGGGCGACGCGACCGACGAGCCTGGGCAACCGAGCGGCGGCGGCGGCACGACGGTGGACGGCGAGACCAGCGACACGCCCGAGCAGCAGGCGGCGCAGGCGGTGCTCGATACGGCGCGCGGCGAGGAGCTCGGCCCGGAAGACATCAAGCGGCCCGCCGCCGCGGCGGCCGTCGGCGAAGCGGGGCAGGACTGGTGAGGCAGGCGCGCATCGCACGCGTGGTGCTGTTCCTCGTCGCGCTGCTTGCGGGCGTGTCCGTCGTCCGCGCGGCGGATCCGATTCGCGTCAGCGCCAGCGTGCAGAACAACGAGGTGGCGGTCGGCGAACCGTTCGCGCTCACCATCCAGGTGGACGGCGCGCAGAACGTGCCGGTGCCGACGGTCGAGCTCGACGACTTCCGCGCGGATTATCTCGGCCCGTCGACGCAGGTGTCGATGGTCAATGGCCACGTCACGCAGAGCGTCGGCCATCGCTACCGCCTGATCGCCGAGCGCGAGGGGCAGTTCACGCTCGGCCCGTTCGGCGTCGTCTATGACGGCAAGCGATATGAGAGCGCGCCGATCACGGTGCGCGTGCGCGCGGCCGGCACGCGGCCCAGTGCCGCTGCGGTGGCGGGCGACCAGATCAAGCTGGTGGTCAAGCCGGCGACGACCGAGCTCTACGTCGGCCAGCGCATCCCGCTCGACGTCACGCTCTACGTCGGCAATCTGAACGTCCGCGACCTGCAGTTCCCGGTCATCACCGCCGATGGGCTGACGGTGGAGAAGTTCGACCAGCCCGACCAGGGCAGCGAGGTGCTCGACGGGCGGCGCTATACCGCCGTGCGCCTGCACACGACGATGACCATGCTGCAGCCCGGGCAGACCGAGCTGCACGGCAGCATGCAGGTCGGTGTGATCGCCAACCGGCGCGGCGGCGATCCGTTCTTCGATCAGTTCTTCGGCGGCGAAACGAAGCCGGTCCAGGTGCAGTCGGAGCCGGTGCCGCTCACCGTCCTGGCGCTGCCCGAAGCGGGCCGCCCGGCGGACTTCACCGGTGCGGTCGGCCAGTTCACCTTCGACCTCGACGCCAAGCCGACGCAGCTCGACGCCGGGGACCCGATCACGCTGCGCATGACGCTGGCCGGCAACGGCAACCTGACGGCTCTGTCGCCGCCCGCGGTGCCGGTCGGCGACGCCTTCCGGCGCTACGATCCGCAGCCGGTGAAGGGTGAGGACAGCCCGGTGCGTCGCGTCTACGAGCAGGTGCTGATCCCCAAGTCGCCCGCGGCGCGCGAGATCCCGGCGGTGTCGTTCAGCTATTTCGATCCCGCCGCACACGCCTACCGTTCGATCGTGCGTGGTCCGATTCCGATCGAGGTGCGCGCGTCGGCGGCGGCGCAGGGACAGGTGGTCGACGCGGCGCCCGCCGCCGCGCCGACGCCGCAGGCGCCGGCGGCGCTCGGGCGCGACATCGTCTTCATCAAGGACACGCCGGGCGATTTCGCGCCGCGCAGCAGCGGCGGTCACGGCCTTGGCTGGCTGTTGCTGCTGTGGCTGCCGCCGGTGTTGGGCTGGGCCGGGGCGCGCCAGTTCGTCCGCCGCCGCGATCGGCTGGCCGCCGATCCGCGCCTGTTGCGCTTCCGTGCGGCTGGTCGCGAGGCGCGGCAGGCGCTCGCCGCGGTGTCGCCGGATGACGCGCTAGGCCTCGATCGCATCTCGGGCGCGATGTCCGCGTACCTGGCGGCCAAGCTCGGACTGCCGCCCGGCGCCATCGAGCACGCCCGCGTCCTGACCCGTCTGGAGGCGGCCGGGATCGAGACCGAGCTGCGCCAGCGCGTCGCGCAGTTCCTCGAGCTGAGCGAGCGTGCCCGCTACGCCCCGCGCCACGATGCTGGCGAGCGGCGTGAGGCGCTGGCGCTGGCCGGCGCAATCGTCGACGGCCTCGAGCGCGCCCGCAGCCTCGAGCGCCAGTTGGGCAGCGTCGCCCTGGGGCTGGCGCTGCTGGCGCTGGCGGTGTTGTCGCCGGCGCGCGCCGAGGCGCCGCCGCCGCAGGCCAGCTTCTTCCAGGGCAACCAGGCCTACGCCGATGGCCGCTACGCCGACGCCGTGCAGGCGTACGAGGCGGTGCGCCGCCAGGGGCTGAGCAGCGGTGCCCTGGAGTTCAACCTGGGTAACGCGTGGATGAAGCAGGGCGATGTCGGCCGCGCCATTGCCGCCTATACGCGCGCCGCGCGCCGCCTGCCGCGCGATCCCGACGTCGGGGCGAACCTCGCCTTTGCCCGCGAACAGGCGCGCATCGACGTGCCGCCGCCGCCGTTGTGGCTGCGCGTCGCCGCTCCCTTCGCCGCCTCGTTCACCGGCGGCGGGTTGGCGGTGGCGGCGACGCTCGCCTGGTGGGGCCTGTGGGCGTTGCTCGCGCTGCGCCTCTGGGTCGGTGGAACGGGCGCGAAACTGGCGTTGGGCCGCGCCGCGCTGGCGCTCGGCGTGGTCACGGCGCTGCTGGTCACGAGCTGGGCGGCGCGTGTCCTCGAGCTGGACGTGCGCGAGGCGGTGGTGGTGATCGCCGCCGGTGACACGCCGGCGCGCTTCGAGCCCTCGCCGAACGGCACCGAGCACTTCGCCGTCACCGCCGGCACGCCGCTCGGCGTGATCCAGGGGCGCGAGGACTGGCTGCAGGTGCGCCGTGCCGATGGCCGGCGCGGCTGGATCCCGGCGGCCGCGGTCGAGCCCGTCGACTGACGCAGTGGTCTGCGCGATCGCAATCGGCCGTAGGGGCGGGCCTTGGTCCGCCCGGGCCCACGATCGACGGGGATATTTCCGCAGATAGGGGCGCGCCGCGGCGCGCCCCTACTGGAGGAAGCCGAGCAGTTTCTCTTCCACCGCCGGCCATTCGCTGGCGATGATGCTGAAGTAGACGCTGTCGCGGATGCGTCCGTCCGGCATCAGCATGTGGTTGCGGAAGACGCCTTCCTCGACCGCGCCAATGCGTTCCAGGGCGCGCCGCGATTTGACGTTCAGCTTGTCGGTCTTGAACTCGACGCGCAGGCAGCCGAGCACCTCGAACGCGTGCCGCAACATGAGCAGCTTGGCTTCGGTGTTGATCGGCGTGCGCTGGCGCGCCGGGATCACCCAGGTGCCGCCGACCTCGACGCGGCGATGCTGCGCGTCGGAGGCGAAGTAGCTGCTCGATCCCACCGGCTCACCGCTGGCGCGGTCGATGGTGGCGAAGCCGAGCCCTTCGCCGCTCGCAAGGTTGCGCTCGGCGCGCGCGATGAAGCGGCGCATGTCGTCCTCGCTGCGCATGACGTACGGTTTGAAGCGATAGATCTCCTGATCGCTGCTCACCGCCCACAGCGGCCGCGCGTGCGCGGCACTGAGCGGCTCGAGACGGACGAAGCGGCCTTCCAGGGTGACCGGTTGGATCCACATGCTGGCCACCATCGTCGAGACGCGGGGCGCCGCGCAACGGCGGGCGCGCGGCGCCGATTACACGGCCGTCCTCACAGGCGGGCGGGGTCCTCCGCCTCGGCGTCGACGCCGAGCTCGGCGAGCGCCGCCGCCACCTGTTCGGCGGGGAGCGCGCCGCGGCGCGCCAGCTCGGCCAGCGCGGCGACGGCGCTCGACGCCGCGTCGATCTCGAAGTGGCGCCGCAGCGCGTCGCGCGTGTCGCTGCGGCCGAAGCCGTCGGTACCGAGCGGCACCAGGCCGGCGGGCACGAAGCGTCCGATCTGGTCGGGCACGGCCTTCAGGTAGTCGGTCGCGGCGATGATCGGCCACGGTTCGGCGGCGAGCTGCTGCGCGACGTAAGACTGGCGCGGCGCCGCGCCCGGATGCAGGCGGTTCCAGCGCTCGCAGGCGAGCGCGTCGCGGCGCAGCTCGCTGTAGCTGGTCACGCTCCACACCTCGGCGGCGACGCCGCGCTCGGCGAGCAGTGCCTGCGCCGCCATGGCCTCGCGCAGGATGGCCCCGCTGCCGAACAGGTGAACGCGCGGGCGGTCGCCCGCTTGGGTGGCCGGCGCGAGCTTGTAGAGCCCGCGCCGGATGCCGTCCTCGACGCCGGCGGGCATCGGCGGCATCGGGTACATCTCGTTGTA
>JANRJF010000431.1:0-4880 GCA_033764095.1 Deltaproteobacteria bacterium | reverse complement strand
GACGATGCCGGCGGAGATGAAGCACTGCATCAGCACGTTGAGGATGTTCTTCGAGCGCACCAGGCCGCCGTAGAACAGCGCCAGGCCGGGCAGGGTCATCATCAGCACCAGCGCCGACGACACCAGCACCCACGCCGTGTCGCCGGTGTCGATTACCGGCGGCGCTTCGGCCGCCGCCTCCTGCGCCCAGGCCGCGGCGCTGAACGCACACGTTGCGGCGGTGACCGCCAGTGCAGCGAAGGCGCGCCGCCCGGTTGCCCATCTCCTCGCGTCGAGCGTGATCTGCATCGTCACTTCCCCCTGTTTCGTTTTGGTTATGGTCGGGATTTGCGGACCCAATAGTGCGGAGCAAAGCCCGGACCGTTGGCCGCACCACTTCTCGGCCGATCTTCGTGGCACGTGAGCCCGTTGCTCTGCCGGTTCTCTGCGCATGGATGCTCAATTTGTGAGCATCGGCGCGGCGGTCGCGTCTCGGCGAAAGTGATGCGAGCCAGAAACGCCGCAACTGGCACCGGCGTTGCTGATTGCCGCCGCCGCCAGAGCAGACATCTCAACAGATTGGACGCAGTGCGCGAAGCGCGCCGCGGCGGGGGCCGCCGCGCGCGACACGGACTGCGATGGGTGACCTACGCACCGGAAGAACCGTTTTCACCACTCGTGAGGAGTGCGTACCGGGGGGTACGCGCACGTCACCAAACCACATGGGCCAAGGAGTGTTGATGCGATGAGAGTCAGGATTGGTGTGTTCATCTTGGCGAGTGCGGTGTGGCTCGCCGTCCCGCTCCGCTCGGCGTACGCCGACGAAGCAGCGCCGCAGGTTCCTCCCTATTTCAGCGCCACGAGTCCGGATGCGGAGAAACCGCTGTGGCCGGATGCCGGCGGCGGCAACGCCGGCTACTGGGCCGTTCCGGCGACTGGCGGTGACGTTCCGTCAGCCTTGTCGGTCGCCGATCTCTACGATCGCGTCGCCCACAACCTCTTCTCGATCAACTTCGTCTGGACGTTGGTCACCGGCTTCCTGGTCATGTTCATGCAGGCCGGCTTCATGTTCGTCGAGACCGGTCTGATCCGCGCCAAGAACGCGGCGCACACGGCGGGTATGAACTTCATGATCTACCCGCTCGGCTGCCTGGCGTTCTGGGCCTACGGCTTCGCGCTTGGCTGGGGCAACTGGTGGAACGGCCCGGTGGCGCCGGGCTGGTACGCCTCGCTCGGCCCCGGCCTGTCGGTGCTGAACGAGGGCTTCACGCTGGGCGGCTGGGGCATCTTCGGCACCAAGGGCTTCTTCCTGACGTCGTCGGTCGGCGACGTCAGCGTCATGGCGCTGTTCTTCTTCATGATGGTGTTCATGGACACCACCGCCACCATCCCGACCGGCGCGATGGCGGAACGCTGGGCGTGGAAGAACTTCATGCTCTACGGCCTGTGGGTGGCGCTGCCGTACTGCATCTACGCCAACTGGATCTGGGGCGGCGGCTGGCTGGCGCAGACCGGCATCAACCTCGGGCTCGGCCACGGCGCGGTGGATTTCGCCGGCTCCGGCGTCGTGCACGCAATGGGCGGCATCATCGGATTGGCCGGCGCCATCGTCATCGGACCGCGCGTCGGTAAGTACGTGAACGGCAAGCCGCAGGCGATCCCCGGCCACAACATCCCGATGGTGGTGCTCGGCACCTTCATCCTCGCCTTCGGCTGGTTCGGGTTCAACCCCGGCTCGACGCTGTCGGGCACCGACCTGCGCATCAGCTTCGTGGTGGTGAACACGATGCTCGCCAGCGTCACCGCGACCTTCGGCGCCTACATCGTGCTGGCGGCGAAGAACCTCAAGCCGGATCCGACCATGCTCTGCAACGGCATGCTCGCCGGCCTGGTGGCGATCACCGCGCCCTGCGCCTTCGTCGATCCGTGGGCGGCGGGCGTCATCGGCTTCATCGCCGGCGTGCTGGTCGTGCTCGGCGTCTTCTTCTTCGAGAATCGCGGCGTCGACGATCCGTGCGGCGCCATCTCGGTGCACGGCCTCAACGGCCTGTGGGGCGTGATCTCGCTCGGCATCTTCGCCAACGGCGCCTACGGCGCCGGCTGGAACGGCGTCGTGCGCGAGGAGATGGTCAGCGCGTACGGCTTCGACGGCGTGCGCGGCCTGCTCTACGGCGACGCCTCGCAGTTCGTCGCGCAGCTGCTCAGCGCCATCGTCGTCGCCGTCTTCGGCTTCGCCATGGCGATGGTGTGGTTCAAGCTCAGCAACGCCATCACCCCGCTGCGCGTGCCCGACGATGTCGAGCTGGAGGGCCTCGACGGTCCGGAGATGGGCGCCATCGCCTACCCGGACTTCCCCATCCACGTCGGCGGCAAGCGGATCGCCGGCTGAGCGCAGGCGCACTTCGCTGCACCAGAGGGGGCGTCGCCGCACGGCGGCGCCCCCTTCACATTTGTGGTCAGCTGCCGGCGAAGGCGGCGGCCAGCAACGCCTTGGTGTAGTCGGCGCGCGGCGACGCCAGCACCTCGGCGGCGGGGCCGGCTTCCACCACCTGCCCGTCCCTCAACACCAGGACGCGGTGGCTCATGGCGCGCACGACGCGCAGGTCGTGGCTGATGAACAGGTAGGCGATGCGGTGGCGCACCTGCAGCTCGCGCAGCAGCTCGACGATCTGCGCCTGCACCGAGACGTCGAGCGCCGAGGTGGGCTCGTCGAGGATGAGCAGCTTGGGCTGCAGCACCAGGGCGCGGGCGATGGCGATGCGTTGGCGCTGGCCGCCACTGAACTCGTGCGGGTAGCGGTGGCGGGTCTCGGGATCGAGACCCACTTCGCGCAACGCCCCGACGATCAACTCCTCGCGCGCCGCCGGCGTCGCGCCGACGCCGTGCACCTGCAGACCCTCGGCGATGATCTGCCCGACCGACAGGCGCGGGCTGAGCGAGCCGTACGGGTCCTGGAAGACGATCTGCAGCTCGCGCCGCAACGGCCGCAGCGCGTCGCCGCGCAGCGCGGCGAGGTCGCGCCCGTCGAAGACGATGCGTCCCTGGCTGGTCACCAGGCGCAGCACGGCGAGGCCGATGGTGGTCTTGCCGGAGCCGCTCTCGCCGACCACGCCCAGCGTCTCGCCGGCGCGCAGGTCGAACGACACGCCGTCGACGGCGCGGACATGATCGACGGTGCGGCGCAGCACGCCCGCCTTGATCGGGAACCAGACGCGCAGGTCGTCGCAGCGCAGCAGCTCGGGCGCGTCCGCCGCCACCGGCGCCGGCGCGCCGCCCGGCTGCGCCGCCAGCAGGCGCTGCGTGTAGGGATGCCGCGGCGCGCCGAACACCTCGGCGACCGGCCCCTGCTCGACGATCAGGCCGTGCTGCATGACGCAGACGCGGTCGGCGATCTGCCGCACGATGCCGAGGTCGTGGGTGATGAACAGCAGCGCCATGCCGAGCCGCCGCTGCAGGTCCTGCAACAGCGCCAGCAGCTGCGCCTGGATGGTGACATCCACCGCCGTGGTCGGCTCGTCGGCGATCAGCAGATCGGGCTCGTTGGCCAGCGCCATGGCGATCATCACCCGCTGCCGCTGCCCGCCGGAGAGCTCGTGCGGAAAGGCGCCGAGCCGGCGCGCGGGATTCGGCAGGCCGACCAGCGTCAGCAGCTCGATGACGCGCGCGCGCACCGCCGCGGCATCGAGTCCGCGGTGCAGGCTCAGCACCTCGCCGACCTGCCGTTCGATGGTGTGCAGCGGGTTGAGCGAGGTCATCGGCTCCTGGAAGACCATGCCGATGCGGTCGCCGCGGATGCGGCGCAGCGTCGCCCCGTCGGCGCCGACCAGCTCGGCGTCCTGGAAGCGGATGCTGCCGCTCGGATGGCTCGCCTGCGGGTAGGGCAACAACTGCAGGATCGACAGCGCAGTGACCGACTTGCCCGAGCCGCTCTCGCCGACCAGCGCCACCGTCTCGCCCTTGGCGATGGTGAACGAGACGCCGCGCACCGCGTCGACGGCACTCGATCCGTGGCCGAAGCGCACGCGCAGATCGTCGACGCGCAGCAAGCCCGCCAGCGATGAGCGATGAGCGATGAGCGATGAGGGGTTGGTTTCCGCCTCATCGCTCATCGCTCGTCGCTCATCGCTGCCCTGGCCCGCTCGTCGCTCATCGCTGCCCTGGCTCGCTCGTCGCTCATCGCTGCCCTGGTCCGGCTCGGGCGCGCGCGGTGCGAGCAGTGTCTTGCGCGGATCGAAGGCGTCGCGCACCGCCTCGCCGATGAAGACCAGCAGGGTGAGCATCAGCGCGATGACGGCGAAGCCGGCGATGCCGAGCCACGGGGCGCGCAGGTTGTTCTTGCCCTGCAGCAGCAGCTCGCCGAGCGACGGCGAGCCGACCGGCAGGCCGAAGCCGAGAAAGTCGAGCGCGGTGAGTATCGTCACCGAGTCGCTGGTAACGAAGGGCAGGTAGGTGAGCGCCGCGGTCATCGCGTTGGGCAGCAGGTGGCGGCGCATGATCGCGACGTCGCGCACGCCGAGCGCGCGCGCGGCGCGCACGTAGTCGAAGTTGCGCGCGCGCAGGAACTCGGCGCGCACCACGCCGACCAGCGTCATCCAGCTGAACAGCAGCAGCAGGCCGAGCAGCCACCAGAAGGTCGGCGTGACGACGCTGGCCAGGATGATGAGCAGGAACAGCCGTGGCATGCCCGACCAGATCTCGATGAAGCGCTGTAGCAGCAGGTCGACCCAGCCGCCGAAGTAGCCCTGCACGGCGCCGGCGGCGATGCCGATCAGCGAGCTGAACAGGGTCAGCGTCAGGCCGAACAGCACCGAGATGCGGTAGCCGTAGATCAGCCGCGCCAGCACGTCGCGCGCCTGGTCGTCGGTGCCGAGCCAGTTCTGCCAGCTCGGCGGCGACGGCGC
>JANRJF010000430.1:0-19357 GCA_033764095.1 Deltaproteobacteria bacterium | reverse complement strand
CGCCGGCAACACGGCGCGCCTGGTGGAGATCAACCTCGTTCACCTGCTGGAGGCCGAGGACGCCTTGCCCGAGGCGGCGCAGTGGAAGCCGCTGCTGTCGATCAGCTCCAGCGAGGAGGCCTACCAGGCGCGCTACGAGGGCGGCGAGATCAGCGCCGCGCGCACCATCCAGTTCATGACCCGCGAGCGCTCCAACCCGAGCGCCATCCGCTCCAGCCTGCGCCTGGCGCGCGAGAACGCGCGCGTCGTGCGCGACCGCATCTCGAACGAGATGTGGGAGGCGATCAACGAGATGTGGCTGCGCATCGACCGGGTGCTGGAGGGCGGCGCCGGCGCCGAGCGCGCCGCCAGCCTGTTCGCCGAGGTGCGCAACGGCGTGGCGCGCTTCCACGGCATCTCGGTCAGCACGATGATGCGCGGCGAGGCGTTCGGCTTCTACCTGCTCGGCACCTGCGTCGAGCGCGCCGACATGACGGCGCGCATCCTCGACGTGAAGTACCACCTGCTGCTGCCGGACGTGGCGATGATCGGCTCGGCGCTCGACTTCTACCAGTGGGCGGCGCTGCTCAAATCGCTGTCCGCCTACGAGGCCTTCCGGCGCCGCTACCAGACCGGCCTGCGGCCGGTGGACATCGCCGAGTTCGTCGTCTTCGAGCGCGACTTCCCGCGCTCGCTGCGCTTCACCGTCGACCGCATGCAGCACGCGCTGCGCGAGATCGGCCTCGAGGGCGCCGAGCGCACCCGCGCCGCGATGGCGGCGCTGGAGGCGCAGCTCGCCGACACCACCGCCGCGCAGGTCTTCGAGCAGGGCCTGCACGAGTACCTCGACGCCTTCCTGGCCAACGTCGAAGCGTTCAACGGGGCGTTGGCGCGCGAGTACTTCGAGCACTACCGCGGGGACGAGCGGTGAAGTACGACATCGCGCACGCGCTGCGGCTGAGCTTCGCGGCGCCGGTGTGGGAGCACCACTGCGAGCTGCGTCTGGCGCCGCAGCCGACCTCGCACCAGCGCGTCCGCGATTTGAGCGTCACCGTCGAGCCGCCCGCCGAGGTGCGCGCGCATGCCGACGGCTTCGGCAACCCAGTGCACGGCCTGAGTCTGATCGCCCCGCACCAGGCGCTGACCGCCACGCTGCGCGCCAAGGTCGAGACGTCGCTGACCAATCCGTTCGACTTCGCGGTCGTCGCACCGGATGCCGAGCGCGCCTGGCTGGACGACGCGCTGCGCCGGCAGCCGCGGCTGTGGTCCTACCTGCTGCACCGCAGCCCGCTGACGCCGGCGCTGCCGGCGGTCGAGGGCGGCGACTTTGCCTGGCCGGCGCGCGCCACCGACAAGCCGCTGCTCGAGGCGCTGCAATTGGTGTTGGAGTGGATGGCGGAGGCCATCGAGTACGCGCCCGCCTTTCAGTCCGCCTGCGCGCCGCTGGACGAGACGCTCGCCACGCGCCGCGGCGGCTGCCAGGCGCTCGCCCACCTGCTCGTCAGCCTGGCGCGCGCCTGGGGCGCCCAGGCGCGCTACGTGCTCGGCTACCACGACCCCGGCTACCTGGAGGACGACGCCGAGCAATCGTTGCACGCCTGGAGCGAGGTGCTGATCCCCGGCGCCGGCTGGCGCGGCCTCGACCCCAGCACGCAGCTGGTCACCAACGACACCTACGTCGTCGTCGCCGTCGGCCGCGACGCACAGGACTGCCCGCCGGTGCGTTCGCACTTCAAAGGCGGCGAGGCGGCCGCCGAGACCAGCGCGGTGGTCGCGGTGCGATGCGACCAGTAGGAAGGCTGTTAGGCTGTTACGCGGTTGGGCTGTTAGGGGATGATCGCGGAACGGACAGACAGCAGCCTCGGCGGATCCTCCCCCAACAGCCTAGCAGCCTAACAGCGTAGCAGCCTGCCTCGCATGGACATCACCCAGGACGCCGTCGTCTCCCTCGCGCTGCCGTATCGCGAGACGTTGAAGATCAACCGCACCAGCTTCATCGGCGGCGGCGGGCCGCGCGTCGCGGTCATCGCCGGCATCCACGGCGACGAGCTCGAGGGGCTCTACGTCTGCCACCGGCTGGCCGCGTGGCTGGAGCAGCTCGCCGAGACGCATCCGCACGCGCTGCGCGGGCGCGTCGACCTGATCCCGGCGCTCAACCCGCTCGGCATCGACACGCTGGAGCGCTTCGTGCCGGTGTTCGACGCCGACCTCAACCGCAACTTCCCCGGCGACCCCGAGGGCCTGCTGCCGCAGCGCATCGCCGCCGGCGCGATTGCCGCGCTGAGCGGCTCCGCGCTGGTCATCGACATCCACGCCAGCAACATCTTCCTGCGCGAGATCCCGCAGGTGCGCATCAACCAGGACTTCGCCGCCACGCTGGTGCCGCTCGCCGAGGGCATGAACCTCGACCTGATCTGGCTGCACGGCGCCGTCACCGTGCTCGAAGCGACCATCGCGCACAGCCTGAACAGCCGCGGCACCCCCTGCCTGGTGGTCGAGATGGGCGTCGGCATGCGCATCACGCCGGCGTTCACCGAGCAGCTGCTGGTCGGCATTCTCAACGCCTGGCAGCGGCTCGGCGTGCTGGCACCCGACCTGCCGTTGGACGCGATCACCCATTCGCCGCTGCTCGCCGACGACACCAACGTGCACTACCTGAACGCCGAGACCTCCGGCCTGTTCCTGCCGACCATCGACCACTGGATGGCGGTGCGGCACGGCGACCTGCTCGGCACCATCGTCTCGCCGCAGCACGGCGGCACCCTCTCCGAGGTGCGCTCGCCGGTCGACGGCGTGCTCTTCACGCTGCGCGAGTACCCCGCCGTCTACGAGGGCTCGCTGATGGCGCGCATCATGGCGACCCGATGAAGACCCCGACGCTCCTGGAGATGACGGCGCCGCTGCGCGAGGACTTCGTCATCCCGTACCACGACTTCGGACCGCGCACCGCGCCACCGCGGCTGGCGCTGGTGGCCGGCATCCACGGCAACGAGCTGAACGGCATCTTCGTGCTGTCGAGGCTGGCCGAGTACCTGCAACGCATCGCCGACGGCACGCAGCCGGCGCAGCAGCTCACCCACCGCATCGTCATCGTGCCGGCGGTGAACGTGCTCGGCGTCAACACC
Organism: Deltaproteobacteria bacterium; assembly: GCA_033764095.1. GTDB lineage: Bacteria > Desulfobacterota > Binatia > HRBIN30 > CADEER01 > JBDTMT01. The sequence goes on along the minus strand of JANRJF010000430.1, from coordinate 16,253 downwards.
CGCACGCGGCGCTGGCCGTTCGACAAGACCGACATCAACCGCATGTTCCCCGGCTACGACCTCGGCGAGACGACGCAGCGCATCGCCAACGCGGTCTTCCAGGCGACGCGCCCGGCGCACTACCGCATCGACGTGCACAGCTCGAACCTCGACTTCGAGGAGGTGCCGCAGGTGCGGCTCTACGAGCCGAGCGAGGACGAGAGCGCCTCGGCCATGCTGTTCGGCCTGCCGGCGGTGATCGAGCGCACCACCGACACCGCCTTCACCACCACCCTCGGGCACGCCTGGCGCACCTGCGGCGGCGAGAACTTCGTCATCCAGGCGGGGCGCGCCGGCGATCTGCAGCTGCCGCACTGCGAGCGGCTGTTCCGCGCGCTGATGGCGTTCCTGCACCACACCGGACTGGTCACCGGCATCGAGCTCGCCGCCGAGGACCAGGACACGCACTACTTCGGCCTCGACCAGACGCTGCCGCTGGTCTCCGAGCACGCCGGCCTGTTCGTCACGCACGTACAAGTCGGCGCCTGGCTGCAGGCCGGCGCGCTGATCGGTCAGGTCTACGACGGATTCTCCGGCGAGCGCCGCGCCGAGGTGCGCGCCCCGGTGTCGGGCCTGCTGAGCGGCATCCGCCGCCAGCCGCTGCTCTACGAGGGCGACCTCATCGCCCGCCTGCAGACGCGCGTCCGCCTCGACGGCCAGCGCCGCACCGTGCGCGGCCAGGAACAGTAGGAAGGCTGCCGCCGGCGGAAGCGATGAGCGACGAGCGATGCGGATGAGCCCTGCGTCGCTCCAGGGCCCCTCATCGCTAATGCACATCGCTCATCGCTTCCGCCGGCCTGTGTGCGGGAAATCCCCACTGGCCGCGCGACGGGCGATACGGCTATGCCTCGCCTCACCATGGCGACACTCGAGGACGTATCATCCCTGCCTGGGTCGCGGACCGACCGGAGCGACGCGGCGCGCGGTAGCGCCCGGCGCCCGCCGTTCGACTTCGCGCGGGCGCGGCGTGTGGCGGTCCGCAGCCTCAAGCGCCGCGGCGTCGGGACCCTGCGTCGCCTCTGTCCGGTGCTGGTGGTGCCGGCGCCGCTGCAGCGCCTCGTCCAGTCGGTCGTCGCGCGCTCGCGCCAGCTGCCGCTCGGCCCGCCGTTGCCGCCCACGGTGCTGGTCTTCGACGCCAGGGCGGTGGCTCGGGTGCTCGCCGATTACCACACGTTCCCGGTGCGGCCGCTGTACGGCGCGAAGATGCGCGAGACCTTCGGACCCTTCCTGCTCGGCCTCGACTACGAGGATCCGGCCGATCCCGGCGCGAAGAGCTACCAGGAGCAGATCGCGCTGGTGCGCGCCGCGGTCGGCCAGGCCGCGATCGGGCCGCTGACCGAGGCGGCGCGCCGCGCCGCCAGCGCCGCGATCGGCGCCGCCGCGCCCGCCGGCCGGCTCAACGTCGTCGCAATGCTGCAGACGGCGATGAGGCAGTTTCTCGACGAATACTTCGGCATCCCCGAGATCGCCGGCGGCAGCGAGACGCTGCTGCAGCTCAACCAGCGCACCGCGTCGTACGTCTTCAACATCGAGCTCTTCAACCCCGGCCGCCGGGCCGACGCGGCGGCGGCGGGGCAGCGCATCCTCGACCATCTCACCGCCCTCTTCGAGGCGAAGCTGCGCCAACCGTCGACCAACCGGCTGCCGTTCGTCGACGCGCTGGTGCACGCGGCGAACGGCCAGTGGACGGCGCGGCAGCTCGCCACCGTCACCGGCGGGACGATCTCCGGCCTGCTGGTGCCGACGACCGCCCAGTTCCTCGCCGTCGTCGACCACCTGCTCGACCTGCCGCCCGCCGAGTACGACCGCCTCTGCGCCACCGCGTCGGTGCGCAGCGCGGCGATCGCGCGGCACGCCGCCGACGAGGACGACGGGCGCCTGGCGCGCTACATCGCCGAGGCATCGCGCTTCGAGCCCTTCCCCACCGGCCTGCAACGCCAGTGCGACGAGCGCGCCGCCGAACGCGAGCGGACCGTCGAGACGGGCGGCGGCCGACGCACGGTCATCCCCGCCGGTGCGATCGTCATGGCGCTGGTCGGTGCCGCCGCCTGCGACCCGCGCCTGGCGCCGCGGCCCGGCGCCTTCGCCATCGCGCGCGGCGACGACGAGTACCTGCTGTTCGGCACCGGCCAGCACCACTGCGTCGGCGCGACGCGCCACTGGCCAGTGGCGCAGACGCTGATGACCGAGATGGCGACCGCGCTCTTCTCGCTCCCGCAGGTCCGACGCGCGCCGGGCCGCGACGGCCTGCGCACCACGCCGAAGGGCACCCAGTGGCCGACGCATCTGTTCGTCACCTGGAGCGCCGGGAGGGCGCGATGAGTCGCGCCGCGTCCGACTCGATCGCCGCGCCGGCGCCGGTGCGGCGCGTCGGCGACGATCCGGCCGCTCCCGCCTCGGCAGCGCCGGCGCAGCGCATGGCGCGCACGCGCCGCTGGGCGTGGCGCCGTCTGCGCGGCGACCTGTGGGACGACGTCGGCAGCCTCACCGTGATCGTGCCGCTGCCACACGACGCGGAGCGCGTGCGGCAGCTCACCACCACCCTGGAGGCGGTGGACGCGGATATCCGTGCCCAGCGCTCGCCGCTCAGGGAGGTTCGCGGCCTGCACGTGGCGCGCTGGGTGGTGCTGCCCGAGCGCGTGCGCGGGCGCGGGGCGCTGACGCAACCCTCGCTGGTGATGTGGGTGGTGCACGACGGCGACCGCGCCGCGCATCTGCGCGAGCTGACGCACAAGGCGAGGAGCGTCCTCGACCAGGTCTACGCGCACTGCGACGGCTACCCCGGTGCCGGCGCGCCCGGCGCAGCGGTGGCGCGCTTTCTCACGGATCACGAGGCGCACGGGCGCGTCGCGTCGTATGTCGGCACGCCCGGCGTCTCGGTCGACAGCATTCGCCTGCAGCGGCGCCTGGTCGAAGAGGAGCTGGTCCCCCTGGCGCGCGAGCTGCGCATGCAACAGCTGCCCAACCACCACGTCTTCCTGGCCATGCAGGACTTCGTCACCGGCCGCAGCGCCAGACCGTTCAAGGACCCGGCCCTGCGGGAGTTCGCCAGCCGGCGGCCGGGCACCCGCAAGCTACCCTGGCTCTACCTCGACCTCATCTGGAACCTGCTGCGCTCGCGCAACACGCTGCGCGCGGTGGTCGTCCTCGGCACGGCGCTCACCGCGTTCGCGAACTGGTGGCACCTCGACACCGGCTTCGCCGGTGGGCTCGCCTTCGTCGCCGTGGGCGCGGCCGGTCTCGCCGCCCTGGCGCTGACGGTGTTCGGCTTCGGCCTGCGCAACGCCGAGAAGCGCGAGGCGATGCGCTACATCCGCGCCTCGGACCGCGAGCTGCGCGACCACGACGACCGGCTGGCCCGGCGCGACAACGAGGGGCCGGGCATGAACCGGGTGACCATCGTCACCGACCTGAAGCCCGGCCTGACGCGTCAGATCACCCTGCGCTTCGTCCTCTGGCTGGTCGCGTTCCGCGCCGGCCGCAACTTCGAGGGCAGCCTGGAGGGCATCGAGACCATCCACTTCGCGCAGTGGCGCATCGTCGACGGCGGTCGCCGGCTGCTGTTCATGTCGAACTACGACGGCCAGGCGCTCGACTACTTCCGCGAGTTCGCCGAGAACTCGGCGCCGGGCGTCAACGCGATCTGGGGCAACACCGAAGGCATGCCCAACACCACGGCGGTGATCGGCGAGGGGTCGCGCAACCTGGAGGAGTTCCAGAACGCGGCGCGCGTGCATCAGATCCCCACCGACGCGTGGTACTGCGGCTATGCCGACCGCCGCTTCCTCACCGTCGCGATCAACGACAACTGGCGCATCCACCGCCTGCTGCACGAGCACCCGACGCCCAGCCAGGTGGACGAGTGGATGACGCTGCTCGAACGCTACGGCGTATGACCGCGCGCCGCCAGCCGGACTTCGCCTACGAGGTGGACGTCGACGACGTCCAGGCGATCGCGCTGCAGGCGTTCAAGGCACTGACCGAGGCGCAGTTCCTCTTCGTGCGCGAGCTGCGCGGCCCGCGGGTGGGCGACTGGCTGAAGACGCTGGCCGAGGTGGTCGCGCGCGGCGCGGCGGAGCGGCGCGACGCGCTGGCGGTGAACGTCGCCTTCACGCATCTCGGCCTGCAGGCGATCGGGCTCGACGCCCCCACCCGCAAGCAGTTCGGCGTCGCCTTCCAGCAGGGCATGAGCGGCGGCGGCGGACACCGCTCGTGGGAGCTCGGCGACGTCGAGGATTCCGCGCCGCTGCACTGGCGGTGGGGGAATACGCCACCGCCCGACGACGCGCCGCCCGCCGACGCGCGCCCGCCGAGCCGACCGGTCCACGCCGTGCTGCTGCTCTATGCCGGCAGCGCGGAGGCGTTGCAGCGGTTGGTCGCGGACCAGCGACGCCTCGCCGCGGACTGCGGCGTCGAGCTCTACGGCGAGGACGTGGAGATCCCGATGCGCGGCGAATGGCCGCGCGCCGACGCCCGGCCGACCGACCGCTCGGGCGACCCGCGCGGCGCAGTGCAGGGATTGCGCGAGCACTTCGGCTTCGTCGACGGCATCTCGCAGCCCGAGTTCCGCCTGCGCGCCGATGCGCTGGACCCCGCGCTCGTCGCACCGGGCGAACTACTGCTCGGCTATCCGGACGAGAGCGGCGCGCGGCCGCCGAGCCCGCTGGTGCCGGCTTCCCCGGCCGCCCTCGACGCCCGGCTCGCCGCCGGCGCCAACGGCATGCTCGACCTGGGACGCAACGGCACCTATCTGGTCTTCCGCCAGATCGCGCAGGACGTGCATGGCTTCTGGGAGTTCGCGCAGGCGCACGCGCAGGAGCTCGGCACGATCGAGCACTGCGCCGCCAAGCTGATCGGGCGCTGGCGCAACGGCGCGCCGCTGACCGACACGCCGCAACAACCCGCCGACCTGAACGGCCTCGACGAGCGCAACACCTTCCAGTTTGCCACCGACGATGCCGCCGGCCGCAGCTGCCCGGTCGGGGCGCACGTCCGCCGCGCCAACCCGCGCGACGCGCTGCCCGGCTTCTCCCCGCAACGCTCGCTCGACGCGGTGCAGCGGCATCGGATCCTGCGCCGCGGCCGGCCGTTCGGCGCGCCGCTGTCCGGCTGGCCCGATCCGGAGCGCATGCTCGCCGCGGCGCGGGAACACTTGGCCGGCGACGACCCCTGGCCGCGCGGCATGCACTTCATCTGCCTCAACGCCGATATCGAGCGGCAGTTCGAGTTCATCCAGCGCCGCTGGATCAACGACCCGACCTTCGTCAACCAGCGCGCCGACGAAGTGGACCCGATCCTCGGCCGCCAGCGCGGCAACCCGACCTTCCGCGTCCCCGCCGACCCGACGCCGCTGCTGCTCGGACGCGGCACGGTGAAGCTGCGCCGCTTCACCCGCGTCATCGGCGGCGAGTACTTCTTCCTGCCCTCGCAGCGCGCGCTGCGCTATCTCGCCGCGGTCGCCGCCGCACCTGGTTGACCCCGTCGGACCGGCGCGGCTAAGCCTGCCGGGTGACCGCCGCCGCCCCCTGCCGCCTGCCACGCGCGCGCCTTCGCGCCGGGGTGTAACACCCCGTCCATGGCCGCCCGAGCCGATCTTCCGCACGGCAGCCGGCGCGTCGCCACGGTGCTCTTCGCCGATCTGAGCGGCTATTCGCGCCTCGCCGAGCAGCTCGATCCCGAGGAGCTGGCGGCGCTGATGAACCGCATTCTGGTCGGCGCGACGCGCATCGTCGAAGCGCACGGCGGCATCGTCAACCAGTTCTCCGGCGACGACGTGAAGGCGTTGTTCGGCGTGCCGGCTGCACACGACGACGACCCGCGCCGCGCGGTCGCGGCGGCGCTGGAGCTGCACCAGTTCGTCGGCTCGCTCGCCCGCCCCGGCGGGCAGCCGCTGACCCTGCACACCGCCATCGCCACCGGCGTCATCGTCACCCAGGTGCGCGACCAGCGCGAAGGGCTGTTCGGCGTCACCGGCGACACCATCAACACCGCCGCCCGCCTGGTCGGCGCCGCCAAGGCGGACGAGATCGTCATCGACGCCGCCACCAAGCGCGCCGTCGCGCCGTTCTTCGAGACCGCCGCGCTCGGCGACCTGCCGCTGCGCGGCAAGCAGCGCCCGGTGCAGGCCCATCGCGTCCTGCGCGCCATTCCCCGCAGCTGGTTCGAGGTGCCGCGCGAACGCGGCCTCAGCCCCTACGCCGGCCGCGCCGACGAGCACGCGGCGCTGGCCCGCTGCCTCGACAGCGCCCGCCGCGGACGCGGCAGCCTGGTCGCGGTCGAGGGCCAACCCGGTGTCGGCAAGAGCCGCCTGCTCTACGAGCTGCGCGCGCGCGCCGGCACCGATGTGCGCGTCGCGCTCGCCGGCTGCGAGGGCGCCGCCATTCGCGAGCCGTTCCACCCCTTCCTGCGCCTGCTGCGCGAGCTGCTCGACGTGCGCGACGCGGTGGCGCCGGAGATGCAACGCTCCCGCCTGGTCGCGGCCGCGGCGCGCCTCGGCCCGACTGTCGCCGCGGCGGTGCCGCTCTACCTGCAGCTGCTGTCGTTGCGCACCGACGAATTCCCCATCCCGGCGCATCTGCAGGAGGACCAACTGCGCGCCGCGATTCTCGCCAGCCTCTCGGCGCTGTTGGTCGCCGCCGCGCACCAACAACCCCTGCTCGTCCTGCTGGAGGACTGGCACTGGGCGGACGAGTCGTCCACCGACGCGCTGCGCCACCTGGCGCGCGTCGTCGCCGGGCACGCCATGGTGGTGCTGGTCACCTATCGCCCCGAGGGCGAGCGCCCGTGGCGCGAGCCGCAACCGCAGTTCCTGCGCCTGCAGCCGCTCGCCACCGACGACGCGCGCTTGGTCATCGCGGCGCGCCTCGGCCAGGCCAATCCACCCGACGAGCTGGTGCGCCGCCTGTGCGACCGCACCGGCGGCAACCCGCTGTTCCTGGAGGAGGTGTGCCAGTCGCTGGTCGAGCACGCCGTCACCGCCAGCGCCGGGCTCGACGGCGCCATCGCCGCGCTCGACATCCCGCCGACCGTCGAGGCGGTGATCCGCGCCCGCGTCGACCGCCTCCCCGAGGCCGACCGCGCGCTGCTCACCCTGGCCGCGGTGCTCGGCCGCGTCTTCCCGCTGCGCCTGCTCGAGACGCTCGCCGAGCAGCGGCGCGACGCGGTCGCCGCGACGCTCGCGCGGCTCGCCGAGCACGAGTTGGTCGCTGCCCTGCCCGACGACGAGTGCGACGAGCCGACCTTCCAGTTCAAACACGCCATCACCCGCGAGGTGGTCTACGACCTGCTCCTGCGCCAGCATCGCCGCGCCCTGCACCGCCGCGCCGGCGAGGCGATCGAGGCGCTGACGCCGCCCGACCGGCTGGCGGCGCAGTACGAAGCGCTGGCCGCCCACTACGAGCAGGGCGAGGCGATCGAACGCGCCGCGCATTTCGCCGCCCGCGCCGCCGACAAGGCGGCGGCGTCGTTCTCCCTGGTCGCGGCACGCACCCAGTATCGCCACGCCATCGCGCTGCTCGACCAGCTCGACGGCGACGCCGAGCAGCAGCGCCGGCGCATCGACCTCAGCGCGCAGTGGGCAGCGGCCAGCGTGTACGACCCGGCGGCGGCGCGCTGCGACGTGCTGCACACCTCGTACGAGCTCGCGGAGCGCCTCGGCTACCGCCGTGGCGCGGCGCGCGCCGTCTACTGGATGGGCTGGTTTGAACACGCCTTCGGCAACCACGAGACCGCCATCGCCCACTTCGAACGCGCCCTCGAGCTCGCCGACCCGCTCACCGACTACCGCCTGGTCTCGCAGCTGCACACCAACCTCGGGCAGAGCTACTACCACGGCGCCGAGTTCGCCCTCGCCAGCGACCACCTCTCGCGTGCCATCGCGCTGCGCGGCGGCGGCGCCGCCAGCAAGCGTACGGTGGTGATTGCCAACGCGCGCGGCTACCTGGCGCTGATCGACGCGGAGCGCGGCGACTTCGCCGCCGCCCGCGTGCAGGTGGACGAAGCGCTCGGCATCGTCCGCCAGCTCGGCCAACGGCAGATCGAGGGGTCGATCCTCACCATGGCGGCGTACGTCGCGCTCTTCCACGGCGACTGGGACGACAGCCTCGCCATCGCCGCCGAGATGCGCGCCATCGCCGATGCGGTGGGCGCGCCGTACATCGACGCGATGAGCCGCACCGCCAGCGGCTTCGCCCGCGTCGTCGGGCGCGGCGACGCCGGCGGCATCGACGACCTCGAGCGCGCCGTGCAGGCGCTGGAAGCGAGCGGCAGCCAGCTGTCCATGTCGGTCAATTACGGCTGCCTCGCCGAGGCACTCGTCCGGCTCGGCGAGCCGGCGCGCGCCATCCCGTTCGCCGAGCGCGCGCTGGCGCGCAGCCAGGCGTCCGACCGCATCGGCGAGATCCAGGCGCACCGCGCCCTCGCCCTCGCCTGGGCACACGGCACGCCGCCGCGCGGCGCCGCCGCGGTCGAGCGCCTGCAGAGTGCCATCCGCCTCGCCGACTCGCGCGGCGCCCTGCGCGAAGCCGCCCTCACCCGCCTGGCGCTCGCCGAGTTGGCCGGCCCGCAGACGTCGATCGGCGGCGAGGCACTGGCGCAGGCGATCGACGCCTTCACCCGCTTCGACATGGGGTGGCATCTCGCACACGCCCGCCAGCTCTAGCGCGTCGCCCAGGCGTCCGGGTGGCGCAGGGCTCCAGCGCACGGACGGTAGCGCGGCCCGCCCTGGCCGCCACCGCGCCGAAGCCCCAAGCACCAGCGGCCACGGAGGGCCGCGCTACTACTCAGCGGCCCCGTGCGCCTCACGAGCCCGGGTAGCCGGCCGACCTCGTGTCGGCCGGCGGTGCGGAGCACCGCCGCAGCGCGACATTGGCGTCCAGCGATGTTGCAGTGCCTCGCGATCAACCGATCGCGCCCGTTCCACGAACGCGATGCGGAACACCGCCGCATCGGCGCTCGGCGCCGCTGCGCGGCGCCGGCCGACACAAGGTCGGCCGGCTACCTGGGGGTGATGTGATGAGGCGCCACCCCGACTGATGCGCCGCCGTCTCGTTGTGCACCCGTCAGGCGAGCAACACATGCAGCCGCAGCACTTCGCCGACCGTAACCGGTGCGCGCTGTTCTCGCTGCGCGGTGCGCCACTGGTGCGGTCGCCACCACGGCGGCACCACGGCTGAGGTCGTGCTCCGTCGCATCGTGGTGCGGTCGCGTTCATTCCGTCGCCCGCTTCGATCCACGGCCCAAGCACGAGCGGCCACGGAGGACCGCGGTACTGCTCGGCACGATCACGACGACACCCGCGATCAGCGCCGCTGCAACGCGACGCCGACCAGTACCAGGCTGCCGGCGACGGCGGCGAGCACGGTCAGACCGACCAATCGCGCCGGCACCAGGCCGGCCGATGCGGCGGCGGCACCGGCGACGGCGAACAGCGGCGCGGCGGTGAGCAGCGCGGTGCTCGCCGACGACACCACGCGTTGCAGGCGCAGACCGGCGACCAGCGTGGCGTGGCCGATGAAGAACGCCGCGACGAAGGGCAGCAGCAGCGCCAGGTCCGGCCCCTGCAGTTGCCGCATGATGACCTCGAGCTGCTCGCCGGTCAGGCCGGGCGCGGTCATCTCGTAGGCGACCAGATGGAAGATCGCGTCGGCCGCCGAGCCCATGGCGCCGATCAACAGCACGATCGCGCCGATCCGCACCCCGCGCGAGTGGCGCGCGACGTCGGAGAGCAGCACGCCGGCCAGCCCCGGCGCGTACGCGGCGGCGGAGAACAGCTGCAGGACGACCGACAGATACACCTGGCCGCGATGCGTGCCGACCCGATCGAGGATCTGGCGCGCATCGGTGATGCCCACCCCGGGCATCAGCACCCACGATAACCAGAACGCGATCGAGGCGAAGATCAGCCAGCGGCCGGCGGCGGGAGACGGCAGCGCGTGCGACATTCAGGCGGCAGCGGACTCGGTGCTGCGGATGGTGATCTCGGCGATCTCGGCAGGCGCGAAGAGGCGCATCGCCGGCCCCCAGAAGCCGGTGCCGCGATGGACGAAGAGCTGCGCATCGCCGCGCCGGTAATGGCCGGCGACGAACGGGGTGCTGATCCGCACCAGGTACTTGAACGGCCAGATCTGGCCGCCGTGGGTGTGGCCGGAGAGCTGCAGATCGACGCCGCAGCGCGCCGCGGTCTTGAAGGTGAGCGGATCGTGCGCCAGCAGCACGACGGCGCGGTCCGGGTCGCGGTCGGCAAGGGCTCTGACCACGTCGGACTTCTCGGTGGGATGCACCATGTAGGCGTGGTGATCCTCGACGCCGGCCAGGTCGAATGCCGCGCCGTTGTGCTCGATGGTCACGCGCTGGTTGCGCAGCGGCCGGATGCCGAGCCGCCGCACGTTCGCCACCCAGGCGTCGACGCCGGAGAAGTAGTCGTGGTTGCCGGTGACGACCCAGACGCCGTGCGGCGCGCGCAGCTCGCCGAACGGCGCCACCTCGGCGCGCAGGCGGCGCGCGTCGCCGTCGACCAGATCGCCGGTGATCGCGATCAGATCCGGCGCCAGCGCATTCACCTGCGCCGTCACCGCGGCAGCGAAGCGACGGTCGAGGATGGGCCCGATGTGGATGTCGCTGATCTGCACGATGCGAAAGCCGTCGAGCGCGCGCGGCCAGCGCGCCAGCCGCACCTCGTGGCGCGTCACGCGCGGACCGCCACGCTGCTCGTAGATGCCGCGCGCGACGGCGCTGAAGGCGAGGCCGACCACCAGCACCGCCTGCAGGCGCGCCGTGCCGATGCGCGCGGCGGCCGGCGTCACGCCACCCGCTTCACTGGTGGCGGCGAAGGCGGCGTCGACCAGCGCGCGGACCAGGTCGGTGGCGAGGAAGCCGAGCAGCAGGAAGAACGCCGTCCCCATCCACAGCGACGCCGGCCAGGCGATCAGCCGCGCCACGCGCGGCGGCGCGGCCCGCTCCGCAAGCGGCTGCATCATCAACGCCAGCGCGCCGCCGCCGATGATCAGTACCAGCAGGCCGCGCAGCCCCGGCGGCAGATCGGGTGCCACCGCCAGCTTGTCGGTCAGGTAGGCGTGTCCGCCCACCACCACCAGCAGGAGGACGGCGACGAAAGCGATGACGAGTGCGGCGCGGCGCATGGTGGGCGGCGGGAAGCCTCAGATGAACACAGATGCGGGCGGATGAATATAGAGGGGTCGCCGCCATCGCCTTTCGGCGGCGATTGCTCGTAAGGGATGCGTATGCGGGGTGGCGCGCTCTTCTGCCTGCTGCTCGCCTGGCTGGGCCTGAGCGCCCGGGCGGCGGCAGCATGCCCCGGCGACTGCGATGGCGACGGCGCCGTGAACGTGGCCGAGCTGGTGGTCGCGGTGGGCATCGCGCTCGGCGCGCAGGCGCCGTCGGCCTGCCCCGGCCTGGCCGACGGCGCCGGCACGGTCTCGGTGGCGCGGCTGATCGCGGCGGTGAACGCCGCCCTCGACGGCTGCCCGCCGCTGCCGACCGCAAGCCCGGCGCCGCCGTCGCCGACCCCTGCCATGACCGCCGGCGCCACCTCGTCGCCGGTGCCCTCCGCCACCGCCGCGCCGCCGACTGCCACGGCGACCGAGCCGCCGACGCCGGAGCCGACGCCCACCGCGCCCGACGCAACGCCGAGCGCGTCGCCGAGCGCGACCGCGAGCGGACCGAACGCCCCACCGGCGCTTGCCGAGCCCTTCCTCTACCGCGGCTTCGCCGGCCAGCCGATCGCGCTGCCGCTCGGCGCGCTCGACCCCGAGGGCGGCGCGGTGACCTGCAGCGCCGCCGACCTCGCCGACGGCATGCGCCTCGATCCCGACAACGTCCTGCGCTGGACGCCGCGCGCCGATCAGCTCGGCCCGTTCACGCTGCCGATCACCTGCCGCGATGGGGCGAGCCCGCCGGGAGAGACCGACGGCGCCCTCGCCCTGCACGTCGCCGCCGACGACGCCTGTGTCACGCCGACCTGTGACGCGGCGACCGGCTGTACCGCACGACTCGGCCCGACGGCGGTCGACTGTTGCGCGGCGCACCCGCCGCGCGTCGCCGCCTACCCGCCGGTGTGTCCGCTCGGCCGGGCGGTCGAGGTCGGTCGCAACAGCGCCGGCTTCGGCCGCCTGCAGAACTGCGACGTGCTGCGCATCCGCACCTTCCAGCAGGCCGGCGCCGACGTCGCGCTGCACCTGCGGGTGGCATGCTTCACCCCCGGTAGCCGCATCTCGCTCACCGTCCGCCTGACGGCCGGCACGCGCGGCACGGTGCTCGACGGCACGACCAGCGTCACGCTGCCGGAGACGGCGGTGGACGGCTACCTGGAAAAGCGCGCGCTGCGCTTCGCCGTCCTCGGCGCCGGCCCCTACTTCGACCTCGAGGGCGCCGAGGGCAACCTCACCGTCACCGCGCGCGACCCGAACAGCGACGTCACCGTCAGCCGCTCCCTCCGCGTCGTGCTGACCATGGGCGCGGTCAGCGAGATCCCCGACTAGCGCGCCGCCTCGAAACGAACCGTCATGTCTTCACCCGAAGACGAAAGGAACCACGGATGAACACAGATGAACACGGATTTCAGACTCGGTCGAAGAAACCTGTCGGCCTCTTCACGCTGCGATCGGTGTTCATCCGTGGTTCCGTTTCGTCTTCTCCGCTCACCAGCGCTTGAACTCCGGCAGCACGTGCTCGGCGAAGCGGCGCAGGCTGGCTTCCGCCTTGGCCGGCGGCAGCGTGCCGTAGCGCGGGATGACGCTGAGCTCGAACGGGCCGATGGTCTCCCAGCGTTGGCGCAGTCGCTCGAGGATGCGGCGCGGCGAGCCCCAGCTCTGCACCATCAGGTAGCCCTCCGCCTGATCCTCCTTGCCGATGTGCTGCAGGATCTCGCTCGCCTGGGCGTACATCTCGTAGCCGCGCACGCCGCTGAAGTGCTCGCCCATGATCTCGTAGTGCTCCATCACCGAGAGGTAGTACTCGACCATGTGGTCGCGGGCGATCGCCTCCGCCTCGGCGTCGCTCTCGCCGCAGTAGAGGATGTCGCTGCACATCGGCGGCGGCGGCGGCGCGTCGTGCGTCGCGCGCCAGACGCGCTGATAGGCGGCGTAGTTGGTGTCCTTCCACATCTCCCACGGCATCTGGGAGAAGATCGCCAGCCGCGCGCCGATGCGCGCCGCCTGCTCGACCGACTCGGGCGACATGCCGATGCAGTAGAGCCGATCGCGGAAGCCGCGCCGCGGCGCCGGTCGGATGGCGACGCGCGGCTGCGGGTAGAACGGGCCCTCGCCTTCCATGTAGCCGCGGTCGGTGGCGTCGAGGATCAGCGCGGCCGCCTCGTCGAAGCGGTCGCGCGACTCGGCCATGTCGACGCCGAAGCCGGCGTACTCGCGGCGCGCCAGGCCGCGCCCGAGACCGAGCACGGCGCGGCCGTTCGACAGATGGTCGAGCAGCACGATCTTCTCGGCGACGCGCAGCGGATTGTTCCACGGCAGGATGAAGGCGCCGGTGGCGAGCTGGATGCGCGACGTGCGGCCGGCGAGCCAACTGAGGAATTGCGCGTTGTCCGGGCAGGCGGAGTAGTCGAAGAAGTGGTGCTCGACGACGAAGATCTTGTCGAAGCCGAGCGGCTCGGCGAGCTCCGCCAGGCGCAGCTCGGCGGCGACATGCTGGTTCTCGTCGAGACGGTCGCCGTAGTTCTGGAAGACCAACTGCACGCAGACGTCCATCGGCCGGGCGTAGCACGCCGCCAGCTCGCGTCGCCAGGTTGGCGGCGCAGGCCACGCGCCGCGGCGGCGGTCAGGGCGTGGCGGCGCCGCGCGGCAGCGGAAAGGGGCCGCGCTCGACGCCGCCGAGCGCGTGCACCGTCGCCGCGGCCGCATCGGCGCGTTTGCGCTGGCCGCGCGAGTTGACGTGGATGCCGTCGGGCAGGAAGTCCGCCTCGCTCAGGCCGCTGGTGAAGTCGATCAGCCGGTCGGCGGGCAGCGCCGCGGCGAGCAGCCGATTGGCGGCGGCGATGTTGGCCTGCAACTCCGGCGACTGCTGCAGCGCCGGCGGCACGGTGGCGATGGCGACCTCGATATTGCGGCGCTGCGCCTCGGCGCGGAAGTCGAGCAGCGCCGCCACCGCCGTCTCCGGCGATTGCCGCGCTGCGACCAGGTCGTTGGTGCCGAGGGCGATGAACAGCACGTCCGGCGCGGCGCGCCAGACGTGCTGCAGCAGCGCCTTGCCCCACAGCATGGTGTCGCCGGTGGCGCGCGCGAATCCCTTCCCCTGGTTGACGAACTGCCAGTCGGGAAAGCGGGCGGCGAGATACTCGCACCAGGTGTCGCCGACGCGCGGATCGCCGAGGGCGGAGTTGGAGTCGCCCAGGCAGACGACGCGCACCACACCGTCGCCGTTGCGGTCGAGGCGCGACGGGGCGGTCCGGCACGCGCCGCTGCCGAGCAGCAGCACGGCGAGCGCGACACAGGAGGCGAGGCGGGACATGAGAACGCGCGTGGCCAGCTATGGGAGGGGGGCTGCACCGTCAAGCCGCCCGCCGCGCGTGCGCCGCGCGCGGCGGGCTGCTAGGCGCTGCATATGAGCCCCAGAGCCGCGCGCCTGTCGGACGCCGAGATCGCCACCCGCCTGTCGGCCCTGCCACACTGGAGGCTGGCCGCCGGCAAACTGCACCGCGAGCTGCGCTTCGCCTCCTTCGTCGAGGCGTTCGGCTTCATGGCCGCGCTGGCGCTGGTCGCCGAGCGCATGAACCACCACCCCGAGTGGTTCAACGTCTACGATCGTGTGGTGATCGATCTCACCACGCACGACGCGCAGGGCATCACCAGTCTCGATTTCGACCTCGCTGCCGCCGCCGAACGGCTGGCCGGCTCCGCCTGAGCTGCTGCTTCTCGTTTGCGCCGCAAACCGTAGCGTGCAGTCGCGCGACTGCGGATGCAGTCGAGAGTTTGCGCAGCGGCTGCTCAACCGGCTGCCGGTGTTCGCACTGGCGGCGCGGCCACTCAACGGCACGGCCGTTGCTTTCTCTGGGCTCATTCGCGGGAGGAACAAGCCATGCTGTTCATCGACATGACACAGGAGCTTTCAGTTCTGCTGACGGGCCTCAACATCGCGCTGCTGGTGTCCGCCATGGCGCTGGTCGGCAACGTCGCGCTGCGCACCTGGACGCGTTCGATGAGCCGGCCGCGACTGTCGCTCGACCGTCCGGCGCTGGCCGGCGCGCGCTGAGCGAGCGCGTCGTGCACGAGATCGTCCCCCAGACTCACGGCGACGCCGGTAGCCCCCCACCGGCGGGTTGTCAGTGCGTGCAACGGCCGTCGCAGCGGGTGAGTGTCATCCCGCTGCGACGCGAGCCGGCGCCCGACCAGGGCGTGCGCGACGACGGCCCGGACGCCGCCTGACCGCCTCCCCCCAAGGGAGTTACACCCCACCTCACTCCGCGAGCTCGCGGGCCGTCCGGTCCGCGAGCTCGTCCATCCCCATCGCCAGGCACAGCCGGCGCCCTTCCTGCAGCGCCGCGCGGAAGCCGGCGTCGTCGCCGAGCGCGCGCAGGCGATCGCCGCGGGTGAAATGCCAGCGCGGCCGGAACACCTCGGCACCGGTGCGCTCGAGCAGCTCGGCGGCGCGCGTCAACGCCGCCTCGCCGGCCGCGCCACCGGCCGCCGGGCGCGCGTTGGTCAGGGCGCTGCACAGCGCCATCTGGGCCGAGAGCTCGGCGGTGAGCGCCTGCGCACCGCGCGCCACCGCGACCGCCTGCTCGGCGACGCGCAGCGCCTCGGCGTGGTCGCCGCGGTCGCGCAGCGCGAGCGACAGCAGCGGCAGGCTGAACCATTCCAGCATACCGATCTGCGCACCGCCGCCTTCGCGCGCGCCGCCGAGCAGCGTGATCGCGTCGTCGGTCGCGCCGGCCAGCGACAGCGCCGCCCCGAGGTTCATGTCGGCCATGGCCGCGAGCACCGGATTGGCGGCGCGCGCCGCCAGCTCGCGGGCCGCCTGTGCGTAGGCGATGCCCTGGCGCGAGCGGCCGCTGACGTTGGCCAGGAAGGCGGCGAGCTGGCGGGCCATGCACCGCCCCTCCAGCGCGCCGCGCTCGTCGGCGAGCGCCAGCGAGCGCTCGATGTCGGCCGTGCCGTCGGCGACGCGCCCCATCAAGCCGAGGCACAGGCCGCGCATGCCGGACACGAACGCCTCGCCGACCAGCCCGACCGGAATGTCGGGTG
>JANRJF010000429.1:0-35730 GCA_033764095.1 Deltaproteobacteria bacterium | reverse complement strand
CCGCCCCGCGCTGCCGCGCGCCGCGCGGCTCCGCCGCCGCCGGGCGCGTCGCTCGACTGGCGTGCCGCACTGCTCGTCGCCCTGGCCGCCTTCGCCGTCTACGCCAACAGCCTGTCGAACGGCTTCGTCTGGGACGACCCGATCATTCTCTCGCGCCAGTTGGTCGTCTTCCGCAGCGCCGCCGACGTGCTGGCGCCGCCGCGCGACATCCCGCAGTTCAGTCCCGACTACTACCGGCCGCTGACCATCGCGACCTATCTGCTCGATCGCGCCATCGGCGGCGAACGGCCGTTCGTCTTCCACCTTTCCGTCGTGCTCACCCACGCGCTCGCCGCCGTACTGGTCTGGGCACTGGCCGCCCAGCTGCTCGCCGCGCGCCCCCGTCCGCCGACGGCGCAGCGCGGCGGCGCGTTGTGCGCCGGGCTGCTGTTCGCCGTCCACCCGGTGCACACCGAATCGGTCGCCTGGGCGGCGGGCCGCTCGGATGTGCTGGCCACCGCGTGCGTGCTCGCCGCGCTGCTGGCGCAACGGGCCTGGCTGGCGACCTGGCTCGGCGGCGCGACCAGCGGCGCGGCGGCGCTAGCCGCGCTCGGCGCGAAGGAGACCGGCGTCGCCCTCTATCCACTCGCGCTGCTGCGCGATCTGCTGCTGCCGCCGCCCGTGCGCCCGAGCCGCGCCGCCTGGCTGCGCGGCTACGCCGGTCTCGCCGTTGCCGCACTGGTCTACGCCGCCCTGCGCCGCCACGCGCTCGGCGAGGCGATCGGCAGCGTGCCGCACGACGCGCCGGTGGTACGCGGCGCCGGCGAGGTGCTCGGCGCCGTCGGCACCTACCTCGGACTGCTGCTCTGGCCGTGGCCGCTCAACGCCTACATCGACGCCATCCCGTCCGGTCCGCTGCCGTTGCTCGCCGCGGCGGCGTTTGCGCTCGGCGGCGCCATGGCGTGCCTGCGCTGGTGGCGCGACGGCGACGGCCTGCCGCTGTTCGCGTTGGGCTGGATCGGGCTGACGCTGGTGCCGTCGCTCGCCATCCTCTGGAAGATTCCCGACGCGCCGCTCGCCGAGCGCTATCTCTACCTGCCGTCGGTCGGGTGGTGCCTGCTGGTCGGCGCGCTCGCCGCCGCGGCGTTGGCTCGCCTCGGCGGCGCGGCGCGCCGCGCCGTCGCCGCGGGCGCGGCCCTGCTGCTGGTCGTCGCCGGCGTCGCGACCTGGTCGCGCAACCCGGTGTGGCACGACGACCTGGCGCTGTGGACCGACACCGAGGCGAAGAGCCAGCGGTCGGGCATGGCGGCGCGCAACCTCGGCACCGCCTACCAGACGCTCGGCCGCGCCGCCGAGGCGCGCGCCGCGTTCGCGCGCGCCCTGACCCGCCGCAACGACGCGCGCGGCCTGCAGACCATCCACAACAACCTCGGCAGCCTGGCCATGCTCGATGGCGACTTCGCCGCCGCCCGCCGCGCCTATGAACAAGCGCTGCGCCAGGCGCCCAATGCATCCGACACCATCTTCAACCTCGGTCTCGCGATCCTGCAGGGCGGCGGCTCGACGCCGGAGGCGGCGCGCCAGGCGCTGCCGCACTTCGAGCGCGCCGCACAAATCAACCCGCACGACGCCGACATCCAGGCCGGCCTCGGGCAGGCGTATCTCATCCTCGGTGAGCGCGAGCGCGCACTCCCGCACCTGCGCCGCGCGCTGGAGCTGAATCCGTCGCCGCACACCGCCGAGGGCGTGCGGGCGCTGCTGCGGCAAGCGGGCGGGTAACACAACGACACGACGGCACCACGACACCACGGCGGACGTTGTGTCTTTGTGTCGTTGTGGTGAAGACTGGCGCAATGCGCGCCGTCCTCCTGCTGCTGAGCCTCGTCCTCGCCGCGTGCGGCGGAAACGACCACAGCGGCACCCCACCCCCCGCGCCAACCGCCTCGCCGACCCCGAGCAGCGGAGTCACGCTGATCGAGCGCCCGACGCAGCTCGAGTTCCGCACCGCCGCCGCCGCCATTCGCGTCGACCGCGCCACGTTCAAGTTGACACTCCTCGACGCCGCCGGCCGCCAGCTCACCGCCGAGCGCACGCCCGGCCTGCGCTACAGCACCCTCGACGGCGAGTACGTCCTCGGTGCGGTCGAGCGCTACGAGCTGCACGCCGCCGAGCGGCGTTTGACCGTGTTCGTCACCACCGGCGCCGGGGCGTCCAACATCGACCTCATCTGGAGCAGCGATCGCACCCTGCGCGTCCGCTTCCCGACTCCGTCCGGCGCGACGCGGGTGAACGACACCTGGTCGCTCACCGACGGCGAGTCGATCTACGGCCTCACCGAACGGCCGACCGACGCCAAGCCGATCAACGGCACCTTCGGCGCGCCGCCGATCGACGAGATCGCTCCGCGCGCCGTCGGCGGGCTCGATCGGCGCGGCGAGACGGTCCAGATGCTGGTGCGCGCCACCTACGGCGTCTACGCGCCGTTCTACCAGAGCTCGAACGGCTACGGGCTGTTCGTCGACGCGACGACGCCGGGTTCCTACGACATCGGCAAGAGCGACACCGCGGCGCTCGACTACAGCTTCCAGGTCGGCAGTACTCCCGAAGGCCGCGACTTCAGCTTCGATCTCTTCGTCGGCACGCCGGCGCAGATCCTCGACCAGTACACCGCCCGCACCGGCCGCCCGTTCATTCCGCCGGAGTGGGCCTTCCGCCACTGGCGCTGGCGCGACGAGCACGCGCGCGGCGCGCCGGTCGAGCTCGACGGCGAGCTGATGAACGCGCAGGTCGCCGAGGATCTGATGATGTACGAGGCGCTCGACATCCCGGTCGGCGTGTACATGATCGACCGTCCGTGGGCCGGCGGCACCTTCGGCTTCGACGACTTCAGCTGGGATGCGACCCGCTTTCCGAACCCCGACGGCATGCTGCGCGTGCTGCGCGAGCGCGGCTATCGCGTCGCCATCTGGAGCGCCGCGCTCGCCACCGGCAGCGCGCCGGGCAGCAACGGCGCCGAGGCGCGCGACCGAGGCTACCTGGCGCCCGGCAACGCGTCGCGTCCGGCCGTTCCCGACGCGCAGGTGATCGACCTGACCAATCCCGACGCGCGCACCTGGTGGTTGGAGAAGCACGTCGAGTTCATCCGCCGCTGGGACATCTCGGCGATCAAGCTCGACCGCGGCGAGGAGTACGTGTCGTGGGACGACGCCGACGTCTTCGCCGACGACCGCCTCGGCTCCGACGTCCACAACCAGTTCCCGGCGCTCAACCTGCGCCTGTACCACGACCTGTTGCAGGCCGCGCGCGGCGACGGCGACTTCGTCGTCAAGGCGCGCGCCGCCTGGGCCGGCGCGCAACGGTGGGGCATCGTCTGGGGCGGCGACACGCCCGGCGCGACCGCCTTCGGCGCCGGCCCCGGCACCGATCTGGGCCTGCGCACCGCGCTGATCGAGCTGCAGCGCGCCGCCTTCCTCGGCTTCCCGTTCTGGGGCTCCGACACCGGCGGCTACTACGAGTTCAAGCAGCGCGACGTGTTCGCGCGCTGGCTGCAGTTCAGTGCCTTCTGCCCGCTGATGGAGATCGGCGGCCACGGCACGCACGCGCCGTGGGCGATGCCGACCGAACCGCCGTACGATGAGGAGATGATCGCCATCTACCAGCGCTACGTGCGCCTGCATCACGCGCTGATCCCCTACGTGATGGACGCCGCGGCCGAGTCGGCGCGCAGCGGCCTGCCGATCGCCCGGCCGCTGGTCTTCGCCTACCCGGACGACGTCAACGTGCGCGACCGCTGGGACGAATACCTCTACGGCGACGATCTGCTGGTCGCGCCGCTGTGGCAGAACGGCGCACGCAGCCGCGAGGTCTACCTGCCCGCCGGCCGCTGGGAGGATTTCTGGGATCGCACCCGCAGCTTCGAAGGGCCGGCGACGATCACCGTCGACGCGCCGCTCGATGTCATCCCCGTCTTCGTCCGCGCCGGCGCCGACGTGCCGGGGCGCCCATGACGGAGGTTCGGATGCCCGTCGCTATCCGGTTGGTCGCGACCGTCTCGATCGCCCTTTTGAGCGGATGCAGCGGCGGCGCACCGGCGTCGCGACCGACGAAGCTGGCCCCGTGCCCGGGTGTGCAAGAAGGGCTGCGCGTCGTCGTCGCGCAGCAGATCACCAACCCGACCGGGCATGACACACTTTTCCCCTGCACGATTGAGAATCGAATGTCACAGCCCGTCGATCGGATTCGCTATGTCGTAGGCTTCTTTGATGATCAGCCACTGTCGCTCGACAAGATTCGTCGCGTCGAGCAGCAGGCCGACGTTCAGCTGAAACCGGGGGAGAGCAAACAGATCTCGCTCTCGAGCGGCGGAGGAGCGTTCTACCTCCCCGGTGAGAAACCAGTGTGTGCCGGCGTGCGCGCTGTGCCGTTCGACCTCGGTGGCAAGCCCGTGCCGTTCGCCGAAGCCTGGGCGCCGTACACCGCCCCATGATGTGGGCCGCCGGCCGCTGGGAGGATTTCTGGGATCGTACCCGCAGCTTCGAAGGGCCGGCGACGCTCACCGTCGACGCGCCGCTCGATGTCATCCCCGTCTTCGTCCGCGCCGGCGCCGACGTGCCGGGGCGCCCATGAGCCGGTTCATCGTCTCGGTTCTATTCGCGCTGGCGCTGGGCGGCTGCGGCGCAGCGCAGAAGCCGCTG
Organism: Deltaproteobacteria bacterium; assembly: GCA_033764095.1. GTDB lineage: Bacteria > Desulfobacterota > Binatia > HRBIN30 > CADEER01 > JBDTMT01. The sequence continues at coordinate 31,057 of JANRJF010000429.1, read as the reverse complement.
CCGACCGGACTCGGCTGCCCGGATCACGGCGAGCCGCTGCGCGTCGTCGTCACTGCGCCGCTGTCGCAGCGCGGCAACACGCTGATGGTCACCTGCACGATTGAAAATCGCTCGGGCCAGCCGGTGTCGGGCGTTCGCTACGTCAGCGGCTATTTCGACGGCCACACTGAGCCGACCGCGCAGGACGTCGCGCACGCCGAGCAGCAGTTGGCGATCACCCTCGCGCCGGGCGAGACCAAGGCGGTCGTGCTGGTCGCCGGCGAAACGGTCGTGGTGGGCGGCCTCACCAAATGCTTCGGCGTCCGCGCCGTGCCGGTGACCATCGGCGATCACCAGCTGACCGCCGCCGAGGCGTGGGACGGCACGCATTGACGGCGCACCGGCGAGCCGCCATCTAGCCGGGGCGCGACGAAACGGAGGAACGACGTGATGCGGGGAGCAGTGTGGGTCATGGCCGCGGCGCTGGGGCTCGGCGGCTGTTCGATGGAGCGCGAGAAGCCGATCGCGACGCCGGCGTTCCTGCAGACCGTGCAACAGGAAGAGACGGCGTCGCCGCTGCGCGTCTCGACCACCGACATCGCCGGCGACGGGCGCTTCATGCGCATCCGCGGCACGGTCGAGAACACCGGCAGCGAGCGCGTCGAGGGCGTACGCTACCTGGTGCTGTTCCTCAGCGACGGCCAGCCGCCGCGCATTCTCGACACCTACCAGAAGGAAACCGATACGACGCTCGATCCCGGCGATCGCAAGGGCGTCTCGCTCGACGCCGAAAGCGAGTACAACGGCCGCACCGGCTTCAATCCGGCGGCGATCATCGCCACCCCGGTCAAACAGGGCGGCAAGGCGGTTGCGCCGCCGCCGCAGTGGAAGTGACGAAGCTCGTCGCCGGATGGTTGGCCGCGGCGGTCCTGCTGACCTGCGTCGGCTGTGCATACGATCGCCGCTCGAGTCTCGCGGCGGCGCGCGGGTCGGTGCGCAGGGTCACCGAAGAGGATCTGGCGCATAGCCCGCTGACGGTCTCGGTCGGCGACGTCTCCACCGACGGTCGGACCGCCCACGTGCGTGGCACCATCGTCAATGAGTCGCATCTGCCGGTGAGCGGCGTCAGATACGTGGTGACGATCATGACGGTCGGCAACCAGCGCGTCCTGGATACCTTCCGGCGTGAGGTCGACACGACGCTCGATCCAGGTGAGAGCAAGCGCGTCGCCCTCGACGTCGTCAGTACATACTGGAGTGCCGGTCCCACCCGGTTCACCGTCGTGGCGTCGCCGGTCGAGTTGGGCGGAGAGGCGGTCGCTCCGCCGGCCGATTGGAAGTAAACGCGGCGTCCGGTCAGTGTGCCTCGGCGACGCGCAGCGGCGCGTGCGGCAGGCGGAATGCGTCAGCGACCGCCTCATGGGTGATCTTGCCGTGCATGACGTTGACGCCGCGCGCCAGCGCCGGGTCGTCGTGCACGGCGCGGCGCAGGCCGCGGTTGGCGAGCGACAGCGCGTACTGCAGGGTCGCGTTGGTGAGGGCGTAGGTCGAGGTGTGCGGCACGATGCCGGGCATGTTGGTGACCGCGTAGTGCACCACCCGTTCCTCGATGTAGATCGGCTTGCGGTGCGAGGTCGGCCGCGCGGTCTCGACGCAGCCGCCCTGGTCGAGCGACACATCGACGATCGCCGAGCCGGGGCGCATCGAGCGCACCATGCGGCGCGTCACCAGGCGCGGCGCCTTGGCGCCGGCGATCAGCACCGTGCCGATCACCAGATCGGCGCCGCGCACTTCCTCCTCGATGTTGGCGCGGTTCGACATCAGCGTCGTGAGATGGCCGCCGAGCACGTCGTGCAGGTAGCGCAGGCGGTTCGGATTGCGCTCGATGACGCTGACCTGGGCGCCCATGCCGATGGCGATCTGGCAGGAGTTGGTGCCGGCGATGCCGGCGCCCAGCACCACCACCTTGCCCGGCCGCACACCCGAGGCGCCGCTGAGCAGCACGCCGCTGCCGCCGTTCTGCGCCTCCAGGCACCAGGCGCCGACCTGCACCGCCAGCCTGCCGGCGATCTCGCTCATCGGCGCCAGCAGCGGCAGCGAGCCGTCCTCCAGTTGGATGGTTTCGTAGGCGACCGCCGTGCAGCCCGAGCGCATCAGCGCCCGGGTCAGCGGTCGGCTGCTTGCCAGGTGCAGATAGGTGAAGAGGATCAGGTCGCGCCGCAGGTAGCGGTACTCGCTGGCCAGCGGTTCCTTCACCTTCATCACCATCTCGGCGCGGCCCCACACCTCGCGTGCCGCGGCGATGCGCGCGCCGGCGCGGCGGAAGTCCTGGTCGGTGATGCCACTGCCCAGGCCGGCCCCGCGTTCGACCCACACCTGGTGGCCCTGCGCGGTGAGCGCCGCGACCCCGCTCGGGGTGATCGCGACGCGCTTCTCCTCGGCCTTGATCTCTTTCGGTACGCCGATTCGCATGCGCCGGACTGTAGGCCAACCGGACCGGGGCGACTACGGGGAAAACCACGACGTGCGCCATCGCGCGCCGCGGCGCGGCCGCCGCCAGGGCGAGTTGTTCGCCGCCCGCCGCCCCGATATAGCCCAGGCTCTCCCCATGGCGCAGATCATCGACGGCAAGGCGGTGGCGGCGGCGGTGCGCGACGAGGTGCGCGGCGAGGCGGCGGCGTTCCGCGCCCAGTTCGGGCGGGCGCCGGGGCTGGCGACGGTGCTGGTCGGCGACGATCCGGCCTCCGCCACCTACGTGCGCAGCAAGCACAAGGCCTGTGCCGAGGTCGGCATCGAGTCGATCGGGCACGAGCTGCCGGCGGCGACGCCGCAGGCGACGCTCATGGCGCTGGTCGCCGAGCTGAACGCGCGGCGCGACGTCGACGGCATCCTGGTGCAGTTGCCGCTGCCGAAGGGCCTCGATGCGGCGGCGGTGGTGGACGCGATCGATCCCGACAAGGACGTCGATGGCTTGCACCCGATCAGCCAGGGCCGCCTGATGAGCGGCATGCCCGGCCTGCGCCCCTGTACGCCGCTCGGCGTGCTGCGCCTGCTCGACAGCGCCGGCGTCGATCTCAAAGGCGCGCGCGCAGTGGTGGTCGGGCGCAGCAACCTGGTCGGCAAGCCGGTCGCCTTTCTGCTGCTCGAGCGCCACGCCACCGTCACCATCTGCCACTCGCGGACGCGCGACCTGGCCGGCGAGGTGGGCGCGGCCGACGTCGTGGTCGCCGCCATGGGCCAGCCGCTGTTCATCCAGGGGGCGTGGATCAAGCCCGGCGCGACGGTGATCGACGTCGGCACCAACCGCAACCCCGCCGGCAAGCTGGTCGGCGACGTCGAGTTCGCCGTCGCGCAGACGCGCGCCGCGGCCATCACCCCGGTACCGGGCGGCGTCGGCCCGATGACCATCGCCATGCTGCTGAAGAACACGGTGACCGCCGCGCGCGCGCGCGAGGCGCGGGCGTGAAGCGCACGCCGCTCTACGAGGCGCACCGCGCGCTCGGCGCGCGCCTGGTCGAGTTCGCCGGCTGGGAGATGCCGGTACAGTACGACGGCATCCTGGACGAGCACGCCGCGGTGCGTACGCGCGCCGGGTTGTTCGACGTCAGCCACATGGGCGAGGTCGAGCTGCGCGGCGCCGGCGCGCTCGCCGCCTGCCAGGCGGTGACCGCCAACGACGTGACCCGCCTGGCGGACGGGCGCGCGCAGTACTCGCTGCTGGTGCAGCCGGACGGCGGCATCGTCGACGACATCATCGTGCATCGCGTCGGCAGCGAGCGGGTGATGATCTGCGTCAACGCCTCCAACCGCGACAAGGGCGTCGCCTATCTGCGCGAGCACGTGCGCGGCGCCGAGGTGGTCGACGTCAGCGACGAGACGGCGCTGCTGGCGTTGCAGGGGCCGCGGGCCACGGAAATCCTCGCGCCGCTCACCGGCGCGCCGCTGGCGGCGCTGCCGCGTTTCGCCTTCGCCGCCGGCAGCGTCGCCGGCCGTCGCGCGCTGATCGCACATACCGGCTACACCGGCGAGGACGGCTGGGAGCTCTACTGCGCCAACGCCGACGCGACGCCGATCTGGGAGGCGCTGCTCGCCGCCGGCCGCGGCGCCGGGCTGCAGCCCGCCGGGCTCGGGGCGCGCGACACGCTGCGCCTGGAAGCCGCGCTGCCCCTGTACGGCCACGAGCTCGGTCCCGACACGACGCCGTTCGAGGCGCGCCTCGGCTGGGTCGTGCGCATGGACAAGGGCGAGTTCGTCGGCCGCGCCGCGTTGGCGGCGGCGCGCCAGGCCGGACCGCGCCGCTGTCTGGTCGGATTGGAAACCGCCGCCACCGGCATTCCGCGCGCCGACTATCCGATCCTGCACGCGGGGCGGCGCGTCGGCGCGGTGACCAGCGGCACCAAGTCCCCCACGCTTGGCAAGGGAATAGCTCTTGGGTATGTCGAGCCAGCCGTCAGCGCCGTGGGCACAACGCTGGCGGTCGAGGTTCGCGGTCGCGCCGTTGCGGCCGCTGTGGTGCGCGTGCCGTTCTATCGGAGCGGAGGGCCCGCGGCCGGCTGATCGAGAGCCAGTGGCGCGGGCGAGGAGAGCCGACATGGAGTTTCCCGACGATCTCAAGTACTCGCGCGAGCACGAATGGGTGCTCGTCGAGGGCACCGTCGCGACGATCGGCATCACCGCCTTCGCCGAACAGCAACTCGGCGATGTCGTGTTCGTCGAGCTGCCGGCGGTCGGGGACAAGGTCACCAAGGACGAGGCGATGGGCGTCGTCGAGTCGGTGAAAGCGGTTTCCGACGTGTACGCGCCGGTCAGCGGCACGGTGCTGGAAGTGAACGACGACCTGCCCGACAACACCGAGCTGGTGAACGAGGACTGCTACGGCGATGGCTGGATGGTGAAGATCGAGCTCAGCGACCCCACCGACCTCGACGAGTTGATGACCGCCGCCGACTACCAGACCTTCGTCGAGGAGCAGCAGGAATAGTCAGCTTTCGGCTGTCGGCCATCAGCCGTCAGCTCCTCCGTCGCCCCGCCCCCCATCTGGTCGCACGCGGAGAAATCCGTATTGTTCGTCGATGCTCAGACAGCGTCGTATCCCGTTCTGGCCGACAGCTGACAGCTGAGAGCCGACCGCCGCCCTCATGCGCTTCATTCCCCACAGCCCGTCCGACATCGCGCGTATGCTCGCCGCGGTCGGGGTCGGCGCGGTGGACGAACTGTTCCGCGACATCCCGGCCGAGTTGCGCGCCAGCGGCGCGATCGACCTGCCGCCGGGTCTGCCCGAGCAGGCGGTGCGCCAGCGGCTGGACGCCCTGGCGGCGCGCAACAGCGGCGCGACCATGCTCAGCTTCCTCGGCGCCGGCGCCTATCCGCACTTCTCGCCCGCGGTGGTCGACAACATCCTGCAGCGCGCCGAGTTCTATTCCGCCTACACGCCGTACCAGCCCGAGGTGAGCCAGGGCACGCTGCAGGCGATCTTCGAGTTCCAGACGCTGGTGGCGATGCTGTTCGACATGGATGTCGCCAACGCCAGCATGTACGACGGCGCCTCCGCCACCGCCGAGGCGGTGCTGATGGCGCTGCGCATGCAGAGCAAACGGCCGCGCGTGCTGCTGGCGCGCTCGCTGCACCCGCAGTACCGCGAGACGGTGCGCACCTACGTCGAGGGCGCCGGCGAGGCCGAGCTGCTGGAGGCGCCGTTCGGCGCCGACGGCCGCCTCGATCTCGCCTGGCTCAGCGCCAACCTCGATGCGCGCACCGCCGCGGTGGTGGTCGGCTACCCGAACGTCTTCGGCGTCGTCGAGGATCTCGATGCGATCCACAGCATCGCGCAGCCCGGCGGCGCGCTGCTGGTCACCGCCACGCCCGAGCCGCTGGCGCTGGCGCTGCTCAAGCCGCCCGGCGCCTGCGGCGCCGAGATCGCGGTCGGCGAGGGGCAGAGCTTCGGCGTGCCGCTGTCGTACGGCGGGCCGGGCGTCGGGCTGTTCACCACCCGCAGCGCGCACGTGCGCGGCATGCCCGGCCGCTTGGTCGGCGAGGCGCACGACGAGCAGGGGCGGCGCGGCTACGTGCTCACCCTGGCGACCCGCGAGCAGCACATCCGCCGCGAGCGGGCGACCTCAAACATCTGCACCAACCACGGCCTGATCGCCCTGGCGGCGACCGTCTACCTGGCGCTGCTCGGCAAGCAGGGCCTGCGCCAGTTGGCGCACGTCAATCTGGTGCGCGCGCACCGCGCCGCCGAGCGGCTGACCGCGGGCGGGCGCTGGCGGGCCGCCTTCAGCGCGCCGTTCTTCAATGAGTTCGCCGTGCGCGGGCGCGACGCGCAGACCGTACTGACGCGCGCCCAGGCAGCCGGCGTGCTCGCCGGCGTGCCGCTCGGCCAGTGGTATCCGGAGCTCGACGACGCGCTGCTCCTCGCCGTCACCGAGGTGCACGACGACGGCGCGCTGGCGCGCCTGGCGGAGGTGCTGGAAGCATGAGCGGGCTGCGCAACAAGCAGGCCGGGCTGCTGCTCGACGAGCCGCTGCTGTTCGAGCACGGCGCGCCCGGTCGCCAGGGCGCCGACGTTGCCACCGAGCCGGGCAGCCCGGCGGACTACCTGCCGCGCGAGCTGCTGCGTGAGCCGATCGAAGGCTTTCCGGAGGTCAGCGAGCCCGAGGTGCTGCGCCACTTCCTGCGCTTGTCGCAGTGGAACTTCGGCACCGCGACGACCTTCTATCCGCTCGGCTCGTGCACGATGAAGTACAACCCGCTGACCAACGAGGTCGTGGCGCGCCTGCCGGGCTTTGCCAACCTGCACCCGCTGGCGCCGGACGAGACGGCGCAGGGCGCGCTGGAGCTGTGCTGGGCGCTGGAGGCGATGCTCGCCGAGATCAGCGGCATGGACGCGATCTCGTTGCAGCCGGCCGCCGGGGCGCATGGCGAGCTCACCGGCATGAAGATGGTGCGCGCGTACCATCAGGATCGCGGCGGCGCGCGCACCACGGTGCTGATCCCCGCCAGTGCCCACGGCACCAATCCGGCCAGCGCCGCGCTCGCCGGCTACAAGGTGCAGACGGTCGAGGGCAATCAACTCGGCCTGGTCGAGGCAGCGGCGGTGCAACGCGCCATGACCGATCAGGTCGCGGCGCTGATGATCACCAATCCCAACACGCTCGGCCTCTTCGAGCGCGAGATCGCACAGGTGGCCGAGGCGGTGCACGCGCGCGGCGGACTGGTCTACTTCGACGGCGCCAACCTCAATGCGCTGCTCGGCGTCGCCAAGCCCGGCAAGGTCGGCGCCGACGTGCTGCAGTTCAATCTGCACAAGACCTTCTCGACGCCGCACGGCGGCGGCGGTCCGGGGGCCGGCCCGATCGGCGTGCGCGAGCATCTGATGCCGTACCTGCCCGGCCCGCGCCTGGCGCGGCATGGCGACGGCTTGCGCTGGAGCGCCATGCCGGAGCGCTCGATCGGCCGCGTACGCAGCTTCCACGGCAACGTCGGCATGCTGGTGCGCGCCTACGCCTACATCCTGGCGCTGGGCGGCGACGGCTGTACGCAGGCGACGCGCATGGCGGTGCTGGCCGCCAACTACCTGCGCGTCAAGCTCGCCGAGACCTACCAGCTGGCGCAGTCGGCGATCTGCATGCACGAGGCGGTGTTCACCGACAAGACGCTGGAGCCCTACGGCATCAAGACGCTCGACGTCGCCAAGCGGCTGCTCGACTACGGCACCTACGCCCCGACCATCTACTTCCCGCTGGTCGTGCCCGGCGCGATGATGATCGAGCCCACCGAGAGCGAAAGCCTCGAGACGCTCGACGCGTTCATCGCGTCGATGGAAGCCATCGCGCGCGAAGCGCGCGAGACCCCGGACCTGCTGCACAGCGCCCCGACCACGACGCCGATCGGCCGCCTGGACGAGGCCCGCGCCGCGCGTCGCCCGGTGCTGCGCTGGTCGCCGAAGCCGCCCGAGTAACCGCCCCCGCCGCACGCCGCCGCCGGCGCGGCGATCCGTCCGCGACAGAACCCGGACGGCGACGATGCGGCGGCGCGCGACGCGGACGAACGGGGTTGCACCTGTAAACGCCGCGCGTTGACGCTTTCTCCTGCTGCGTGCTAGCCGCGATTGCGGTAGAAACGGGGCCGCGGACGGGCGAGCTGTGACGCGTAGCGGAGCAGGGTGCGAATCTGCCGGCGATCGGGAGCCGGTCGCCCGGCGGGGCGCGGCCGGAGGCGTCGGTCCGTGGCGCATCTTGTTCGTCACCCCCTACGTGCCGTCGCGCCTGCGACCGCGGCCACTGCATCTCATCGAGGGGCTGGTCGCGCGCGGCCACCGCGTCGCACTGTGCACCGCCGCCAGCAGTGCCGGCGAGCGCGACCAGGCGGACGCCTTGCGCGGCCTCTGTACGCCGCTGCGCGTCGTCGATCTGTCCAGCGCCCCGGCGCTGTGGCGGGCGCTGCGCGCGCTGGGCCGGCGCACGCCGATGCAGGCGGCCTATTGCGCCTCGCCGGCGCTGGCGCGGCAGGTGCGGGCGGTGCTGGCCGCGGAGCGCTACGACCTCGTGCACGTCGAGCATCTGCGCGCCGCGCTGCCGGGCGTCGTGGCGGCGGGACCGGTGCGCGTCTTCGACGCGGTGGATTGCATGAGCCGCTTGCACGCGCAGGCCGCGCAGCGCGGCCCGAGCTGGGCCAGCCGCACGCTGGCGCGGCTCGAGCTGGCGCCGACGCAGCGCTTCGAGCGACAGCTGCTGCGGCGCGTCGATGGCGCACTGGTCACCACCGAGCTGGAACGGCACGCCCTGCGCGCCGTGGCGGATGCCGACGCGGCGCCGATCGGCATCCTGCCGAACGGCGTCGATACGTCGCATTTCACCCCGCCGGCGGTGGCGTGCGAGCCGCAGACGTTGGTGTTCGTCGGCCGCATGGCCTACCACGCCAACCAGGCGGCGCTCGCGGTCCTGCTCGACGAGGTGATGCCCCGCGTCTGGGCGCAGCGCCCGCAGGCGCGCCTGCTGGTAGTGGGAGCCGACCCGCCGCACGCGGTGCGCGCCCGGGTGCGGCGCGCCGGGGCGCGCGTCAGCCTCAGCGGTAGCGTGGCCGACGTCCGCCCCTGGCTGGCGCGCGCTACGCTCGCGGTCTGTCCGCTGCCCTACGCGGTCGGCATCCAGAACAAACTGCTCGAGGCGATGGCCATGGCGCTGCCGGTGGTGGTCTCGCCGATCGCGGCGGCGGCGCTGACGACGGCAGCCAGCGGCCGGCATCTGTTGATCGAGGGCGAGCCGGATCGATTCGCCGCCGCGGTACTGCAGCTGCTCGACGATCCGGCGGCCGCGGCGCGGCTGGGCGCGGCGGCGCGCGCCTACGTGCAGGCCGAGCACCAGTGGCCGCGCCTGGTGGCGCGGCTGGAGGCGTTGTACGGCGCGGCGATCGCCGCCGGCACGCGCGGCGCGATGGCGGCGGCGGCGTGATGCCCACGGTCGAGACGTCGGACCGATATCGTCTGGCGCGGCGCGGCAAAGCCTGCCTCGAGCCGCTGCTCGCCGCGCTCTTGTTGGTCGCGGTCGCGCCGCTGCTCATCCTGATCGGACTGGCGGTGGCGGTGTCCTCGCCCGGCCCGCTCGTGCATCGCCGGCGCGTCGTCGGACTGGACGGCGTCGAGTTCGACGCGTTCAAGTTCCGCACCATGGTGGTCGGCGCCGACGCGTTGCTGCGCCGGCAACCGGCCTTGGCGCGCGACTTCGACGTGAACATGAAGCTGCGCGACGACCCGCGCGTGACCGCGATCGGCGCCTTGTTGCGCCCGCTCAGCCTCGATGAGCTGCCGCAACTGCTCAATGTCGTGCGCGGCGAGATGAGCCTGGTGGGGCCGCGCATCATCGCGCCGGAGGAGCAGGCGCGCTTCGGCGACGCGCTGGCGCGCCGGCTGACCGTGAAGCCGGGCATCACCGGGCTCTGGCAGGTGAGCGGACGTCACGAGCTGGCCTATGCCGAACGCGTCCGGCTCGACCTCGCCTACATCGACCATTGGACGCCGTGGCTCGACGTGTCGATCCTCCTGCGCACGATTCCAGCCGTGCTGAGCCGGCGCGGCGCATACTGACGAGCGCCGCTCTGTTGGCCATCGGCGGCACCGACGCGCTCAGTCCTCCCGAGGCCTTCGTGCGCGCCTGCCTGCGACTGCGCGTCGCACCGGCGTCGCTCGCCGCGGCGCAGGCGGCGGCCGCGGCGCTGGACGGCGCCTGGGACGCGGTGCGCGCGATCGCGGACGCCGAGCGGCTCGGCCCGTTGCTGCATGCCAGCGCCGGGAGCCGCGGTCTGCTGCCCCCCGCCCTGGCCGCGCACGTGCACCGGCGCTATCGCGAGAGTGCGTTGCGCAATCGGCTGCTGTTCGACGCGCTGACGTCGTGCGCGCGAGCGCTGCGCAGCGCCGGCGTACCGGTGATCGTGCTCAAGGGGACGGCGCTCGCCGCCACGCTCTACGGCGATGCGGCGCTGCGCCCGATGGTCGACCTCGACCTGTTGGTGCATCCCCGCCACCGCGGCGTCGCGCGCCAGGTGCTGGAACGCCTCGGTTACGTCGCCTCGCGGCCGGAAGTGCATCCCGGCGCGCTGATCGAGCACGAGAGCGAGATCGACCTCCAGAAGCCGGGAGCGGTGCCGACGCACGTCGACCTGCACTGGGGCCTGTTCGATTCGCCGCACTACCAGCACCGCATCGAGCCGGAGTGGTTGTGGCGCACCGCCATCGCGCTTCCGCTCGGCAGCGAGACGGTGCAGGGCCTGGCGCCGGCCCCGCTGGTGTTGCACCTGAGCGGGCACCTGATGCTGCACCACGGCGGCCACGGTCTGCTCTGGTGGCACGACCTGTCGGAGGTGGTTGTCGCGCACGCCGACCGACTCGACTGGGAGGAGCTGCTGGCGCGGGCGCGACGCTACGACCTGCAACTCGTGCTGCGCCGGGTTCTCACCGAGCTGGCCGTGCAGTGGCAGGCGCCCGTTCCACCAGCGGTACTGGCCGCGCTGCAGCGGTGCGAGCCGCGCCCACAGGAAGCCTGGCTCTTCGACCGACTCGCCGGTGCGCCGCGGCCGGCCGGTGAGCGCTTCTGGACCGATCTGGTCAGCACGGTGGGGTGGGGCGCGCGCTGGCGCTTCGCGGTCGCCCACCTCTTCCCCACTGCCGCCTACATGCGCCAGCGCTACGCCATCCGCCATCCGCTGTTGGTGCCGCTGTACTATCCGTATCGCTGGTGGCGCGGGATCATCGGCGCGTGACCGGCGCGTACCGCGGAATGGACTTTGCGTCAGCGCGTCGATACTGCTCGCGGCGCGTGACCCTCAGATCGTGAGGCGGTGGACCGATGGACGTGCTCGTCACCTGCATCTACAACGACCTGTACGGCACCCCGTATGGCGGCCGCCAGAATCGCGCTGCGCACTACCGCGATTCGCTGGCCACCATCGCCGGCACCGGGCTGCCGATCCACTGCTTCGTGCCGGCCGCCGATCTCGACGACCAACGCGCCCATTTCGCCACCTGCCCCGGTCAGATCGCGTTCACGCCACTCGAGCTGCACGAGATCCCGCTGCACGCGCGCGTGCGGCAGCTCAAGTCGCAGTACCCGGAGCGCTATGGCGACCTGGCCTGGCAGGAGCGCTGCGTCGAGATCATGTGGGGCAAGTTCTTCATGCTCGAGCGCGTGCTGGCGGCGGCGCCGCAGGCCGAGCGGCTGTACTGGATCGACGCTGGCCTGGCGAATGCCAACATCATCTCGACCAAGTACATCGCCGATGACGACCTGCGCGCACAGCGATTGTCGGCAGTGCGGGCGGCGTTCCCGCCGCGTCTCTTCACGCGCATCGCCGAGTTCGCCGGCGACAAGCTCCTGCTGTTGCGCTCGACGACCCCGCACCACCAGGGCATCCCCGCCGTCTACAACGCCAGGCCGTACGCCGACGCGAATGGCGTCGTCGCCGGCCTCTTCGGCGGGCGCCGTGCCGCGGTGGCCGATCTGTGCGCGGCATTCCGCGCCAAGCTCGAGGCGCTGCTCGCCGACGACCTGCTCTATTTCGAAGAGAGCATCATGGCCGGGATCTACGCCGACGATCCGGACCGCTTCGCCACGTTCACGTTCGACACCTGGTTCCACGAGGGCTGGCACTGCTTCGATCCGTCGCTGATCAACTTCAGCAACTTCTTCGATCGCATGCTCGAGACGCCGCCGGGCGCGCGGCGCGAGTTTCCCTGGAACACATGAGGGCCGAGTAGCGGGCGCATGCACACCACCGACGAGGACATCGCCGACCTGACGCTGCACCATATGGGGCGCACCGGCGCGCAGCCGTTCTGGGTGGTGATCGGCGCGATGGACGGCGTCACCTTCGACGACCTGTCCGGGTACATCTCGTTGTACCGGTGGTGCGGACTGTTCGTCGAGCCGATCCCGGAGCTGTTCCGCCGCCTGCGCGCCCACTACGAGGCGGCGCCGCAGGCGGCCGGCAATCGCTACGCCAACTGCGCCGTGGCGGAGCACGACGGCACGGTGGAGATGCTCACCATCGACCAGGACGCCGTCGACCGCGGCGAGGTGCACGCCGCCTTCGGCGGCATGTCGGCGATCTATCCGCCGCGCAACGGCCTCGCATCGAGCGGCGACGCCGCGGTGGTCGCGAAGTACGCGACGCGCATCCAGGTGCCGTGTCTCACCCTGGCAACCCTGTTCGCCCGCCATGCCGTCGAACGCATCGACGTGCTCGCGATTGACGCCGAAGGGTGGGACTACCGCATCCTGCGTCAGCTCGATTTCGCCACCTACCGGCCGACGCTGATTCGGTGCGAGACCTGCAACCTCCCGGCCGACGAGCGCACCGCCGTCGAGCAGCTGCTGAGCGAGCAGGGCTATGTGCTGCGCACCGAGGGGCAGAACCTCGACGCGGTCGCGCGCGAGTACTGGGACGCGATGCGGCAGCCGGCGCGACCAGCCGCGGTCCACGCCCCGCCGTCCGACCGCCCGCCGACGCTGGTGACGGCGCTGTTCGATGTCTCCGCCGGCGCCAGCGACCTGCGCCTGCGGCACGCGTTTCAACGCTATGTCGATGCGCTGAAGCTGCTGCTGCGCGTGCGGTGGCCGATGGTCGTCTTCACGCAACCGGAGCTCGCGGAGCTGGTCGGTCGCCACCGCGCCGGGGCCGACACCTATCTGGTCCGTCGGCCGCTGAGCATGCTCGACGAGTTTCCCTTCGCCGCCGAATTGCGCGCGCTGCGCGGCGAACGCGACCTCCCGGCAGGCGTCGCAGGCCAGCCGCGTCATGCCGCCTTTGCCCTCTCGAAGCAGTTCTTTTTGAACGACGCGTCGATCTTCCAGCCCTTCGGCGCCGGGCCGCATTTCTGGGTCGACGGCGACATCGCGGCGACCATCGGCGATCCGGCGGCGTTGTTGACCGACGAGTGTGGCAGCAACCTGCGCAGTCTGACCCAGCACAATCAGATGCTGTACTGCGGGCGCCCGCTGCGCCCCGACACGGACTGCCAGCAGTTCAGCCTGGAGGCGATGACGGCGCTGGCCGGGTGCCAGCCGACGGTGCTGATCGACGGGCGCTTCTTTGGCGGGACGCCGCTGGCGGTCAACGCGGTCAACGGCGCCTACTACGGCTACCTGGCGAGCAGCGTGCGGGCGGGGTGGGTGGGCAGCGAGGAGCACGTCCTGACGCTGGTCGCCGCCAGCCGCGCGAGCACCGGCGGGGTGCAGTCGGTCGACGCCCGCGACGGGCTGCGGGCGGTCTTTGAGCGCCTGCAGCACGGAGTGCCGGAACCATGTCCGGTCATGGCCGGATGATGCGGGAGCGCACGCCGCCGCGGCTGTGCCTGGTGACGGCCATCGCCGACGATGAGCCGATCAAGTGGGGGCTCGACCTCGGCCGGGTGGCCGTGCCGCTGGTCGTCCTGTGCGGCGACGAGATCGCGCCGCGGCTGCGCGCCGAGCCGCGGTCGGCGTCGGTGCTGCTGCATCCGGCGGCACTGCCGGCAGAGTGGACGCCGGCGTATCGCCTCGAGGCGCTGCGCGGCATCGCTGCCGCGCGCCTTCACGCGGCCGACGTCTACTACTGGGTCGATGCGCGCCTGCTGTATCAACACCTCTCGTTCGAGTTCGTGTACTCGAACCTGCTGGCGGGCGCGGTGGCGCACCACGGCACGGCGCCGGGGTTCTTCGCCATGCCCGGCTACGAGCCCGCCAGTTTCTTCGGCGGCGGCGCGCCCGATCTGTTGGCGGTGCCGCTCCCCGCCGCCGCCGAAGACGTGCGGCATCTGTTCGAGGACGCCGGATCGGTGGCGTCTCCCCCGGCGGCGATCCGCGCCGTCTTCGGGCTCGAGGGCCGACACGACCTGAACCTCAATCTCGCCGACCGGATCGAGCAGGGGGTGCTGCACGTGATCGGCGACAGCCACGTCTACAACTGCTTCACCCCCAACGCGTCGATCGGCTGTCGCCCGAACGTGCTGCTTCGCAGTGCCGACGTGAACCCGGTGCCGATTCCCTACGCCTATCAGTTCACCCACCATCTCGGCGGCCGCACGCTGCACCACGCCGGGCAACCGGGCGCGCTGACCGCGATCGCGGCCGAGGCGCGCGTCAAGGACGGCGACGCGGTGGTGTGGGTGTTCGGCGAGATCGACGCGCGCTGTCACATCATCAAACGCGAGCGCGAGGCGGGCGAGCCGGTCGACGCGGTGATCGAGACGCTGGTGCGGAACTTCGTGCGCGGCATGCTCGAGGTGCGCCACCATTATCCGCGCCTGCGGCAGGTGGCGTTCGCGCCGATTCCGCCGCTCGACAATCCCGACTACGAGTCCGCGACCCTGCCGGTCGTCGGCAGCATCGCCGAGCGCGTCGCGGCGACGCGCCTGCTGCGCGCCGTGCTGGCGGAGCGCTGCGCCCGGCACGCCATCGACGTCCTCGACGCGTCGGCGCCCTTCGAAACCGAGCGCGGCGACCTGCGATGGGACATGAGCGATCACTTCTGCCACATCGGCAGCGCGTACCAGGGGCTGGTGCTCGACCGCCTGTACGCCCTGCTGGCCGACGCCGGCGCCGTCAGCCGGCCACCGGCCGGGTGATCTTCTCCAGCCACCCGCGTGACGCGGAGTGTGGCCAGACCGTCCAGCTGTCGACGAAGCGCGGGGAATGAAAGCTGAACTCGCGCTCGTACGGCGCGCGGGCGAGGAAGTCGACCAGCTCCTGGCCCTGCAGGTCGTAGCGGTACAGCTCGACCGCATCGTGTGAGTGCGCGCCGACGTACCAGAAGTCGTAGTCGGACGCCTCGTCGCGCACCTCGTCCGGCGCCAGCCGCACCCGGAAGCGCTGCTCGCGATAGTAGCGCGCCCGCAGCTCGGCGTCGTCGGCGGGCGCCACCGGCTCTGGCGGTGGCAGGTTGCGCAGGGCGTGGTCGGAGACGCCGCGCAGCCGGTAGGAGATGCCGGCGTACAGCTCGTAGTCGCGCAACGAGCGCACGCTGCCGAGGCCGAAGCGCCCGAAGTCGATCTCGGGCGCCGCGTCGTCGACGCGCAGCAGTTGGCGCACGCGCTCCAGGCTGCGGTGATCGTGGAAGGGCCACTGCGCGTGGTCGGCCCAGTGCTTGGGATGCTTGTCGCGGCCGTAGTGGTGCCAGAGGACAAGGCGGTGCGGATGGTAGAGATCGTAGCCGTGCGTGTACGCGCGTACCGCGATCGTCGGTTCCTCGCCGAAGAAGTAGAGCTTCGGGTCGTGCGGCACCTCGGTGCAGAACTGGCCGAGGGTGAAGGCGAAGTGGGCGGAGAAGAAGCGCGCCGGCAGCGGAGCGGTCATCGTCGCGCAGTCGTCGATGGTCTCCGGCAGTGCCTCGACCGGGCCGGGCGCGGTGAACTTGCGGAAGCGCATCCGGTACGGCAGTGCGACGCGCCCGTTGGGGTCGTCCTCCGGCACGTACACCGGCGCGTAGCTGGTCAGCAGCGGCTTGGCGACGCCGCGATCCTGCAGACCGTGGAACATCGAGAGGCAGAGCTCGTCCCATCCCTCGACGAAGCGGTGATGCGAGTCGAGGTGCAGCGTGTACGGCTCGCCGTCGTACAGCTGCTGAATGCGATGGCGCGCCCAACACGGGCCGCGCGAGCGGCGGTAGTCGATGTCGATGATGCGGAAGCGCCGGTCGCGGGCGTAGTCGCCGAGCGTCTCGTGCTCGTCGTGCTGCCAGCAGAGGCCGAAGACCAGGCGATCGGGGTTGGCGGCGCGCGCCAGGCAGTCGGCCAGCGTCGGCAGCAGCTCGGGATCGCGGTAGGCGGCGATCTGGATGAAGATGCGGTCGCCCATGGCCCTCACGCCAGCGACTCGAGCAGCGCGGCGAACGGCGCCAGCTGGTCGAAGCGGCCATAGGTCAGGCTGTACGTATCGACGCGGCGGGCCAGATCGGTGACGCGGCCGACGCCGTGATCGGGCAGATTGCGGGCGTTGGCGACGGTTTCCATCAGGCGCACCGCGGCGCGCGCCGGCGACAGGCGATCGAGGGCAAACGACGCGTCCGGCGCGAAGTGCGGGAAGACGATCAGGCGCGGTGCGCGCGCCGCCGCGCGCGGCGCGCTGCCGAACAGGTCGCGCGGCACCAGGCTGACGCTGTCGTCCTGCAGCACGCGGCGGTGGTCCGGCGCGGCGACCCCGAGCAGCTCCGCCCACGGGCCCTTGAAGCAGAACGGGCGTGCAAAGCTCTCCAGCCGCGACTCGGCATCGCGCAGGAAGCACGCCTCGTCGGACAGCGGCGCCAGGCCGCGCAGGCTGAGCCAGGCGGACAGCATCGTCTTGCCGCTGCCGGTGGGGCCGGGCAGCAGCAGCGCGTCGTCGCCGCAGCCGAGCACGGCGGCGTGGATCACCAGGCCGGCATCGCACTGCCGCACCAGGTGATCGAGCGCCGCCTGCAGCAGCAGGTGGGCGCCGGCGCCGATCGATTCACCGCGGTACAGGCAGATGCGGCCGCAGTACAGGGTGAGGAGCGGGGAGTCGTCGTCGGTGCCGAGGCGGAAGATGACGTCCGGCAAGCGGTCGTCGTCGGCGGCGACGCCGCCGAACGCCAGCTCGGCCGCGTCGCGCGCGCCGGCGCCGCTCCATTCGACGCCGACGATCTGCCCGGCGAACGGCACGACGCGGTGCCCGCGGACGGTCACGAGAGCTCCAGCACCCCGTGGTCGATGAGCGTCTTGAAGGCGTCGTCGACGTCGCGCGTGAGGTCCGGCGCGTCCGGATAGGCGTCGCGCAGCAGCCCTTCGATGGCCCCGACGCTGCGCGTGCCGTCGCACAGCTTCCAGATCAGCGACGCGGTCTCGTTCAGGTACAGCGCCTTGGCCAACTGCGAATGGTAGAGCATGAACTCGCCTTCCAGGTCGGCCGATTCGTAGCCGCCGGTCTGCTTGGGCGTCTTGGTGCGATCCATAGTCTCCTCGCGGTGCTCAGCGCGGATCCGTCGGCGGGGTCGGAGCGGGACGCGGCCACGCGCCGTCGACGCGCGGCAGCCAGCCGCGCTGCAGACTGTGCGGCCACACCGTCCACCGGTCCGGCCGCCGTTGATCGAAGAAGGAGATGAAGAAGCCGATGTGGTCGCCGGACTGGCTGGTCAGGATCGGCGAGTAGCGGTCGCGCAGGTAGTCCTCGCGGTGCAACTCGGTGCCGTCCGCGGCATTGGCGAAGATGCCCCACATGTTGAGGTCGTCGAACTCCAGGCGCGCCCGCTCGATCCACACGTCGGCACAATGGCTGATCAGCAGCTCGGCGCGCCACTGCTCGTCGGAGGCGTGTTGCAACGGATCGGGGGGGATGGCGTTGGCGACGGTGCGGCGCTGCACGCCGCGGGTGGCGAACTCGATGCCGGCGTAGCGTTCGTAGTCGGTCAGGCTGCGTTCCGATCCCAGGTCGTACGGCGACTGGTCCTCGCGCACCGTGCCGTCGACGCCGAGGTGGCGCCGGTAGCGGTTGATCGCGCGGGTGTTGCGCAGGCCCCAGTCGGCATGGTCGTTCCAGTGACAGATGCGCCCCTTGCGCGAGTACTCATGCCACAGCAGCGTGCGATGCGGAGTGAAGAGATCGTAGCCGTGCGTGTAGGCGCGCGCGCAGGTGACGATCTCCTCGCCGTGGAAGTAGCCGTGCGGGTCGATCAGGACCTCTTCGTTGAAGCGGCCGATGGTGAAGCTGAAGTGCGCCGACCAGAAGCGGCACGGCACCGGCTCGGTGAGATCGGCCGGCAGCACGAAGGGCCGCATGAACACCACGCCGCCGCCCTCGAAGCGGTCGATGCCGAGGCCCCAGACGTCGCGGACGCGTCCGGCCGGATCGTTCCAGGGGTCGTAGCCGGGCACGTAGCCGGTGAGGATTGGCTTGGCGACGCCCTTGTGGCGCAGCTGCTCGATCATGTCGATCAGCTGCGCGTCCCAGCCCGGGGCGAAGCGGTGGTGGCCGTCGATCTGCAGCGTGTAGGGCGAGCCGTCGTAGCGCCGCTGGATCTCGTGCCGCGCCCAGCAGACGCCGCGGCTCTCCTGGTACGGGACGTCGATGATGTCGACGCGCGGATCGGCTTCGAACTCCTGCAACGACTCGCTCGCCTCGTGCTGCCAGCAGATGCAGACGCGCAGCCGCTCCGGATCGGCGGCCTGCGCGAAACAGTCGCGCAGCGTGTTGACGAGATCGAACTCGCGGTACGCGGCGATGCTGACGAAGATCGACGGGCTCATGATTCCTTGCGCTCCGAGCCGACGTAGTGGTGGACGCGACAGTGGCGGATCGGCGAGGCGAGCAGCACCGCCGAGCGCAGCGTCCCGGCGCGGCTGAGTTGGAACATGTGCGACATCCAGGTCTGCTCGAACGGCCGCGCCCAGCGTGAATCGAGGAACATGCGCTGGTTCCCGGCGCGGCTGACGACCTGCGGCCAGTTGGCGTAGTACACCTCGCCGCTCGCGTAGGGCAGGCCGTTGACCGAGCTGATCGCGTCGAAGCGTGTCGCCGGAATCGCCTCGGCAAAGCCCTGGTGCGGCAACGATGGGCTCTCCGGCCACACCTCGCGGCGCACGCGCGGCGGCACGTTGTACCAGGCCCACTGCTGCGCGTTGCTGCCGTATGCCTCGGTGAAGCAGAGCTTGAGAAAGTCGAAGCCCTCCTTCTCCATGATCAGCAGCGCCTTCTCGTACAGGCCCTCGACCCAGCCCGGAAAGCCGTTGGCGCACGGCGCGGCGTCGCGCGGCTGCGCCAGCATGTCGTCCTCGAGGAAGAACATGTAGTCGTGCGGGCCGGCGGCGAAGTGGTCGGCGGCGAGTTGGCGCGCGCCGCAGATGCCGACGTTGTCGCGTTTGAGGTGCACGAAGCCGAATTCCTCGCAGAGTGCCGCGTAGGCGGGCGTGGTGCCGAGGTCGGTGCTGTTGTCGATCAGGTAGCGGGTGGTGCGGGTGAGGAACTCCGGCTGCGCCGTCCAGCTGTCCAGCAGCAGGCGCAGCTGCGGCGGGCTGTTGAAGGTGACGACGTAGAGCGCCGTCGACAGGCGGTCGAGATCGACGCTGGATGGATCGAAGGCGCGTGGTTTCGGACGCTCGCTGTGAATCACCTGCGGCGACACGGCCACGGGCTCGGTGGTCACCACCCGCACCGGCTCGTGGATCAGGGCGTGGAAGAAGGTGCCGAGCAGTCCGTCCGCCTGGATGTGGAAGCGGTCGTAGTGCTGCGGCTCGCGGTAGGTCATGATCGAGAAGATGCTCTCCTCGGTGCCCATCTCGCCCTGCGCCAGGCTGATCTCGAGCAGCCGATAGTAGAGGGCGTTGGCGCGCGGAATCGCGTGACGCGCGCCGCCGAACAGCCCGCCGCGCGCCACCCAGCGGACGTGGTCGGTGCGGGCCAGGTCGGCGATGGCGCGGCGGTCGAAGCCATGGATCTCGTAGCCGTCCTCGTACGGAAAGCAGACGAAGAGGAACTTGCGCAGCAGCGGGACGATGCGCGCCGGCCAGCGCGCGTCGCCGAGGTAGCCGGCGCAGGTGTTGGCGAGGCCGGCGTCGATCCACAGCAGGTGGCTGGAGCCGAACGGGTTGATGATGCTCTGGTCGTGCAGCATCCCCATCTTGCTCATCACCATCGGGTTGTAGAGCTCCAGGTTCGCCTGCGGGCTCTCGGCCAGCCAACCGGCGCGCGCGCGCCAGGCGGGATCGCGGCGGATCTCCTGGACCCGATCGTAGAAGGGGAACTCGCTGCGGAAGCTCTGCGGGCTGCGGTGGAAGACGCGGGTGTTGTCGCTGCGGCGATGGCGCCAGACGAACGCTTCGTGCGCCGGCTCGACGTAGATGCTCATCGGGACGTCGACGGCGAGCAGGCGGGCGAAGTTCTCGAGATACGACTCGAATGGCCGCACGAAGCCGCTGCCGAGGTTCTCGACCGCGGCGCCGCGGCCGAGATCGAACAAGCCGGTGACGAGCGTCAGGTCCTGCATCGGTGCGCCACTGCCGCGGTCAATAGACGACGGTGCGCTCGAGCGGGACCTGTCCGGCGCGCATGGCTTCGAAGAGCGGGCCGAGCAGGCCGTTGTCCTGCAGCACGACGCGATCGAAGCGCTCGGGCTCGGCGGCGAGGATGCGGCTGAAGAGCGCGTCGGCGGACGGCAGCTCGCCATGCCGCAGGCGTTCGGCGAGCAGCTGATAGTAGCGCGCGTTGACCTCGGCGATCTGCGACAGCTCGCCGCCGAACAGCTGGCTCTGGACGCGCGCCGCGCCGGCGACGCCGGCGGCGTCGGTGACGGCGCGCGGCCGCGTCAGCAACAGGAACCGTTCCATCAGGCAGGGCAGCATGGTGATCAACCGTTCGTCGGTGAAGTAGCGCGGGTGTACCGAGGTGCTCAGGTCGGCGTCGATCCAGGCCAGGTAGCGGGTGCCGAAGGGATTCCAGATGCTCTGGTCGTGCAGCATCCCCATGCGCGTGAGCGTGGTGACGAAGTAGTCGAGGCTCGGGCGCCGGCTCGACGCGGCCGCCGCGTGTGCGGCCGCGAGCTCGCCCCGGTGCGAAAACCCTGCCCAACGCTGCGCTGCCGAGGTGTCCTGCCATCGCACGCCGGCCAGCGACGGGTGGACGGACAGCGGCGCCCTCCAGCTGCGCTCGACGTACACGACCAGCGACACTTCGCCGGCGACGAGCGGTTCGAGCAGTCGGGCGACGCGATCGACGCCCGGATCGCCGAGCAGGCTCGGCGTCACGCAGGTGACGACGGTGAGATCGATCACGTCATCTAGGCGCTGGTCGGCGATGGAGTTGGGGTCGGCGTCTGGGACGGCGTCTGGCTTGGCGTTTGGGTCGGCGTTTGGGACGGGGTCTGGGTCGGCGTCTGGGTTTGGGTCGGCGTCTGGCTCGGCGTCTGGGTCGGCGTCTGGGTCGGGGTCTGGGTCGGGGTTTCGGTCGGCGTCGGCGACGGATCTCCCGGGCTTGGAGACGGCGTCGGCGACGGCGTCGGCGACGGATCTCCCGGGGTTGGCGACGGCGTCGGGCTCGGGGTCTGCGTTTGGCTTCGCGATGGGGTGGGGGTCGGTGAGCCGCTCCCGGTGATCGACGGAGTCGGGGTGGGCGTGCCGCTCGGCGTCAGCGTCGGCGTCTGGGACTGCGTTTGCGTCGGCGACTGTGTCGGCGTCTGGGTCGGGGTCGGCGTCTGGGTCGGGGTTTCCGTCGGCGTCTGGGTCGGGGTTTCCGTCGGCGTCTGGGTCGGCGTTTCTGTCGGCGTCTGGGTCGGGGTTTCCGTCGGCGTCTGGGTCGGGGTTTCCGTCGGCGTCTGGGTCGGCGTTTCCGTCGGCGTCGCGGTGGGTGTCTCGGTCGGAGTCGGGGTCGGCGACTCGCTCGCCGAGGGGCTCGGGCACGGGCTGATCGACGGACTCGGCGGGGGTTCCGACGGCGACGGCGTCGGGCTCGGGCTCATGCCCGGGCTGGTCTGCGCGTGCGCCGGCAGCACGACCGCTTCGATCAGCGGTTTGGTCCAGCTCGGCGGCAGCAGGCTGGCGATCGTGCCGCCACTGGCGACGCCAAGGACCTGCAACAGGCGTCGCCGTCCAAGCGTCTGCGGCGTGGTGTCGCTACCCGTCGGATCGTCGCCGTGGGCGCCGCTGCCTTCACCCATCGATTGCTCCTCCCACCTGAACCGCTCGCAACCGTGGGGCGCTCATACGACAGGCCGCGCGGCGGCGCAACGGCTTTACTCTGCGCGATCCCTAAATCTGATCAAGACACTTTCGATCGCCGCCCGGCAGGTCGGCGCGCGGTCCGCCGCCGGCGGCTGCCGGCGATCACTCGCGCGCCGGCGACCGCAGCCGGAAGCAGTCGCAGCCGGCGACCGGCTCGCACGTCAGGCGCGCGTCGGGCAGATCGCGGCAGGTGCTGACATAGACCGGGCGTCCGCTGGCGAGCCCGGCGGCGATGCGCGCGGCGCGTTCGGCGGGAGTCGCGAAGAACGCATCGACCGGCTGCACGTCGGGCCGCTGTCCCTCCACCTGCTGCAGGTACTCGACCAGGCGCAGATCCGGCCAGCTGCCGACCAGCACCGCCTGCGGATCGAGCGCCGCCAGCAGGGCGACGCCGCGCTCCCGTGCCGAACGGTCGGTGTGCAGGTCGACCCACGGCCGGTTGACCGCCAGCAGCAGCGCGGCGAGCGAGACGAGACCGACCTCGACCGCCAGCCGCCCGGCGGCGGCGTCGCGGCGGCTGCGTAGCCGCCGCGCGATCGTCGCGGCGCCCACGCCGATCCAGATGGCCCACAACAGCAGGACCGGCAGATTCATCATGTCGCGGTCGCCGGCGCCGTAGCGGACGAAAAACGCCAGATGGCCGAGTCCCATCAGCGACAGACCGGCGTGTACCGCCGGCGCCCGACGCAGGCCGGCGAGCAGCCCAAGAACGCCGACCAGCGCGCCGAACCCGAGGAAGTTGCTCCACAACCAGAACGCGAGGTGCATCAGGCCGGCCGGCACCGCCGGCCACGGCACGGCGAAGAACAGCCGGCGGAAACCGCCACCGCTGACCATCCACCAGAAGCCGCTCCAGGTGGCGAGGTCGATGCGCCAGTAGTCGCGCGCCGGATCGAGCGGCAACGCGGCGAGATGACGCAGCGGCAGGTAGAGGTACACCGCCGCACCCGACAGAAACGCCAGGGCGGCCGCGACCAGTGGTGCGGCGCGCCGGCTCGCCGGTCGCGGCGGGGCGAAGAGCAGGATCGCCAGGCCCGGTAGCAGCAAGACCGCGGCGAGGTGCACGCCGAGACTGATGCCGGCCAGCCAGGCCAACCCGATCAACGTCGCGCGCCGACCGCTGCCGCGCCACCGCAGCCCCAGGGCGACGAGCGCCAGCAGGCAGGCGCCCTGCAGCGCGTAGACCTCCGCCGCGACGGCGCTGCTCCACAGCGAGTATGTGGCCGCGGCGACCAGGCTGCTCGACAATGCGATGCCGCGCTGCGCGGTGAGATGGAGGATGACGTCGAAGAGCAGCAGGCAACATGCCGCCGCCGACACTGCCGAGAGCAGATTCAGGCGAAAGCCGACGTCGCCGATCGGCAGCCAGGTGAACACATGGCCGATCAGCAGGTAGGCGGGGGAGCCGGGCGGATGGACGATGCCGAGCAGATACGCGCCGGTGGTGAGCTCGGCGCTGTCGACGCCGTAGACGGTCGGCGCCGCGGTGGACGCGTACAACGCCAACGGCAGGCCGAACGCCGCCGCTGCCGCGAGCGCGGTACGGCCGGTGCCGCTCACGACGACCTGGGCCCGCCCGCCGGGCCGGCGCCGTAGATCGGTTCGAGGCCAGCCAGCACGCTGCGATAGTCGTAGCGCGCCTCGATCAGGCGCCGGCCGTTGCGGCCCAACTCGCGTCCCAGGGCGGCATCGTCGAGCAGCCGCAGCGTCGCCGCGGCGAACGCCTCAGGCGTATCGGCGATCAGCGCGTCGCGGCCGGCAACGACGTCGATGCCCTCGCAGCCGAGACTGGTCGTCACCACCGGGAGCTCCTGGGCCAGCGCGGTCAGGATCTTGACGCGCATGCCGGAGCCCGACCGCAGCGGCGCGATGGTCACCGCCGCACCGGCGAGCAGCGGCGCGGGGTCGGCGACGTAGCCGTGAAACGACACGCGACGATCACCGCGCGCCGCGGCGCGTAGCGCGCGCGGCGGCCGGGCGCCGATCACCGCGAACTGCGCGTCGGGACGCGCGGCGCGGATGCGTGGCCAGACGGCGCGGAGGAACCACGCCACCGCCTCCGCATTGGGTGGCCAGAACATGGTCCCGATGTACACGATGCGTGCGCCGCCGTCCGCCCGCGCCAGCGGCGCCAGCGCCTCGACGTCGATGCCGATCGGTAGCACGGTGACCTGCCGGCCGGGGCCGATCACCTCCGCCAGCGCGCGGCGATCGGCCTGGCTGACGGTGAGGATCGTGTCGACGCGCTGCGCGATAGATCGCTCGTACGCGCGCAAGCGCCGGCAGTCGCGCCGCCACAGCCAGGCCTGCCATGGCGCGTGCGGGCTGGCCGCGAGTTGCGCGGAGAGTCGCGAGAGGACGTCGTGCAGGTCGAGCACGGTGTGCGCCGCGGCGCACGCCCCGGCGTACTGCGCCATGGTGAGCTGGTCGATGTGGACGACGTCGAAGCGCTGCGCGCGCGTCACCGCGCGCACCAGCGCGTGCATGGTGCGCCGGCGGTCGCGCTCGATCACCCACGGCCGGCCCGACCACAGCGTGCGGCCCAGCGCCAGCCCGTCGCGCCACGGTTCGCGCGTCAGCGGCACGGTGTGGACCACGCTGCAGTGCCGCCGCAGCACCGCCAGGTCGTCGTGTGACTCGTCGCGCGCGAAGCCGACCAGGGTGAGCTCGGTGCGCGCGCCGAGCCATCGCACCAGGTTCCAGGTCTTCATCCGCGTCCCGCTGTCGGCGGGGTACGGCAGGAGCTGGCAGAGCAGCAGAACGCGCACGCGCGTGCACCAATCCCGACGCCGCGTGGCGCGGTCAACCACCGCCGAGCCGGTAGCGGGTGACGCGCAGTCCGGCGACCGGGACGCGCCCGGCGTCGGCGGCCGCCGCAGCGGGCGGGGCGAGGTCGCGGAAGGTCGCCACGGTGAAGGTCTCGACGCCGTGCGCGGCGGCCAGCTCGATCCACTCCGCCAGCTCCGCCCGATCGCGTACGCAGAACATCGGCTCGTTCGCAAAATGGGGCGCCATCGCCGCCGGCAGCCACCAGATGTCGCTGACCAGCGGACCGTGTCGAGCGACGGCGGCCTGCCACTCGGCGACCAGCGTGCGGCTGCCGTACAAGACCCACAGGCCGCGCAGCCCGCTCTGCACGCCGCACAGCAGCAACGCCACGGCCAGGCCGGTGACCAGCTGGCGCAGCGCGCCGTCGGTGGCGCGCCGCCAGGCGGTGATACCCGCCAGCGCCAACACGGTGCCGAGCGGATAGAGCAGCATCAGGTAGCGATTGCCCCATTCGAGGCCGGTGCGGTAGCGGCCCTCCGCATCGATGGTGAAGATGAACTGCAGGGCGGTGCCGCACACCAGGTACAGCACCGTCAGGCAGGCGACGAAGCGACGATCGACGCGGCGGCTGCGCAGCGCGTCGGGCAGCGCCCAGGCGGCCAGGATGAGGAACGGGGCCACCGGCAGCAGGCCGTGCACCGACATGTAGGGCGCCGGATGCGACGCCAGCGTGGCGCTGAAGACCAGCGCCACGCTGCATGCGGCGACGCCAACCGCGTTGCGCGCGCGGCCGGGCAGAAACGGCGCCGCGGCGGCCGCGCCAAACGCCAGCGCGGCGACGGCGCGTGTCCATTCCGGCAGCGCCGGCGCGCTGTTGCCCGGCGCGTCGATCAGCAGCGCGACCAGCGCCGCGCGCAGATGCGGCAGCTTGGCGACCGCGCCGCGCAGGTAGTCGGGCAGTTCACTGAGCGCCCAGACGTGGCGAAAGGGAATGAAGGGCGCCAGCCAGGCCAGCCCCGCGGCAAGGCCGAGCGCGCCGGCGGCCAGCCGCAGCCACCAGCGCGGCGGGCGCGTCGTCGCGCCGGAGGCGGCCGGGGTCATCCAGAGGGCCAGCCCGACGGCGGCGGCCAGGGCGACCAGTTCGATGCGCAGTGCGATCGCCGCCAGCAGCAGTGGCAGTCCCAGCCACGCGACGCCGGGGCGGGCGTCGCGCGCGGCGAGCAGCGCGACCGCCGCCAGCGCCAGAGCGGTCGCCAGCGTGTGCTCCCAATAGGTCTGGCTGAAGAACGCCACCGGCGTCGCCAGGCCGACGGCGAGAATCGCCCAGGCGGCCAGGCGGCGGTCGTAGATCGCCGCCAGCCAGCCGCTCAGCAGCGCGGCGATCCAGCCGCTGAGCAGCGGGACGACGTAGAGGCCGCGCAAGCCGAGCAGTGCCGTCGGCCAGGCGGTGACGAGGGCGAACCAGATCGGCCACTGCAGGCGCACGCCGCCGTCGGGTAGCGGCAGCGGGTAGATGTCGAGGTGGCGACAGTGGGTGGGGTAGAAGCGGTAGGTCGGATCGAGATCGCCGCCGCCGTAGGCAACCCGGTAGGTCAGGCCGCCATCCCAGCCGATGGTGCGCAGCTGCAGGTACTTGGCGCCCTCGTCCGGTGAGTAGAAGACGCCCGGCGGCAGGGCGACGAACGCGGCGACGTAGATCGCCAGCAGGACGCCGGCGGCGACTGGGACGGCTGCCAGTTTCACGCGACGCGTCGCGAGGGCTGGCGCTTCCGCTCCGACGGCGGGAGCCCGACTTCAGGAGTTGGCGCGCCGCCGGCGCAGCAGGCCGATGCCGCCCAACCCGGTGAGGATCAGCGACGCGACCAGCAGGCCGAGGCCCGACAACGCCGGCGCCGGCGCGGTCTGGACGGTCACGCAGGTGCCCTCGCGGCCGGGCTGATCGCACAGTTGGTCCGGCCCGTCGCACGCGCTGTTGCAGCAGACGTCATCGACGCAGTTGCCCGACTGACAATCGGCGTCGAGGACACACGCGGCGCCGTCCGGGTACATCTGGGCGAACGCCTTCCAGCTGAAGGGTTCGTAGGCGAGGCCGGTGTAGTTGAGGACGACGAAGGCGTTGAACAGCAGGAGCGCCGGAACAAAAGTGAAGATCAGCCAGCGATCTCGTCTCATCAGCCCACCGTCATCGCGCGCTGCGGATTCCGAAGACGGCCTTTTTGTGCCCGCTTCGGCCATCCCTGTCAAGGATTAAAGCGCGCGCCGCTGCCCGGCGCCCACCAGTTTTCCCGCGCTGAAATGGTGCGAAATGTGATGGCGGGCGACGAGCAGGATGGCGAGGTCGGATGTGTGCCGCCGCGCGCGCTGCCGCGGCGCCTGGTCATCGCCCCCAGAGCAGCAGCAGCAGTCCGAAGGCGATGCGGTAGATCGCGAAGGGCACGAAGTCGTGCGTCTGCACGTAGCGCAGGAAGACGCGGATGACCGCCAGGGCCGTGACGAAGGCGGCGACGAAGCCGACGGCGAGGGCGCCGGCGGCGCCGGCGTCGATGTCGCCGAGCGCTTTCAGCAGGCTGTAGAGGCTGGCGGCGGTGAGCGTCGGCAGCGCCAGGTAGAAGGAGAACTGCGTCGCGGTGGGGCGGTCGAGTCCGGCGAGCAGGCCGCCGACGATGGTCGCGGCGGCGCGCGACATGCCGGGGAACAGCGACACCACCTGCGCGGCGCCGATGGCGAGGGCGGCGCGCCAGCCGACCGCCTCGATGCGGTGCACGCTGGCGGTGCGCGGGGCGCGGTCGATGATCCACATCAGGACGCCGCCGACGATCAGCGCCCAGGCGACGGCGGGGACGCTGAACAGGTGCGCCTCGATCCAGTGGTGCGCGACGAAGCCGACCGCCGCCGCCGGCAGGAAGGCGAGCAGCAGCTTGCCAACCAGGTCGCGCGCCACCGGTTCGCGCGTCGCGCCGGCGGCCAGCGCCAGCAGCTCGCGGCGGTAATGCCAGTACACCGCCAGGATGGCGCCGAGCTGGATGAAGATCTCGAAGGTGGCGCGCTGCGCTTCGGGAAAGTGCAGCCAGTCGGAGGCGATGATCAGGTGGCCGGTGGAGGAGACCGGCAGGAATTCCGTGGCGCCCTCGACCAGCCCCAGCAACAGCGCCTGCAGCCACACCATGGCGATAATCTCCGTCAGAGCAGTCCGGTGCCGAGCATCACCGCGTAGGCGAGGCCGCGCGGGGTCGGCTGCGCCTCGAACGTGGCGACGAAGACGAAATGGATGTTGCCGTCCTTGGCGCGCGCCCCGGGCGGCGGGTTGCGGTCGAAGAAGCCGACCGTGCAGGCCTGCTGCAGGCGGCGGTCGAGCGACAGCGCGACGCGCGTCGAGCGCTTGGTGACGGAATAGCCGAGCATCTCGCCGCCCGGGCTCATCACCGCCTCGGCCTCGACGTTCTCCAACGTCGACAGGTTGGCGTTGCCGAGGTCCTTCTTCAGCGTGATGAGCATGTTCTGGAAGACGCGCACGGCGACGCGGCGCACGAACGGCGCGAACATGTCGGCCTTGGTGTTGAGCAGCGTGATGTCGCCCTCGCGGATGTCGGGCAGGTAGTCGAGCGTGCCGGTCGGTCCGGTGGGGATGAACAGGCCGTCGGCGCCGCCGCGCGTCAGGCGGCGCTCGACGCGTTCCTCCTGCGGGATCTCCTCGGCCGGTTGGCCATAGCCCTCCTGCGCCAGCTTGAGCGCGTTGGGCAGCAGGTCGAGGTTCTTCAACGCCGCCACCTGCGGCGGCTTCTCGCGTCCCGGCGCCGCCGGCTTGGCGGCCGGCTTGGCCTGCGGCTTCGGCGCCGGTGGCTTCGGCGGCGGTTTGGCTTTCTCGGCGGCGGCCGATTCGCCCGGTGCCGACTCGCCCGGCTTGGGCTCGCCCTTCTTCACCTGTTGCTTCTCGACCGTCACGTCGCGGTCGCTCTTCAGCCGCGTGTCGGGCGGGGCGGCGTTGGGCGGCACGTCCGGCGGGCTGACGATCTGCTCCGGCAGCGGCAGCTTCTTCTCCGGCTGGGCCTCGGGCTTGGGCTCCGGCGGCACGTCCGGGGGCGGCTCCTGCACCGGCGGCGCCGGCGGCTGCGCCTTGGCCACCTGCTGCGGCGGCTTGGCCGGCTTGGGCAGCGGACGCTGGCGCGGCTCGAGGATCTTGACCGGCAGGGGAGGCGGCTCGCTGCTCGGCGGTTGGCTGATGGTCACCCCCATCACCCAGAAGAGCAGCAGCATGTGCAGGGCGAGCGAGAGCGCGGTGCTGATCGCACTCCGGGCGCGCGGCTGCATCGCGCCAGATTAGCGAGGCGCGGTGGCGAAACAAAGGCGACCGCCAGGCGGTGTACGTTCGCCCTTGCGCCGCTCGGGAGGCTTGACTAGGGTCGCGGCATGTTTGGTCTCGGCATTGGCGAGATGATCATCATTCTGGTGATCGTCCTGATCATCTTCGGCGCGGGCAAGCTGCCCGAGATCGGCTCCGGTCTCGGCCGCGGGATCCGCAGCTTCAAGAAGGAAGTCTCGCGCCCGGACGAGATCGACGTGACGCCGCCGAAGACCGACCCGCCGCCGCCCGCCGGCGACGAGCCGCCGCGCCAGGCCTGAACGGCCCGGCCGACCGGGCTCGGTCAGGTGGTGCGCTGCGCGCGCGAGACCTCGGTCGTATAGGTCGCGGCGCGCTCCGGTACGTCGACGAAGATACTGGCGAATGGGCACTGCGCGCCGGGCTGCACGCCGAAGTCGGGCGGCGGCTTGATGCTGCGCAGGATCGACACCTGAGGCACGCTGAGCTCGCGGATCTTCGCCTCCAGCGGGTTGCCGCAGGCGGTGACCTGCTGCTCGATGCGCTGCTGGTTGGCGTCGTACAGGACGGCGAGGATCTCCAGCTTGCGCAGCGACTCGGGTGAGCGGTTCACTGCCTTGCCGGTGATGACGAACACCGCCTTGCCGTCCTTGGTCCGCTCATAGTGTCCTTCGACGTCGATCAGCGCGACGGCGTCGCCGGCGCTGCGCTCGCGCAGCGTCGAGCCGATCACCGGCAGCGACAGCGTCAGCCGGCGCGCCCAGTCGGGATCGTCGAGCAGTGACCAGGTGAGCGCCCCGTAGGCGCCCACCACCACGGCGAGGAACACGAATACCGACCGCACCCCGATGCCTCCTCCTCCGCCGCGCATGCGCGGCGGCGCCGCCCGCGCCGCCAGCGGCGGCTTCTTGCGCGACACGCTGCGCGGCGCCGGCTCGTCGTCGGTGATCAGCAACGGCGCGTCCGCTTCCACCGCCGCGCGCGCCGGCACCGCCGGGTCGTCCGCGTCGGCGTCGTCGGCCTGGTCGTCGTCGGCCAGCGCGTCGTCGTCCTCCTCCGGCTCCTCGTCGTCCTCGCCCTCCTCGGCCGCGGCGTCGAAGCGCAGCGCCGTCTGCTCCGGCGCCGGCGGCCGCTTGCGCGGCTTGGGGCGCGGCGCCTTGGGGGCGGCCGGAGCGTTGAGCAGGAAGCCGTCTTCCGGTACATCCTCAGAGGTCAATTCTGGCGCCCGCCACTCGTCATCGTCGTCGAAGTCGAACGACAGGTTCGGATCCGACGCCGGCGGCTTCGGGCGCGGGCGCGCTGGAGACTGATGACCCGGAGCCGGAAAGACGCGCTTGCAGCGCGCGCACTTGAGCATCGATCGGCTGTCCGAGACCTGCCGCTCGTCGAAACGAAAGCGGGTGCCGCAATGGGGACACTCGATGATCATCAGCCGGCCACGACCGAGGGGACTGTATTATGAGCGAGGCGACGAAAGGCAAGGCGACCGGCGCGGTCGACGCGCTGTCGGTGATCCTGCCGGCCTACAACGAAGAGGCGAACATCGAGCGGGTGGTGAAGCAGGTGGTCGCCTACCTCGAGCCGCTCGGCCTCGACTACGAGATCCTGCCGGTCAACGACGGCAGTAAGGATCGCACCGGCGAGATCCTCGCCCGCCTGCACCAGGAGAACCCGCGCGTCAAGCCGCAGACCCACGTGCAGAACAAGGGCTACGGCGGCGCGCTGCGCACCGGCTGGGCGGCAGCGACCAAGCGCTACACGTTCTACATGGACGGCGACGGCCAGTTCGACATCAAGGA
>JANRJF010000428.1:0-7771 GCA_033764095.1 Deltaproteobacteria bacterium | reverse complement strand
GTTAGGCTGTTACGGGGTCGGAGAATATTGCGGCCCCCTGACCTGAAACTTCACGCACAGGAGCAAGGCCAGCCACCAAGGCACCAAGACACCAAGCTGACCTCAGACCTTGGTGCCTTGGTGTCTTGGTGGTGATCTTCTCAGCGGCGAGCACGCGCGTTTCTCGCTCGAGTGTTCCGGCGCGGCCGGTGGCGGCACTAACAGCGTAACAGCCTAGCAGCCTAACAGCTTGAACCCCCGGTTGCCGCCCTCACCGTCGTCTCCTAGATTCCCGCCGATGCCGCCCGAACGCGAAGACGAGCTGCGCAACGACCTGGCCTCGTTGCGCATCGAGCGCGCGGCGCCGCGACGCAAGGCGCGCAAGCCGCGGCGCTGGGTGACCCCGCTGATCCTCGTCCTGCTGGTCGCCGGCGCGGCGGCAGCATGGGCGGTGATGACGCGACCGGTGCCGGTGCAGGTGGCGACGGCGCAGCGCAGCAGCGGCGCCGAGACCGGACCGGCACCGCTGCTGTCGGGCTCCGGCTACGTCGTCACCGGCGACCGCTACGTTTCGATCGGCGTGCGCGTGCCGGGCCGCATCGACCACTATTTCGTCGAGGAAGGCCAGAGCGTGAAGAAGAACGACCCGCTCGTGCAACTCGACGACCGCGACTACCGGGCGCGCGTCAGCGGCATCGAGGCCAACATCGCCTCGGCGCGGGCCGATCTGGCGCTCGCCGACGCCGACCTGGCGCGCGGCCGCGCGCTGCGCGGCGACGGCGTCATCTCGCAGCAGGAGCTCGACGTGCTGGTCAACAAGGCCGCCGTCGCGCGCGCCGCGATCGCCCAACTCGACGCGCAGCTCGAGCAGGCGCGCGTCGATCTCGACTACACCCTGCTGCGCGCGCCGGCCGACGGCGTCGTGCTGGCGAAGCTGAAGGAGGTCGGCGAGATCGCCGTGCCGGGCGGCTTCGCCGGGTCGGGCGACCTGATCCGCCTCGCCAACCTCACCGACATGCGCGCCGAGGTGGACGTGAACGAGTCCGACCTCAACCGCGTCAAGCTCGGCCAGCCGGCGCAGGTGACGCCGGACGCCTATCAGGACCTCAAGTACGAGGCCGAGGTGGTCAAGCTCTACCCGCAGGTCGATCGCCAGAAGGGCACGCTCAAGGTGGAGGTGCACATCCTGCACCCGGACGAGAAACTGCTGCCCGACATGAGCGCCCGCGTCACCTTCCTGGCGCCGCCGCAGCCGGAGAAACAGGACGAGCCGACGGTGCTGGTGCCGGCCACCGCCGTGCACCGCGACACCCAGGGCGACAATGTCGTGTGGATCGTCCGCGACGGCCGCGTCACCGCGCAGATCGTCGAGACCGCCGGCGACGTCGGCGACAAGATCCGCATCGCCGAAGGCTTGAGCGGCGGCGAGACCGTCGTGCTCGGCGACGTCGCGCTGCGCAACGGGCAGCGCGTCGTCGCCGAATAACTGCGGCGCATCGAGTCTGGACATCGAGCAACACCCGCGATTGCCTTCGACTCTGCGTCGCCCTACGGTCGGGCCATGAGCCGCGCACGGCGGGTTCGGCGTACGGTGACCGGCATCGACTCACGCATCCTGCGACGAGCTCGGCGCGCCCTTGGCGCCCGGAGCGATGCCGACGCCCTGCGTAAGGCCGTCGAGCAAGTCGCCGAGATGGATCGCTTCTGGCGCTTCATGGACCGCAGCCGCCGATCACTCCCCCCGGGCAGTATCGAGCAGCCGTGAGATGCCCTGGGCGATCCTCGACACGAACGTCTACATCGGTGCCTGGACTCGCGGTGAGTTTGACGCCGTCCTCACGACACTACGCCAATCGTTCGTAGTGCGACATTCCGCAGTGGTGCTCTCGGAGCTGCGCCGCGGCGTGCGTAGCGCTGACGCGGAGCGCCGTCTCCAGGCACTCGTTCGCCAGGTCGGCCGCGCCTGGGCTCCGACGACCGACGATTGGTGGGAGGCCGGCGGCCTGATCCGACGAATCGGCGATCAGCAGTCGTGGAGCCGCGAGCGCCGACGCACATTCCAGAACGACGCGTTGATTGCGCTGACCGCGCGTCGCCATGGTGCGACGGTCGTGACGAGCAACCGCCAAGACTTCCGGTTACTCCGCCAGTACTTGCGCTTCTCGCTCATCGAAGCAGCGTGATCGGACCACCACAACAGGACCGCAACGGTATCGTGCGGTGGCGTCGTCGTGGTGAAGAACGGCTCGCTAGGCGCGCCGGGCGTGGTCGGCGAGCACCTGTGCAACGCAGGCAGTCAGCCGCGCGGCGGTGGCGACGTGCAGGAACTCGTTCGGGCCGTGCGCGTTGGAGCGCGGACCGAGCACGCCGGTGATGACGAACTGCGCCGCCGGGAAGCGTTCGCCGAGCATCGCCATGAACGGAATGGTGCCGCCCTCGCCCTGGAAGCAGGCGTCGCGGCCGAACGCGTCGCGCGAGGCGCGCGCCACCGAGTCGGCCAGCCATGGCGCCAGCGGCGGCGCGTTCCAGCCGCTGGTGCCCTGCTCCGCGTCGAAGCGCACCTGCGCACCGTAGGGGGGATCACTGGTCAGCGTCTCGCGCAGCGCCCGCGTCGCCACCGCCGCGTCGAGCGTCGGCGGCAGGCGCAGCGACAGCTTCAGCGTCGTGCGCGGCCGCAGCACGTTGCCGGCGTGGCCGGGCTCGGGCAGGCCCGCCGCACCGACCACCGCC
Source organism: Deltaproteobacteria bacterium (assembly GCA_033764095.1). Lineage (GTDB taxonomy): Bacteria > Desulfobacterota > Binatia > HRBIN30 > CADEER01 > JBDTMT01. Next base: position 5,062 of record JANRJF010000428.1, on the reverse strand, counting down.
AGTTGCGGGCGCCAGGTGCGATTGAGCAACTGCTCGGCCGGATCGGCCGACACCGGCTGCGTCCCCGCGGCGAATGGGAAGCTGCCGGCGATCGCGTCGCCGAGCACCGCCGCGGCGGCGTCCGCCTGAGCGCGGCGTTCGGCGGGAATCGGGACGTGCAACGCCGGCGGCAGGATCTCGCCGGTGCGCTCGTCCTCGACGCGGCTCAGCAGCTGGCGCGCGATGCGGAAGCTCGACGGCACGACGCCGCTGGCGGCGCCGGAGTGCACCCCCTCGTCGAGCACGGTCACCGTCAGCGCGCCGCCGACCAGCCCGCGCAGCGAGGTGGTGACCCACAGCTGTTCGTAGTTGCCGCAGCCGGAGTCGAGGCAGACGACCAGGCTCGGCGTGCCGATGCGATCGGCGAGCGCCTCGATGTACGCCGGCAGATCGTACGAGCCGCTCTCCTCGCAGGCCTCGATCAGCACCACGCAGCGCGCGTGCGCGACGCGCTGCTGCGCCAGCGCCTGCAGCGCCGCGACGCAGGCGAAGGCGGCGTAGCCGTCGTCGGCGCCGCCGCGGCCGTAGAGCTTGCCGTCGCGCAGCACCGGCGACCACGGCCCCAGGCCGTCGCTCCACCCCTCCATCGGCGGCTGTTTGTCGAGGTGGCCGTAGAGCAACACGGTGTCGTCGCCGCTGCCGGGCATGTCCATCCACAGCAGCGGCGTGCGGCCGGGCAGTTGGATCACTTCGAGATGCAGCCCCGGCACCGCCTGCGCGCGCACCCAGTCGGCGACCAGTTGCACGGCGCGCTGCATGTGCCCGTGCGCCTCCCAGTCGCGGTCGAACGCCGGCGACTGGTTGGGAATGCGGATGTAGTCGTGCAGTGCCGGGAGGATGCGCTCGGACCACGCCGCCTGGATGAGATCGCGCATGGTCGTCCTAGTCGATCTCCACCGTGTCGCCGACGCGCACCGCGCCGGGCTGCGTGACGACCGCGTAGGCGCCGAGGTTCTGGTTGGCGTCGCGCACGATGGTGCGCAGCACGGCGGGGTCCTTGGGCAGGTCGTCGACCGCGTGCGTGGTCATGCTGCAACGCATCGCCTGCATGGTGACCTGCAGCGCCGCACCGCCGATGCGCAGCGTCCTGCCGTCCCAGCCGGTCTCGACCAGGCCGTCGGCGCCGTCGCCCGGCTCGATGAGCAGGTTGGGGCGGAAGCGGCGCACGTCGAACTGCGCGCCCGGCGTCTTCGCCGCCAGCGCGCGCAGCGAGGCGGTGGTCAGCAGGTGGACCGGAAAGGCGTCGAAGTAGGTGCCGAGCGGCGAGGTGTACTCGAAGATCTCCGGCGGGAGGGCACTGAAGTCGGGCAGGGGCTCGTCGGGCAGGCGGCCGAACACCTGGCGCAGCTCTTTCTCCATGTCGGGATCGTCGGGCAGGCCGCGCCGGTAGTGGTCGGCGCGCTCCGGCGGCTGCAGCGGCCACAGCGTCACGCTGCGGCCGGTGAGCGCCGACAGCCGCGCCGCCGCGTCGGCGTCGCCGCTGCGCAGCGTCGAGCCGTCGGCCAGCGTCATGGTCACCGGCGGCACCGCCGCGCCCTCGACCGGCTCGGCGTCGTAGCGCGCCCGGCAGCGCATCAGCAGCGGCATCTTCTTCGCGCCGCGGATCTCGCCAGCGGTCTCGTCGCGCAGTGCCCAGCCGCGGTCGCCGGGAATGCCGAGCGGCCCGAACGCAGCGCTCTGCAGCGACTCGCCGCCCATCGACTTCACCGGATAACGCCACACCTCGACTACGCGGCCGACAACGCTCATGCCGACGACGTATCGCGGTGATGGGAAGGAAACTCAACACAGATGAACACGGAGCCCCCGCTTCCCCACCCCGATGGCCACAGAGCTCATCCCCCGCCATTGCGACCAAGCTCGTTGGGTTCCGGGGCTGGGTTCTGTGTTCATCTGGGCGGGGAAGGCAGGGGCTCCGTGTTCATCTGTGTTGAGCTCCGACTACGGCGTCGCGCGGCGGGCCGCTGGAGCGCGGACGATGGTTGCGTGGCAGCGGGGTGCGCGGGGCGGTCGAGAACGGCGGCTCGCCGCGCAGCCGCCGGGCGAGGTCCGCCAGGATCCGTTCGTCGGCGTCGATCGATCCGTGCGCAAACTGGAAGGGTTGGTTGGCGAGCCAGATCGGGTGCTCACCGGGCGGTGCGGTCGCCGCCGCGCCGACCACCGCATCGCCGCGGCGGACGTATGGATAGAGCTCCAGGCCGCGCGCCCGCTGTCGCGCCAGGTCGGCGTCGAGCCCGCCGAGAAAGTGCGAGCCGGCGCGCATGTCGCGCACGCGCGCCTGCGGCAGCGGGAGCCATGCGGCGATCGCGCCGCGGTGCGGCGTGGCAAGTGTGAACAACCGCCGGATGCGCAGTGCGGGAGGCTGCTGGGCCCGCGCGTCGGGCTCGACCCTGCGACGGTGCGCCGGATCCATCGCCGCGTAGCGGGCGACCAGCCCGCCCATTGAAACGGCGACGACGTCGACCTCGGGCGGCTGGTGGGGCAATCCGGTTCGCAGCGCCGCATGCAGGTTGCGCAACGCCGCGTCGAACGACGGTGCGCTGCGCACCTCGACCGCGACGACGGCCGCATCCTCCGCCGTGAGCTGGCGTAGGCGGGCCGCCAGGCGCTCGACGTGCGCTTGCGAATCAAAGATGCCGCCGATCACCACCACTGGCCGCGCCGGCCTGCGCGGCTGGGCATCCATCTGCCGCAGCGCGCGGCGCGCGGCGTCGACCGTCAGCGGAAAGGACGGGTTGAGCGGGCGGTCGGCCGAGCAGCCGGCCAGCGAGGCACACAACGCGACGACCACCATCTCCGTGCGGGCCACGGCGGCGCGCCGCCACGCGTCGCCCACTCTGACCACTCCGCCGCCAGTGAGCCACATTTCCATCTGGCGTGCCTCGCCGGCCGCGATATGACAACGCTGGCGACGCGGATCGGTCGGATCCACATCGCCTGGTCACGCAAGCGGGAGGCGCATGCGATCACACCAGTGGACCCCTACCGCGCTGCTCGGGCTGCTCGCCGTCGCGCTCGCCGCCTGTGGCGACGATACGTCGCAATGCAGCGCCGCCTTCCGGGTCGGCGTCGCCTACGACGTCGGCGGCATTGGCGACCAGTCGTTCAACGATGCCGCGCATGCCGGCCTGCAGCAGGCGATCGACGACGGACTGGTCGACGCCGCCTGCACGACCACCAACCAGGTGAACGACGCCGGGTCGAATCGCGCCGCCAACGTCCGCGCCCTCGCCGCCGGCGGCCGCGACCTGGTGATCGGCGTCGGCTTCGCCTTCTCCGCCGACATCGCCGCCGCGGCGCCGGCGCATCCGGACAGCAACTTCATGGTGGTCGATGGCGCCGCGGAGAGCCCGCACGTCGCCGACTACGTCTTCCGCGACAACGAGGGATCGTTCCTGGTCGGCGCCGCCGCGGCATTGACCTGCGACTGCGACACGGTCGGCTTTCTCGGCGGCCAGACCATTCCGGTCATCGGCGGCTTCCAGGCCGGCTACGCCGCCGGCGCGCGCGCCGTGCGTCCGGACGTCACCGTGCTGGTGCGCTACATCGGCGACGACCCGTCGGCGTTCAACGACCCGGCCGCCGCCGCCACGCTGGCCAACGCGATGTACGACGGCGGCGCGCAGGTCATCTACCACGCCGCCGGCGGCTCCGGCCGCGGCTTGTTCAGCGCCGCCGCGGCGCGCAACCGCTGGGCGATCGGCGTCGACTCCGACCAGTACCTGACCGCCCCCGCCGAGCAGCGCCCGCGCATCCTCACCTCGATGCTGAAACGCGTCGATACCGCGGTGTACGAAGCCATCCGCGCGACGCGCGCCGGCAGCTTCAGCACCGGCCAGCGCGTCTTCGGTCTGGCCGAGAACGGCGTTGGCTACGCGACCTCCAACCCGGCGCTGACCGGCGAGGTCATCGCCGCGCTGGAGATCTACCGGCAGCAGATCATCAGCGGCGCGATCGTCGTCCCGATCGCGCCGTAGCGATCACGCGGTGCGAAAGGCGCGGTTGCCGTAGCGGTCGAGCGACACCACCTCACCGACCGGCCGGCGCGTCGTCGGACCGTAGCGGCCCTTCGGCCAGCCGAGCGGAATCACCGCGCACGGGCTAACCGTCCACGGCAACCCGAGCGCGCGCCGCGCCAGGAACTTGCTCCACAGCGGCAAGGTGATCAGCGCCGCGCCGAGCCCGGCGGCGCGCGCCGCCAGCAGCAGGTTCTGCACCGATGGGTAGATCGAGCCGTAGGCACTGCCGGCGGCGATCGGCGGCCAGGGCGGAATGACGCCCTTCAGGCAGGCGACGACGATCACCGGGATCTCCTCGAAGTGATCCGCCTGCCACTGCACCGCATCGAGGATCTTGCCCATCGCCGCATCGCCGTTGCGCTGCGCGATGCGGCGCCCGATGCCGCCATAGAGATTCCACGCCCGCCGATTGAGCCCCGCCAACCTCGCCTTCACCGCCGCATCGCGCACGACGATGAACTCCCAGTTCTGCGCGTTCGACCCGGTCGGGGCCTTCAGCGCGAGCTCGATGAGCTTGAGCACCAGCGCGTCGTCGACCGGATCGGTCTTCAGGCGGCGGATGGCGCGTTGGGTGGTCATTGCCTCGTCGAGGGGCATGTCAAAGCGGGTGGGGTCGCTCATGCGGCGCAGGAGAGCACAGCCCGCGGCTGCCGGTCGAGCCGACCGAGGCAGCCGGCTCTATTCGCAAAGTCCGATCAGCGCCTGGTGGCTGCGGCGCTCCAGCCCCGCGCCACCAGCAGCAACAATGCGATCTGATGCCTGACAGCCGATGCCTGATCAGCAGATGCCTGATGCGACGCGTTGCTCGCCGCGACATCCAGATCCAGGACCTGCGCGCGAGCACACGCTCGATGTCGATCGAAGCGTGACACGATGGGGTCGCCGAGCAGTAGCGCGGCCCCCCCAGGCCGCGCGGGGTTGGGGCAACGGCGTGGAGGCGGCCCCCGGGGGCCGCGCGGACGGACGGTAGCGGGGGACCGGCGGGGCCCGGGCCCCCCCCGCCG
>JANRJF010000427.1:0-27131 GCA_033764095.1 Deltaproteobacteria bacterium | reverse complement strand
CTGATGCCGGGGCGGCGCTGGTCGGACGGCCTGCACCAGGCGGTCGAGGCGAAAGAGGGCGTGCGCATCGAGCGCGAGAACCAGACCCTCGCGACGATCACCATCCAGAACTACTTCCGCATGTACCGGAAGCTGGCCGGCATGACCGGCACCGCCGACACCGAGGCGGCGGAGTTCAAGAAGATCTACAAGCTCGACGTCACGGTCATCCCGCCCAATCGCACGACGCTGCGCATCGACCACCCGGACGTGGTCTACAAGTCGAAGCGCGAGAAGCTCAACGCGGTGGCCGACCAGATCGCCGAGTGCCACGAGCGCCAGCAGCCGGTGCTGGTCGGCACCATCTCGGTGGAGAAGTCCGAAGAGCTCTCCAAGCTGCTCAAGCAGCGCAAGGTGAAGCACAACGTCCTGAACGCCGTGAACCACGAGGCCGAGGCGAACATCATCGCCCAGGCCGGTCGGCTCGGCGCGGTGACCATCGCCACCAACATGGCCGGTCGCGGCACCGACATCCTGCTCGGCGGCAACGCGGAATTCCTCGCCCGCGCCGAGATGGAGAACGACTGGGTGCAGCGCAACGCCAACCTGCCCGGCGCCGGCCTGCGCTACGAGGAGGTGCTGGCCAACCTGCGCGAGCAGTTCGACGCGGCGGTCGAGCAGGCGCGTCAGGCGCACGAGCCGAAGTGGGCGCCGCTCGCCGAGGCGCAGGCGAAGGCGCTGGAGGATCTCACCGCCGCGCACCGCGCCTATCTGGACGCCGAGTTCTGGCAGGCGCGCGGCGAGTACGACCGGCTGCTGGCGCAGGCCGGCGCCGAGGGCGGCGCGGTGTACGCGGCGTGCGCCGAGGCAGTCGAGCGCTACGGCACCGCGCTGCAGGGGCTCGACCGGGTCACCGGCCCGCACTTCGGTGAAGAGGGCCAGCAGCGCTTCCAGCGCGCCGTGGCGGAGTGGGGCGAGAGCCTGCGTGAGGCGGCGCGCAACGGCAGCGGCAGCGTCACCGGTCCGCTGCGCACCGCCTTCGACCGCGTGCGCACGGACTACGAGCGCGCCATGGCGCGCGTGCTGGCCGAGCCGGCCGAGATGCCGGACGGCGCGGCGGCGCGCCAGGCGTTCGACGCGGCGACGGCGCTCTACCAGCAGTCCGAGGTCGCCTACGCCGAGGCGCGCACGCCGTACGAGCAGGCGGTGGCGCAGGCGCGCGACGCCTACGAGGACGAGCGCAAGAAGTACACGCGCGTCATCGACGAGGTGCGCGAGCAGATGGAGGCGGCGCCGGAGGAGAACCGCGGCCGCTACGGCGAGGCGCTGCTGAAATACAAGGAGCTGTGCGCGATCGAGCGCCAGCAGGTGGCGGACGCCGGCGGCCTGTTCATCCTCGGCACCGAGCGGCACGAGAGCCGCCGGATCGACAACCAGCTGCGCGGCCGCGCCGGCCGCCAGGGCGATCCGGGCGCGTCGCGCTTTTTCCTCTCGCTGGAGGACGACCTGCTGCGCATCTTCGGCGCCGAGCGCATCCAGGGGCTGATGACCCGGCTCGGCATGGAAGAGGGCGAGCCGATCGAGCACCGCCTGATCACCCGCGCCATCGCCAACGCGCAGAGCAAGGTCGAGGCGCACAACTTCGACGTCCGCAAGCATCTGCTCGAGTACGACGACGTGATGAACAAGCAGCGCGAGGTCATCTACGGCCAGCGCCGCGTCGTGCTCGGCGGCGAGACCCTCACCCAGCAGGTGTGGGAGATCACCGACGGCGTCATCGAGCGGGTGATCGACGAGTACGCACCGGCCGACACCCCGTCGCACGAGTGGGACTGGGCGGCGCTCGACGAGGCGATCATCAAGCAGTTCAACATCCGCCTCGAGGTGCCGGACGAGGCGCGCGACTCCATGAAGCAGGCGGACCTGGAGGACGCGCTGCGCAACGCGACGCGTGCCGCGCACGCGCAGCGCGAGCAGGCCTTCACGCCGCCGGTGATGCGCCAGCTGGAGAAGTTCGTCCTGCTGCAGACCATCGACCAGCTGTGGAAAGAGCACCTCCTCAACATGGACCACCTGAAAGAGGGCATCGGCCTGCGCGGCTACGCGCAGAAGAACCCGCTCCAGGAGTACCAGAAGGAGGGGTTCGCGATGTTCGAGGACATGATCGACCGCATCCACGCCGACGCGGTGCAGAAGGTCTTCACCGTCCAGGCGGTGCGGCAGGAAGAGCTGCAGCGGCTGGAGCAGCGCCGCCAGCCGCAGGAAGCGCAGATGACGATGAGCGGCGGCGGCGAGGCGCCGCGCCCGGTTGCCAGCCGCCCCGGGGCGGCGCGCCGCGCCGGTGGCGTCGAGGCGCCGAAGGCGGGGCGCAACGACCCGTGCCCGTGCGGCAGCGGCAAGAAGTACAAGAAGTGCCACGGCGCCTGAGCGGCGCCACGACGCGCGGGAGGGGACGGTGAAGGTCGAGGTGCGGCGCAGGCCGATTCGCGTCCCCGGCTTCCGCTTCGCCGGCGTCGCCTGCGGGCTGAAGGCAAGCGGCAAGCGCGACGTCGCGCTGATCGTCTCGGACACGCCGGCGACCGCGGTCGGCGCCTTCACCACCAATCGCGTCAAGGCGGCGCCGGTGCAGCTCGGCATCGAGCGGCTGCGCCGCGGCCGCGTGCAGGCGATCCTGGTCAACAGCGGCAACGCCAACGCCTACACCGGCGCCGACGGTCTGGCGGTGGCGCGCGAGATGACCGGCGTGGTCGCCGGCGCGCTCGACATTGCGCCCGGACTGGTGGTGCCGTCGTCGACCGGCCGCATCGGCGTGCAGATCCCCAAGCCGCGGCTGAAGCGCGGCGTGCTCGACGCGCTGGCGCGGTTGTCGCCGGACGGCTTCCACGACGCGCTCGACGGCATCATGACCACCGACGCGTTCCCCAAGTTCGGGGTCGAGCGGCTGACGCTCGACGGCCGCGCCGTGCAGATCGCGGTGCTCGCCAAGGGCGCCGGCATGATCGCGCCGAACATGGCGACGCTGCTGGTCTACGTGCTGACCGATGCGGCGGTCACCCGCCCGGCGCTGCGCCAGGCGCTGCGCGCCGGGTTGCCGGACTCGTTCAACGCCATCGTCGTCGACGGCGACATGAGCACCAACGACACGGTGCTGCTGCTCGCCAACGGGCGGGCCGGCAACCGGCCGCTGGCACCGACCTCGCGCGCGTTTCCCGCCTTCGCCGCGGCGGTGGCGCGGTTGATGCGGGCGGTGGCGCGCATGGTGGTGAAGGACGGCGAGGGCGCCACCAAGGTCGTCGACGTCGTCGTGCGCGGCGCCCGCACGGCGCGCGACGCGGCTCGGGTGGCGGACGCGATCGCCCGCTCGCCGCTGTGCAAGACCGCCTTCTTCGGCGGCGATCCGTACACCGGCCGGGTGGTCTGCGCCGCCGGCTACAGCGGCGCCCGCTTCGATCCCGCCCGGCTCGACATCTACCTGGACGATCTCCCCATCGTCCGCCGCGGCGTCGAGGTCGTCGGCGCGGTGGAGAAGCGCGCCAACAAGATCGTCGCCCGCCCCGAGTTCCGCCTGACGCTCGACCTGCACGCCGGCCGCGCCACGGCCATGCGCATGGCGAGCGACCTGACGGTGGACTACGTGCGGTTCAACTCGGACTATCGGACCTGAGGCAGGCTGTTCGGAGGAAGGCTGTTAGGCCGTTACGCTGCTAGGCTGTTAGGGGAAGAAAAAATCGGGGAAATCGCTCCTGCTCCTACCCCTAACAGCGTAACAGCCTAGCAGCCTAACAGCCTACTCGAGATAGCAATCTCCATCACATCCGTCGCCCGGCTCCGTGTTGCCGTCGTCGCATTCCTCGGTCGCCTCGATCATCCGGTTGCCGCAGGTCGCAGGCGGGCAGACGATGCCGCCCTGGGCGTAGGTCTGGCCGGCGAGGCAGTCGGCGCGGGTGGCGAGCTTGGCGAGCACCTCGGCGCTGGTCTGCTGATGGTAGAGGTCGGCGAACAGCGGGGCGGGGCAGGCAGCGGCGACCTCGGCCTCGAGCGCCGACGCGGCTGCCGCAATGCCGGCGGTGGAAGCGGCGACCATGGCGCGTTTGCGCTGCGGGGTGAAGCTGGCGACGGCGATGCGGTCGAGGATGCGCTGGCGCGAGCCGAAGCCGCGGCTGAAGAGCTTCGAGGCGCTGCGCGTGACGCGGTCGACGCAGGCCGCGGCCGGCGGCGGCAGCGTCGTATCGGTCACCGGATCGAGCAGCAGCGAGCCCGCCGCCTCGACTAACTCGCGGCAGAACCGAATGACGTCGAGTTGCGCCTCGCGTCGGTCGGTGAACTGCATCAGCTGCACCTGCGTGTCGGTGCAGCGGGCAGCGACCGCATCCTGCGCCGCGAAGCGGGTCGCCTGGGTGGCGCGCTCGACGTCGTCCTCGTCGCAGACGCCGCCGCGCAGGCGGGCGACCTCGCAGTCGCGCCGCAGCCGCCAGGTCTGCTGCGCGCACGCCGCGGCGGCGCTGCCGATGGCGCGCTGACAGGCGGCGGCGGCGGGCGGGAAGTCGCCCCAGAAGGCCAGCTCGACCGGCATGCCGTGCGCATGCGCGGCCGGGGTGTACAGCAGAATGGAGAGGAGCAGGGCGGCGAGGAGGCCGCGGGCGCAAGGGTGGAGGGGCGAGCGGCTGCCCGCCCCTCCGCCGGTGGGTTGGTCGATCACGGAGCCACGAAGAACGACCCCATCAGGATGAACATCTCGTCCTCGGTGGTGACGCCGCCGAGCAGCGGACAGGCGTCGCACTTGCCGTCGCCGGCGCCCGGCGTGCTGTCACAGACGGCATCGCGCTCGGCCTGCGTGGCGCCGGCGCAGGGGGTTCCGACCTTTCCGACGGTGCATCCAGTGGGGGTCGTGCAGGGACCGCCGAACAGGCCCGGAATGCCGATCGGGGTCGGCGGCGAGGTGGACTTCTTCTTCACGTCGTCCGGGTTGCTGAAGCCGTTGTCGTAGATCTGGCAGTAGGTGAGCGAGCGCTCCTGCGGCACCGAGTGGGTGCCGCCGAACTGCATGGGCGGCGTGTACTGGGTGACGAAGGGATCGTTGTAGACCAGGCTGGTGTAGAGCAGGCTCTCGTCCGGGTCGCGGTCGCTGGCGCCTTCGCCGGCGGCCTTGACGCCCTTGATGATCTCCTCGACGGTTATCGCGCCGTCCTCGTTGGTGTCGGCGCGCGGGCAGTCGCCGACGCCGGCTCCGTTCAGCGCCAGGCCGACGCTCTTGACCAGCTCGTCGATGGTGACCGCCAGGTCGGCGTTGCAGTCGCCGCCGGCCGGCGGCTTCGCGGCGCGGCAGGGCGAGCCGGCGCAGAGGTCGGTGGTGTTGAAGGCGAGGTCCGGACCGTACGGCGAGCAGGCCTTGCCGTTGTTCGGGCCGCCGTCACAGCGCCAGGCGCCTTCGAACGTGCGCCAGCGCTTGCCGCGCTTGTGGTTGTGCGAGCTGAGCTCGAACAGCTTCGCGTTCGGCGGCAGCTCGTGGACGTTGCAGATCTCCTCGGCGTGGAAGGCCGGCACGTTCATGACGAAGATCTGCGTCGAGTCGAAGATGCCGTGCAGCGGGTAGATCTGCTCTTCCGGCGGCGCGAAGTAGAAGTTGAGCCACGCTTCCAGTTTGCCGTCGGTGTCGGTGGTGTTGAAGGCGTGCGAGTTCCAGATGATCATCCCCTTGAGCGGGATCTCGTTGTACACGCCGGGCGCGTACTCGATGGTCGTTGCCGTCTCCTGCGTGCCGGTGAAGCCGGCGCCGTTGACGCCGAGGCCGGAGTCACCCGGCAGGTTGTTCTGGCCGAAGCAGGCGATGCTCTTGCGCGGCTCGTTCGAGCAGTCGGCACCGGCGCCGCAGAAGCCGATCTCGGTCGGCGGGCAGGACTGGCCGTCCTTCTCGCCGCCGATGCATTTGAAGCCGCCCCACACCGGATCGTCGGGCTCGGCCATGCCGTCATAGAGGTTGACGATCAGGTGGTGCGAGAGCGGATCCTGGCGGATCTGCTGACGCTTGAAGCGGAAGGTGCCGTCGGGGCCGCGGAACTGCTCGGGCACCTGGTCGGTGAAGTCGTAGTAGCTGGCGTAGCAGACCTCGCTCTCGCTCTTCTTCTTCACGATCCAGACCGGCATGTGCAGCTGCACGCCCTCGCCCGGCGGCGGCGGCGCCAGCGGCTCGATCTCGATCGGTTCCTGCGGCGGCAGGCAGGCGTCGAGCAGGTCGGCGGTGCCGGCCACCGTCGCGGTGCGCGGCGCCCCGACTTCGACCCAGCGGCGCAGCGCCTCGAGCTCGTTTTCCGACAGGCCGGGCAGGGCGCCGAGTGGCATCGGACGCAACGGGGCGGTGTAATGCGCCGGATCGACGCGCGCGGCGACGTTGACGAACAGCAGGCTCTTGTCGCGTTGGCCCGGTACCAGGCGCTTCCAGCCGGGCACCGTGGTCGCGTCCTGATCGAGCAGGTTGTCGTAGGCGACCTCCGGGCTCAGATCGAGACCGCCGGACTTGGTCGTCGAGTCATGGCAGGCGACGCTGGTGCAGCCGCGATTCTCGAAGATCACCTTCTGAATCGCCTCGAAGGTGCTGTTGAACGTGGTCGAGCACTGTTCCGCGCGCGCGCCGCTGGCGAGCAGCAGCAGCGGCGCAACGACCGCCAAGCATCGAGTCATCCAATCCCCCCACATCGTGTCGTCCTTGGATACACGGGTACTCAAGCCACCGTACCGTTGAGTACGAAAGTTACAAGCGCGGCGGGGGTGAACGGTCGAATTGTGGGGCTCATCAGCCAGCCGGTGGCGGGGTGGCCGGCTGCGCCTTGAGGGCCGGGTCGATGATCTCACGGAAGCCGTCGAGCGAGCGGTTCTGCAGCAGGCGGCCGTTGACGAAGATGGTCGGGGTGCCGCGCACGCCGAGGCGTCCGGCCAGGGCGATGTCCTGGCGCACGGCGTTCTTCACTTCATCGGAGGCGAGGTCGGCGTCGAAGCGCGCCAGGTCGAGGTTCAGCTGCCGGGCGTACTCGCGCACCTGCTCGGGGGCGAGGGCGCGCTGGTTGGCGAACAGCTTCTCGTGCATCTCCCAGAACTTCCCCTGGCGGCCGGCGGCGGTGGCGGCGAGCGCCGCGTTCATCGCCTGCGGGTGGATGGAGACCAGCGGGTAGTGCTTGAAAACCACCCGCGTCTGCTGCGGGTAGGCGGCCACCGCCTCGCGGATCAGCGGCTCGGCGCGGGCGCAGTAGGGGCACTGGTAGTCGGAGAACTCGACGATGGTGATCGGCGCGTCGGCCGGCCCCTTGGCCGGCGAGTCGCCGACCGGGATGGTGTAGGTCTGCTTCGGGTCGACCGCGCCGGCGCGCGCCGCCGCCGGTGGGCGCGCCGCGCCGCGCTCCAACTTTTTCTCGATCGCCGTCAGCCGCTCGAGGATCTGCCGCTGCTGCTCGCGCACCTCGTCGAGCTTGGCCGAGTCCGAGTGACAGGCGGTCATCAGGCCGAGGCTCAGGATGAGCAGCGCGGCGCGCATGACGTGCGAACTGGTCAGCTCTCGCAGCCGCGGCACAATCGAAGCTTGTAGCCAGCCGGGAATTCTCGCTCAAGCGGAAGGCGCGCAGGCAGTGCTGGCTTGAGACTTCACGGCGCAGGGCCGAGGCCAACCACCAAGGCACCAGGACGCCAAGCCGATCGCTGGACGCTTGGTGCCTTTGCGTCTTGGTGGTGATTCCTCGAGTGCTTCTCAATTGCGACGCCCACGCGCTTCTTCTACGTCTCGCGACCGACATGCGGGTCATCGCGGGGAGCGCCAGGGGGCGCCGGCTGGACACCGTCGCCGGCTGGTCGGTGCGGCCGACCGCCGACCGGGTGAAGGAGGCGTTGTTCAGCGCGCTGGGCAGTCGCGCGACCCTGGATGGCGCCACGGTGCTCGACCTGTTCGCCGGCAGCGGCGCTCTGGGTATCGAGGCGCTGAGCCGCGGCGCCCGGCACGTGACCTTCGTCGAGCAGGACCGCGCCGCGCGTCTGGTGCTGGCGCGCAACCTGGAGCGCTGCGGATTCAACGACCGCGCGACGCTGCTGTCGGTGTCGGTGCGGCGCGCGGTGGAGGACCTGGGGCGGCGGCGGGCGCTGTTCGATGGCGCGCTGCTCGACCCGCCGTACGGGCGCGGTCTGGCAGCGGCGACCCTCACCGCCCTCGGCCAGAGTGGCCTGTTGGCGGCGGACGCCTGGGTGGCGGCCGAGCACCACGTCGACGACGTCCTGGCCGACCGCTATGGCGGGCTGCAGTTGACCGCTTCGAAACGCTATGGGAGTACCGCGCTCACGCTGTACTCAAACGGCGGGGAGCGGGAGACGTGAAGCGGAAGGCGGTGTACGCGGGATCCTTCGATCCCATCACCAAGGGGCATCTCGACATCGCCCGGCGGGCGCTCGGGGTGTTCGACGAGGTGGTGGTGGCGGTGGCGCACAATCCGGAGAAGGAGAGCGGCCTGTTCACCGCCGCCGAGCGGGTGGTGCTGATCCGCGAGGCGCTCGCGGACGTGCAGGACCGGGTCACGGTCGACGCCTTCTCCGGTCTGCTGGTGCACTACTGCGAGCGCACCAAGGCGCACGCCATCGTGCGCGGCCTGCGCGCCGTGTCGGACTTCGAGTACGAGTTCCAGATGGCGATGATGAATCGCCACCTGAACACCGAGATCGAGACCTACTTCATGACCGCCAGCGAGTCGTACTTCTACACCGCCTCGCGGCTGGTGAAGGAAGTCGCCAGCCTGGGCGGCGACGTCTCGGCGCTGGTGCCGCCCGGTGTCCACCGGGCCCTGGTGGAGCGCTTCGCCAAAGGTTCCTAGCTCCGCCTCCGGTCGAGCCCACCCGTCTACGGCATACGTTGACAGGCTGGGGGGTGACCGATAGCGGGTGGTCGAATGTCGCCGCCGACGCGCGCCCTGGCGCTGGACCCCGAACCGACGATGCGCGGGCACGTGCTCATCCGGCCGGGGGAGCTCGAGTTGCGCGAGCTGCCGCGGCCGCGACCGGACCCGGACGGGGTCGTCCTCCGGGTCCGCGCCGCGCTCACCTGCGGCACCGATCTGAAGACCTTCCTGCGCGGTCACCCCAAGTTCCCGATGCCGATGCTGTTCGGCCACGAGTTCGCCGGCGAGATCGCCGAGCTCGGGCGCGAGGTGCGCGGGCTGCGCGAGGGCGACGCGGTGATGGCTGCGCCGACCGCACCCTGCGGTGCGTGCTACGCCTGTGCGCGCGGCCAGGAGAACCTGTGCGAGCAGGTCATGCCGACGATGGTGCACGGCGCCTACGCGGAGTACGTCAAGCTGCCCGGCGCGGTGGTGCGCACCAACCTCTACGCCAAGCCGGCGGCGCTGCCGTTCACCGAGGCGGCGCTGCTCGAGCCGCTTGCCTGCGTGCTGCACGGCCTGTCGCACATTCCGGTGCGCGGCGACGACACCGTGGTGCTGATCGGCGCCGGCGCGATCGCCCTGCTGCACCTGCTGGTGCTGCGGGCGCGCGGCGTCGAGCGGGTCGTGGTGATCGCGCGCAGCCCGGCGCGCGGCGCGCAGGCGCGCGCGCTGGGCGCCTCTGCGACGCCGGCGGTCGGCGCCGAGGAGGCGCGCGAGCCGGTGCTGGCGCTCACCGAGGGGCGCGGCGCCGACGTGGTGGTCGAGTGCACCGGGCAGGTCGGCGTCTGGGAGATGGCGCCGCAGTTGGCGCGCCGCGGCGGCCAGGTGGTGTTGTTCGGCGGCTGCGCCGCCGGCAGCGTGGTGCGCTTCGATACCGGGCGCCTGCACTACGACCAGGTGATGATCAGCAGCCCGTTCCATTTCACGCCGCGCGACGTGCGCGCCGCCTACGAGATGCTCGGCGGCGGCGACTTCGGCGGCGGCGCGCTGGTCGCCGGCAGCTATCCGCTGGAACGGCTCGCCGAGGCGCTGGCGCGGCACCGGCGGGGCGAGGGGGCGAAGTTCGCCATCCTGCCGACGTCGGCATGAAGGTCGCGCGGCTCTACGACTTCCTCGACGTCCGCATCGAAGACGCGCCGCGGCCGCTGATCGGTTCCGGCGAAGCGCTGGTGCGGGCGCGCGCCTGCGGCATCTGCTCGGGCGACGTGGTGCCCTGGTACATCCGCAAGAAGGCGCCGCTGGTCTTCGGGCACGAGCCGGTGGGCGAGGTGGTCGAGGTCGGCGACGGCGTCGACCTCGTCCGGCCCGGCGATCGCGTCTTCGTCCATCATCACGCCCCCTGCTTCAAGTGTCGCGCCTGCGCGCGCGGCGAGTTCGTCCAGTGCCCAACCTGGAAGCAGTCGCACATCGACCCGGGCGGCATGGCCGAGTTCTTCCGCGTCCCGGCGATCAACCTGGCCGACACCTTGCCGCTGCCGGCGCATGTCTCCGACGCCGATGGGGCGCTGACCGAGCCGCTCGCCTGCGTGGTCAAGTCGCTCGACCGCGCCGGCCAGGTGGCGGGCGCCTCGGTGCTGATCATCGGCCTCGGCATCATGGGCCAGCTGCACGTGTTGCTGGCACGTCACCTGGGCGCGCGCCGCATCGTGGTCGCCGACCTGGTCGCGTCGCGGGTCGAGAAGGCGCTCAGCCTCGGCGCCGACGTCGGCCTCGACGTCAGCGGCGGCGATCTGGTCGAGCAGGTGCTGGCGCAGACCGATGGCGAGGGGGCGGAGATCGTCATCGTCGGCCCGGCCACGGTTCCGGCACTGGAGCAGGGCCTCGCCTGTGCGGCGCGCGGCGGCACCGTGGTCCAGTTCATGGGCACCGAGCCGGGCGAGACGCTCAAGCTGTCGACCTTCGACTTCTACTTCCGCGAGCTGCGCCTGGTGCCGAGCTACTCCTGCGGCCCGGTCGAGACGCGCCGCGCGCTCGAGCTGATCGGCGCCGGCGTGGTGCGCGCCGAGCAGGTGGTGACGCACCGCTTTCCCCTGGCGGAAGCCGCCGAGGCCTACCGCGTCGCCGCGCTCGACAAGAGCGCCATCAAGACGCTGGTCACCTTCGGGTGAGGAAGGCTGTTAGGCTGTTGGCTGTCAGGGGAAATCTGATCCGAGAACTCCGATCCGACCCCCGGACAGCGAACAGCCTAACCCCCAAACAGCCTAGGGCGCGCGAAGCGCGCCCCAAAAAGCGAAGGGCGCCCGGTGGGGCGCCCTTCGTTGCAGTGCATGCAGAATTCGAACGGCTGCTGTCGGCTTACTTGTTGAAGCCCTTCGTGCCGATCTTCGCCGCTGCGGCTTCCGCCGCGGCCGCCGAGTTGGATGCGCTCTGAGCCGACGCCGCAGCCTTGTTGGCTGCCGCTTCGGCCTTGTTCGCTGCCGCATCGATACGGGCCATCAGGTCCGGCGGAACCGGCTTCTTGGGGCAGCCGGTGATGCTCACCATCAGCCCCAAGCCGAGAACTCCGACTGCGACGCGCGTAATTGACCGCTTCATTCCCCGCTCCTTCCTGCCCGGATGATCTGCCGTAAGGGGTCCAGCAGCAGCCGTTCGGGCCACGATTACTTGTGGTACGACTTCGCGGCGACGGCTTCGCACTTCTGCGCAGCAGCGTCCGCACGCTGAGCCGCATCGGCCGCGCTACGCGCCGCCATGTCGGCCTTGTTGGCCGCCGCCTCGGCGCGGCTGACCGCCGCCTCGACCTTCTGCATGTCGGCCGGATCGATCTTTGCCGTGCACCCAGCGAGACCAGCAGTCAGGGCCACAGCCACCAGAATCTTCTTCATTTTCCCGTCCTCCTTCTTACAAGTGTAGTGGTCTTCGCAGCACCGCTGCCGCTTACTTCCACAAAATCACCCCGACCGCAAGCGTCAAGATGAAAAGTGCTTATCAGGCAGCGGTGCTCCGCCCGGATTGCTGCGTCGGCAGGATCGAGAGCGCGGCGGCGCGGAGGCGGCTGCGGGGGCGGTGCGGGGCCATCCGATGTCCCCGGCGGGATTAGCCGCTGCTCGGTCTGCGATAAGCGTGCGGAATTTTTCCTTGCGTCGCCGCATCCTTCGGATCGAGAATACGGCCGGATTCGGGAGGGAAGACCATGCAGTGTCCCGAGTGTCAGATCGCCAACCTGGACGATCACAACTACTGCAAGCAATGCGGGTTCCCATTGCGCGTCCACGCGGTCGAGCGCGACCTGGGGATCGGCTCGGCGGAGCGGGCGCGCGACCGCGGCCTGCGCGTCGCGCAGCAGTATCCCGACAGCGCCGACGCGCAGTTCAACCTCGGCATGGCGCAGTACCATCTCGGTCAGATCGACGACGCCATCGCCGCTTTCGAGCGCGCCGTGCGCCTCGACGACACGCTGGCGCATGCGCACTTCCAACTCGGCGTCAGCTACTATCGACGCGGTCGCCTGGAGGACTGCGCGTCGAGTTGCCGGCGCGCGCTGCAGTTCAATCCGCGCTCGGTGCCGGCGCGCTACCGTCTGGCGCTGTCGCTCTTCCATCTCGGCGAGCTGAACGAGGCGCTGGAGAGCTTCGAGCGCGTCGTCGCCAGCGATCCCGGCTACGTCATCGCGCACTACCACATCGGCATCCTGCAGGAGCGGCTCGGGGCGGTGGACGCGGCGATCGACGCCTTTGCGCGCGTCGCCGCGGCGAATCCCGACGACGCCGCGGCGCACTACCACCTCGGTCTCAACTACAAGCACAAGGGGCTCGACGATCTGGCGATCGGCGAGTTCGTGCACGTGCTGCGCATCGATCCCGCCGACCAGGCGGCCGAAGCGGAGCTGCGCTCGCTGGAGCGCTGAGCTGCTTAGCCACAGACGAACACAGAAAACCACAGATGAGACTGGAGGCGCTGCGCCGGAAGGTGACGGCCCCTTCACAAGGAAGCAGCCTCCGGACTCATCTGTAGTTCTCTGTGTTCATCTGTGGTGAATCCTTTTCCGCCAACCCGACCGTGCGCGTCGCCGGGTCATAGACGACGTGCGCCAGATCGGGGCGGGTGAAGGCGAGCTGGTCGTCGATGTAGAGGGAGAAGCCCTCCGGGCGGCCCTGGTAGCGGACGTCCCCGTCCGGTCGGTCCCAGATGATCGTCAGGTCGTGCCCGCGATAGCGCAGGCCGTCGAGCGCGAAGTAGCTCCACTCGCGCGCCATCGGCTCGAGCTCGATCTGCTCGTCGATGCGCGGCGTCAGGCCGACGACGCCCTCGACGACCAGCGAGATGTACATCGAGTGGAAGTCGTGTGAGATGTCCGACGGCTTGGGCCGCGGCGACACGGAGTACGGCTCCCATTTCGAGTAGTACTCGTGCGCGTTCGGTCGCCAGGTGGCGTCGGACGGGTGGACGCCGGGGTAGATCAGGTCGTTGTAGCGCCGCATCAGCTCCATGAAGTGCTGCGCGGTGACCGGGTGGTGGTCGTAGTGTTTGATCGCCTCCAACGCGGTGCGCGCGCCCATACTGATCGGGTGCGGCGCGATGTTCCGCGTCAGGCCGTCCATCTGCCAGTTCCACGTCTTGTAGTGCTGCAGGCTGGTGATCACCGGCGGGTAGCGGGCCCAGAAGTCGTTGGGGTCGATCAACGCCGCCAGCGCGGCGGTGTAGCGCGGCTCGTTCGGCGCCAGGTCGGTGGTGAAAGGGAAGAAGCCGTGCAGCTCGCGGATCGGCGCGCGCGCGTCGTCGCCGGCGCGCTGCGGATAGAAGAAGTGCGTCTGGTCGTCCCACAGCTCGGCCAGCGCGGCGCTGCGGATCTTCGCGGCGCGCTCGCGGAACTCCGCGGCCAGCGCGGTGTCGCCGGCGGCGTCGGCGAGCTCGGCGACGCCCACCGCGTTGCCGTAGACGAATGCCGCGAAGTCGGCGCGCTCCATCGCCGGCGGATCGGCCTGCGGATCGAGGCGGGTGCCGTCGAAGTACCAGTAGGAGAGGATGTCGAGGTCGTAGCCGGTGACCCGCGGCCGATCGCGTTCGGGCAGACCGTCGCCGTCGCTGTCGTAGGCGGTCATCCAGGCGCGCACGTCGTCGGCCATGGCCGGCAACAACGCCTTCAGGTGCTCGGGGGGCAGCGGATGGACGCGGTGCAGCTCGGCCGCCGCGGCGGCGATCCAGTGCGAATAGGTCTCGTTCCAGTACGGGCTGCCGGGCGGGTCGATCACCGCGCCGTTCGGCGCCCGGTTGCGATAGCTGTTGTCGAGCTGGCCGAAGGCGAAGGCGGGATCGCGCGCGTAGGTCAGCTCCTTGATCTGCAGCGGGACGGCGAAGCCGATCGGGTTGTCGAAGCCGAGCTTGCCCTCGTAGAAGGCGTAGCCGCGCAGGTCCGCGGTCTGCATGTCGACCATCGAGAAGCGCGCCACCCACCAGCGGTAGTACCACATCTTCTTGAAGCCCATGTCGGGCGCATCGAAGTAGGGCACATTGTCGGCGAACCACTTGTCGTAGGCGCGCGCCTGCTGCAGGTGCGACGGCAGCGGGGTCTCCGGGCTGTCGCGCTTGACGGTGTCGTAGCGCAGCGCAACCGAGACGTCGGCGGTGTTGCCCGCCGCCGGCACGGCGATGTCGCGCTTCAGGTGGACGGTCGGCGCGTCGAGCGCCGTGAAGCCGGGCGCGTCCAGATAGAGAAACAGCGGCACGCCCTGGAAGTTGCCGGCGCCGAGCAGCGGATAGTGGGTCGGCGCGCTCGCGTCGGCGCCCGGCACCGGCAGATAGCCGGCGATCACCTCGATGGTGAGCGTGTGCGGCTTGCCGTCCGCCGACGCCGCCGCGTAGGTGGTCGCGGCGCGATCGTCCCAGGTGATGAACTTGCGCTCGGCGATCGACACCGGGCCGAGCTGGTACTGGACGATGGTGTGACTGGGGTAGCGCTCGATGCCGTACTGGTTGTCGTAGACGACCAGCGGTTGGCCGTCGACGGCGAAGCTGACGTCGTAGAGGCGCCGCAGGCAGTAGGTGGAGTGCCCGTAGCAGAACTCGCCCGCCAGGCCGGGTTGGTGCGCCAGCTCCTTGGTCCACAGGCGCTTGCCGGAGGACAGCAGCAGCTTGTCGTCGTCGAGGATCAGCTGGCGCGCCAGCTGCGGATGCAGGCCGCGCGGCGGAAAGCGGAACACCTGATGACCGAGCATGGCGTCGATGTAGAGGTCGCCGGCGGCGCCGTGCTGCTGCACGCTGGGCGGCTCGAAGGTGAGCCAGCGGGCGAAGGTGGGCGGGCCGCTCGGCGTCGCCTCCGGCGCGGCGGCCTGCGGCTCGACTGGCGCGGGCGCGCTGGCTGGGCGCCGCCAGGACCACCAGGCGGCGGCGCCGACGCCGAGCACGAGCAGCAGGATGAGGGCGCGGGTTCGCATGCGGGCCAGTCGCTGAGCTCGACCTATACGAGAGCCGGGCGTTTCGAGCGAACCGAATCGACTTGGCGGGGCCGATGTGGTGGGCTGCGCGACCGTTCATGTCGCGCGTCTTCTACGGCTGGTGGATCGTCGCGGTGGCCTTCACCACCCACTGCATCACCACCGGCATCGTCTTCTACAGCTTCGGCGTGTTCCTGCAGGCGCTGACGGCGCAGTTCGGCTGGACGCGCGCCCAGGCCTCGTTCGGCTTCTCGCTGGTCTCGCTGTGCGGCGCCTTCTACTCGCCGCTGGTCGGCCGGCTGGTCGATCGGCGCGGACCGCGCCCGTCGCAGCTGGCCGGCGCGACCGCCATGGCGATCGGCTTCTGGCTGCTGCGCGACGTGCAGACGTTGCCGGCCTTCTACCTGGTCATGGGCCTGGTGGTGTCGTTCGGCTCGACCGCGCTCGGCGGCCTGCCGAGCAACGCCGCGGTGGCGCGCTGGTTCGTGCGGCGGCGCGGCCAGGCGCTCGGCATCGCCACCGCCGGTATCTCGATGGGCGGCGTCATCTTCGTGCCGCTGACCCAGTGGCTGATCGAGCACCTCGGCTGGCGCGCCGCCTTCGGCTGGCTCGGCGTGCTGATCCTCGCCATCGCCGTGCCGCCGGTGGCGCTGTTCATGCGCCGCTCGCCGGAGTCGATGGGGCTGCGACCGGACGGCGACGCGGCGCCGCCGCCGGCCGATCCCGGCATCGTGCGCGAGATCGAGCGCTCGTGGAGCGCCGCCGAGGCGCTGCGCAGCGCCAACTTCTGGCTGATCACCGCCGCCTTCTCGCTGACCGGGGCGGGGCTCTCGGCGACGCTGCTGCACGAGATCGCCTTCCTGCGCGATCGCGGGCTGAGTGCCGGACAGGCGGCATGGGTGCTGGGAGCAACCGCCGGCGTCGGCGTGGTCGGCAAGCTCGGCTTCGGCGCGCTGCTCGACCGCTTCGGCGAGCGCCGCATCATCCTCGTCTGCTTCGCCCTGCAAGCGCTCGGGCTGGTGCTGCTCATCCTGCCGACCTCGGCGGCGATGCTGGCGCTGTTCGTCGCCGTCTACGGCTTCGCCATGGGCGGCAACGCGACGCTGTGGGCGACGGTGGTGGCGGTGTGCTTCGGCCGCGCCCACTATGGCGCCATCGCCGGGTGGATGACGCCGTGCATCGTCTTCGTCCAGGCGCTCGCCATCCCGCTCACCGGCGCGGTGCGCGACCGCGCCGGCGTCTACGAGCCGGCGTTTCTCGGCATCGTCGTCGCGACGCTGCTGGCGATGCTCTGCGCCGCGCGGCTGCGCGTCGACGTGCCGCCGCCACACGCCGCCCGGTAACTTGACATCGCGCCGATGCGCGCCTAGACGCACGGCAGTTTTTGACCTGGGGAATTCGGCGTCAGTGTGCGTGGCCGCGGCGCCGCCGGGCGGACGCGGGAACACCGGAGGAGGCGAGATGGAACTGATTTCCGTGCTGGCGCGCTGGATCCACATCGTGGCCGGCGTGATCTGGATCGGTCACCTGTACTTCTTCAACTTCGTCAACGCGCAGTTCGCGCCGACCATGGACGGTGAGACCAAGAAGAAGGTCGTGCCGGAGCTGATGCCGCGCGCGCTGTACTTCTTCCGCTGGGGCGCCGCCTGGACCTGGGTGAGCGGCATCCTCCTCCTGCTGCTGGTCTTCTACCACGGCGGCATCATGTTCGATCCGGGCGCCGGCTGGAACGCGGCGTCGATCGCCGCGGTTGCCTTCGTCTTCGTCGGCCCAGTGCTGTACGACGTGCTGTACAAGGGCCCGCTGAAGGACCCCAAGGTCGGCTTCGTCGCCGGCGTCATCGTCTCCGCCGCTTACGTCTTCTTCATGGCGTTCGTCGCCGGGTTCAGCTTCCGCGCCTACACGATCCATCTCGGCGCGCTGTTCGGCACCACCATGGCGTTCAACGTCTGGATGCGCATCTGGCCGGCGCAGCAGCAGATCATCCGCGCCACCAAGGACGGCACGCCGCCCGACGCCGCGCTGGTCGGCCTCGCCGGCACGCGCTCGAAGCACAACACCTACATGTCGGTGCCGCTCATCTTCACGATGATGAACTCGCACGCCACCTGGGCGGCCAACCCGGTGACCGTCGCGCTGGTGGTGCTGATCGGCTGGGGCGCCGCGTACTGGCTGTACCAGACGTCGAAGGGCGTGAAGGGCTTCTGAGGATCAGGCTGTTAGGCTGCTGGCGGTTACGCTGTTAGGGCGAAATCCGCCCTTAACAGCCTAGCAGCCTAACCCCCTAACAGCCTGCTTCTCAGCTGACTGGGCCCTGCGGATCCTCTTCCACGCTCGGCCAGATCTCCTGCTCGCAGATCGTCACCGGACCGCGGGTCGATTCGACGACGAAGGTCGAGCTCGGCCGGCCGTCGAGGTCGACGACGACGCGCATCTCCTCGGTGCGCTCGCGCTCGACCACGGTGGTCTCGCTGCGGCCGCGCTTCTCGCGCTTCTTCTGCACCGTGCGCTCGCTGGAGACCGACTCGAAGTGGGCGTTGGAGAGCGGGTAGGTCTGTCCGGCGGTGCGCACCGCCAGGCGGTTCTTCAGATCTTGCTTGTGACGCGGGTCGACGTGGTTGAAGACGATGGTGTTGTCGCTGACGCTGGCGTACCAGGACATCTCCTGGATGAGCTGCCAGTCCTGCACCAGCACCTCGTGATGCTGCGAGCGCATGAAGCTGGTCGCTAGCGGCAGGAAGGTGACCGCGAAGACGGCCAACGCCGCGGTGCCGAGCCGGCGTCCGATCGCCAGGCGCGTGCCGGTGTCGAGCAGCGAGAGATCGACCGCGATCGGTACCAGAATCGCGACCAGCACCATGCCGCTCAACGCCAGGCCGCTGACGCCGTCGCTCAGCTTCAACCAGACCCCGGTCGCCGCCGACACCACCAGTGTCGCGAACAGGATGGCGACCACGCGTTTGCCGAAGTCGCGATACAATCCGCACAGCGCCGCTGCCGGCGCCAGCAGCGCCGCGCCCCACCACAGCGGGTTGCCGTCGCGATAGATCGCCTGCAGCGACCACGCCCCCGCGACCGCGGCCGCGACCGCCAGCCCGATCACCACCACCACCCAGGGCTTCGACGTCATGCGCACTCCTCGGCGCGTGACCGACGGCAGCGGATGCCGTCCGGCCCGCGCTCTGGAAGCACGCTAGCCGCCGTGCAGGGACGAGACAAGGCCGTTTGACGCCTATTCAGCCCGCCGCCGGTTGGAAGGCGAAGGTGACCGTGGCGTTGCCACTCGGGTCGAGCTTCACCGGCTGCACCATGGTGCCGAGCGTCGGGTGCCAGACGCCGACCACGTAGTCGCCCGGGGGGACGGTCTTGAGCGCCACCGTGCCGTCCGCCCCGGTGATGCCGAAGTAGGGGTTGTCGAACACCGAGACGTAGGCGCGCATCCACGGATGAATGTCGCAGCCCACCGGAATGCCGATCTCTGGCTTGGTGAAGAACACATCGCGCGCGGCGCCCTGGCGGCTCATGAGGAAGTTCCAGCCGTCGGCGACCTGCGGCCGGCCGTGCACGTTGTGGCTCTCGGTGTCGCTGTTGAGGAACTTCAAGGGCTGGCCGACCATCACCGCGGCGACGCGCGGCTCGTAGAGGCAGCCCTTCTGGTCGATCTCCGCCGCCGTCGTCGGCGGTGCGAAGGCGCGGTCGCCGAAGCCGCTCTTGATGAACACCACCGCGCCGGCGAGCTTGCCGTTGGCGACGCTGATCGGCTGCTCGGTGACGCCGTCCGGGTGCAGCGCTGCGCAGGCGGGGACGCCGCTCATCGCGATCGGCTTGGGCGGCGGCACCGGTCCGTCGTAGGCGACGCTGACGGTGATCGTCCCGGCGGTCGCGGCGTCCACCGGCGTGACGTTGGCCGGCGCCGGCGGCGGCGCCGAGCCGGAATCGGAGCAGGCGACGAGCGGCGCGAGGGCGAGCAGGACGGCGAGCGGGCGGAGCCGTGGGACGAGCAGGCGCATGGGACCTCCGTGGGCGGACATCGCGCGATCCTAGCCGCACGCGGCGGCGCTGCCCAGACCGGCCGGGCGATTACTTCTTCGCCGGCGCCGACGCCAGGCCGTACTGTTCGCGGTAGATGCGCGCGAAGGCGACCAGGATGGCGATCACCGCCGGACCGAGGAACATGCCGAGGAAGCCGTATGCCTGCAGGCCGCCGAGGATGCCGAAGAAGAGGAAGACGGTGGGGATCTCGGTGCGCCCGCCGATGATGATCGGGCGGATGAAATTGTCGGCGCTGCCGACGATCAGCACGCCCCAGCCGGTCATGATCGCGGCGCGCACGTAGTCGCCGCCGAGCACGAAGTAGAGGGCGACGCCGATCCACACCAGCGGCGTGCCGACCGGCAGCAGCGAGAAGAACGCCGTCGTCACCGCCAGCAGCACCGCGAAGGGGACGCCGAGCGCCCAGTAGGCGAGGCCGCCGAGCGTGCCCTGGATGATGGCGGTGAGCACCGAGCCGACCACCACCGCCGACAGCGTCTCGCCGAAGCGGGTCACCACCTGGTCCTTGTTCTTCGGCTCCATCGGGATCATCTCGCGCACGAACGCGACCATGCGATCGCCGTCGCGGAAGAAGAAGAAGAGCGCGAAGAAGGCGACGAACAGGTTGAGCACGAAGCGGAAGGCGTTGGCCGCCGCCGCCGGCGCCTGGGCGACCAGGAATCCGCTCACCGTCTGGCTGGTGCTGACCAGCAGGCCGGGGATGTCGAGCCTGGTCTGCAGGCCGAGATCGGTGACCCACTGCCCGATGCGCGACGCCTGCAGGCGCTGCATCAGCGTCGTGAGCTGGCCGGAGGTAACGTAGTCGCGCAGGACCTCGTAGAGCGTCACCGACTGGGTGGTGAGCGCGGCAAGCAGGTAGAACGCCGGGGCGATGACCAGCACGATGGTTGCCAGCGTCATGACGCCGGCGGCGAGGGGGTCGCGGCGGTTGAGCGCGACGCGCAGTCGCTGGTGCAGGGGGTAGAGCAGAAAGGCGAGCAGGCCGGCGTAGCTGAGCGGCCCGACGAAGCCCGACAGGATCAGGGCGAACTGGTAGAGCAGGAAGCAGAACGCCACGAAGAAGAAGGCGGCGAAGAGTTGCTCGCGGCGCATGGCGGGGCACGCGTAGCAAGCGACGACCGCGCCGTCGACCCTCATCCCGGCGAGGGATATACTGCTTCCAATGAGCAGCGAGCCCGACGCCGGCGCGGCGTCGCCCGGCAAAGATCTCGAGGACAAGCTCGAGGCGTTGGTGGCGCGGCCGGGCGTCTACCTGCTCAAGGATCGCCACGGCAAGGTCATCTACGTCGGCAAGGCGCGCAGCCTGCGCACCCGCGTGCGCACCTACTTCCGCGGCGGCGACGAGCGCATGCAGGTCGTCTTCCTGATGCAGCGGGTCGCCGACTTCGAGAGCCTGGTCACCGCCAGCGAGAAGGAGGCGCTGATCCTCGAGAACAACCTGATCAAGCAGTACAAGCCGCGCTACAACATCCGACTGAAGGACGACAAGTCGTACGTCAGCGTCAAGGTGACGGTGCAGGACGCCTGGCCGCGCGTCATCGTCACCCGCAAGATCGCCAAGGACGGCAGCAGGTACTTCGGTCCGTTCCACTCCGCCGTCAGCGTGCGCGAGACCATCGACACCCTGCGCAAGGTGATCCCGCTGCGTACCTGCTCGGACACCGTCTTCCGCAACCGCTCGCGGCCGTGCCTGGAGTACCAGATCAAGCGCTGCCTGGCGCCCTGCTGTCTGCCGGTCGACCGCGACGCGTACGAGGCGCACCTGCGCGAGGCGATGCTGCTGCTCGGCGGCAAGCGCGTCGAGCTGATCGACCACCTGCGCCGCGCCATGGGCGAAGCGGCGGCGGCCGAGCGCTTCGAGCAGGCGGCGACGCTGCGCGATCGGCTGCGCGCCATCGAGAAGACGCAGGAGCGCCAACAGGCGGTGGCGCATGGCGGCAACGACCAGGACATCTTCGGCTTCTATCGCGAGGGCGGCTTCATCGAGGCGCAGGTGCTGTTCGTGCGCCAGGGCAAGCTCACCAGCACCCAGGCGTACCAGCTCGAGGACATCGAGCTGCCGGACGAGGAGCTGGTGCGCGAGCTGGTCACGCAGTTCTACCAGGGCGAGCGCTACGTGCCGGACGAGGTCGTGCTGCCGATCGAGATCGAGGACCAGGCGGTGCGCGCCGAGTACCTGAGCGAGCGCAAGGGGCGGCGCGTCGAGATCCACCGCCCGCAGCGCGGCGACCGCGTGCGGCTGCTGGAAATGGCGCGCGCCAACGCCGAGCAGGGCTTCCGCGAGCGCCGCGACGGCGACCGCCAGTACGAGAAGATCAGCGATGAGCTGCGCCGCAAGCTGCATCTGCGCAACGCGCCGAAGCGCATCGAGTGCGTCGACATCTCGACCTTCCAGGGCGGCATGGCGGTCGGCTCGCTGGTCTCGTTCGACGACGGCCAGCCGGACAAGAACAACTACCGACGCTACCGCATCAAGTCGGTGGTCGGGCAGGACGACTTCGCCATGATGTTCGAGGTGCTGCGGCGCCGCTTCGAGCGCGCCAAGCGCGACAACGAGTTCCCCGATCTGCTGGTCGTCGACGGCGGCAAGGGGCAGCTCAACGTCGCGCTGGCGGTGTTGCAGGAGCTCGGCATCGACCAGGTCGACGCGGTCGGCCTGGCCAAGGAGCGCGTCGTGCGCGCCGCGCGCGAGAGCGCGATCGAGCGCAGCGACGAGCGCGTCTTCCTGCCCGGCCGCGTCAACCCGGTGGTGCTGCGCCGCAATGCCAATGCGCTCTTCCTGCTGCAGCGGCTGCGCGACGAGGCGCACCGCTTCGCCATCACCTACCACCGCGCCTTGCGCGGCAAGGAGCGCCTGCGCTCGGTGCTCGACGCCATCCCCGGCGTCGGCGCGGAACGGCGGCGGCGGCTGCTGCGCGCCTTCGGCAGCGTCAAGCGCATGCGCGCCGCGACGGTCGACGAGCTGGCGGCGGTGCCGGGCATCTCACCGGTGCTGGCGCACACCGTGCGCGCGGCGCTCGATCGGCTGGCGGCGACAAAGGACGTTGACACCCGGCGGGGGCGCTTGGTAGCCGTGCCCGTGGAGGCGGACGAGGTGGACGAGGAGCCGCAAACGCGGGCAGGCGACGCGGCGGACGACGCGGAGGGCGAGGCCGGACGCGACGTTGACTCACCAGATCCAGGGGACTATGCGTGACCTGAGCGGGGCGATTGCCAGCCCCGCTTTTGTTTTTTGGAGACTGCCATGCCGGCCACGTTCCGGCAGATGATGAATGAGGTGGTGCAGTACGGCAGCTGCTGTGAGTGCGGCTCGTGCGTGCTGGTCTGTCCCCACAACGTCATCGACTACATCGCCGGCAAGCCCAAGCAGGTCGCCAAGGCGAGCGCGGCGTTCGACTACTGCGGCATGAGCGAGGGGATCGGCTGCGACGTCTGTGCGCAGGTCTGTCCGCGCCTCGACGAGCGCGAGCATCACCTCGCCGGGCAGGTGTTCGGCGACGGGCTCGACGAGATGTACCGCGGCGTGTTCGGCGCCTATCGGCGCGTCGTTGCGGCGCGCTGTGTCGATCCGATGATCCGCGCCCGCGCCGAGGATGGCGGCGTCGTCACCGGCCTGCTCGCCTGGCTGCGGCGCACCGACGAGATCGACGGCGCGGTGGTCTCGACCATCGATCCGGCCGAGCCCTGCGTGCCGGTTCCGCGCGCGGTGACCAGCGAGGAGGAGATCCTCGCCAGCGCCAGCTCCTGGTACACGTACTGCCCCAACAACCTGGCCCTGGAGCAGGCCGACAAGCTCGGTCTGCAGCGCGTCGCCTTCGTCGGGGTGCCGTGCCAGGTGACGCCGCTGCGCAAGATGCAGGTGGTCGACGCCGGCTTCCTCGACAACGGGCGCAAGAAGGAAAAGCACATCGAGCGGCAGACCCGGTCGCTGAAGGGTTTCGGCGAGCGCGTCGCGCTGGCCATCGGGCTGCTGTGCAGCGAGGTGTTCACCTTCGACGGGCTGATGCGCGACGTCATCGAGGGCGACATGGGGCTGGCGCTGGCCGACATCGCCAAGTTCAACGTGAAGGGCAAGGTTCTGATCGACACGCGCGCCGGCGAGCGCCTCGAGATCAATCTGAAGCAGGCGCAGGTGCATGCGCGGCCCGAGTGTCATCACTGCGGCGACTTCTCCGCCGAGCTCGCCGACATCTCCTGTGGCGGCGTCGGCGCGGCGGACTGGACGATCGTCGTCCTGCGCAGCGCGCGCGGCGAGGCGTTGTTCGACCGGGCGACGGCCGACGGCGTGTTCGAGGTACGGCCGATGAGCGAGTTCGAGACGTCCATGAAGGTGCTGCTGCGCCTGGCGCGCAAGCAACGCCAGCGCGTGCCCGTGCCGCCCGGTCGCGACGACACGTTCGTGCGCCCGGCCGGATTCACCAACCCGCACTGACGCCATGCCTGCTCATCGCGGCGCCAGCGCCCCCGTTCCGCGGCTCACGCGGCTGCCGAGCTCCTCGTTCGAGAAGCTGGTCGAGATCTCGCCCGACATGGTGGTCGCGGTCGACCGCTCGGGCACCGTCATCTACTACAATGACGGCGCCGAGAAGGGCCTCGGCTACTCCGCCGCCGAGATCATCGGCCAGAACGTCTCGCGCCTGTATCCGTCGATGCAGGAGGCGCATCGGGTGATGGCCGCCATGCGCAGCGACGAGTCCGGCGGGCCGGGCAAGGTGAAGAACTACGAGACCACCTTCGTCACCCGCTGGGGCGAGCAGCTGCCGGTTGCCATCTCGGGCTCGGTGCTCTACGACGAGAACGGCCTGGAGATCGGCTCCATCGGCTTCGCCAAGGACATCCGCGAGATCCGCCGGCGCGACCGCCTGGCGACGCTCGGCGAGGTCGCCGTGGCGCTGTGCCACGAGATCAACAGTCCGCTGGAGGTGATCCTCAACGACGTCGAGCTGCTCGGCGGTTTCGTCCGCAAGAAGGCGACCGATGAGGAAGCGGTGATCGAGGACGAGCGCGTCGACGCCGTGCGCCGCGAGGTGATGAAGATCCAGGAGATCGTCAACCGGCTGGTCGAGATGTCGCGCGAGGGGCACTACGAGTCGCGCGAGTACCTCGCCGGCCAGCAGATGACCGACGTGTCGCGCGCCACGCGCCCGGCGCCGCGCCCGGCGAGCAGCGGCCTGGAGGGCGTGCGGGTGCTGGTGGTCGACGACGACCTCGGCGTCTGTCGCTCGCTGCGCGACCTGCTGGTCGCCGAGGGCTGCGAGGTGCTGGTGGCGACCGACGGGCTGCGCGCGCTGGAGGTGCTGAACGGCACCAGCGTCGACATCATCGTCTCCGACGTCGTCATGCCCGATCTCGACGGCTACGACCTGTTCATGGAGGTCAAGCGGCGCGGCACCACGCCGGTGATCCTGATGACCGGCTACTATTACGACCGCGATCACGTCATCAAACGCAGCCGCCTCGAAGGGCTGGAGAGCGTGATCTTCAAGAAGCCGATCGACCCGGCCCGCCTCAAGGCGATGATTCGGACGTTGACCGGGCGGGCGACGCCGGCGGCGCAGGGCTAGGCGAGGGCGTCAGCCGCACGCGCGTCGGCGTCACCGTCGGCGCCGCGCTGAGCATCAGCTCGAAGCGCCCGTCGTCTCCTTCGAAGGCAATGCGATCCTCGCCGATGGCGACCACCTGGCCGACGCCGCGCAGCACCTGGCCGGGGCGCAACAGCTCGTTGCCGCCGCGCGGCTTCTCGATGATCGCGTACGTCACGTCGCCGACCACCGTGCCGGCCAGCCGGTATCCGCGCGCCGCGTCGGGGATGGCGCCGGTCGCGGTCGGCGAAGCGGTGGCGGTCGGCGAGCCGGTCGGCGAGGCAGTCGGCAGCGCGGGGACCGGCGCGTGGCGGCCGCGCCAGAGCAGCCAACCGCCGAGGCCGAGCACCAGCGCGATCGACAGTGCCAGGATGACGCCGATGGCGCGATCGGGGTTCATCGGACCGGCGCGGAGGCGGCAGTGAGCGCGACCACGGCACGCACGGCAACGGCCGCATGGCTGTGGGCGTGGGGACCGGTCGTGCTCTGGGTCGGAGTCATCACCTGGCTGTCGAGCGATCGGTTCTCGGATGAGCAGACCGCGTCATGGCTGACGCGGATGCCGTTCCTCTCCGCGCTCGGGCTGCCGCCAGCGACCATCGACGCGGTGAACCTGATCCTACGGAAGACGGCGCATTTCGTCGAGTACGCGACCCTGAGCGTGCTGGCGTATCGCGCGCTCGGCCTCGGCGATCCGTCCGCCTCGCGGGCGCGCCGCCTGCTGTCGGCCGTCGGCCTGGCAGTCGGCTGCGCGGCGATGGACGAGTTCCACCAGACGCTGACGCTGACCCGCACCGGCTCGTTGAAGGATCTCTTCATCAACAGCCTCGGCGCGATCGCCGGCGCCAGCCTCGCCGCCAGGCTGCTGGCGCAGCGCTGGCCGACGCGCGCCGCTTGACTCCGGCGCCGCGCTTGCGCAGGGAGGCGCAGACGGCGGAAGGAGGCGGCGGATGACGCGGATGCATCGACTGGCAGCGCGCCGGCGGGTGTTGCTGCGCTACGAACGGGCCTTCTGGGCGGATGGCGTCGAGCGCGTCGCGGGCGTGGACGAGGTGGGCGTCGGCCCGCTCGCCGGTCCGCTGGTGGCGGCGGCGGTGATCGTGCCGCGCGAGTGCGAGCTGCGCGGCATCGACGACTCGAAGAAACTGTCGCGCGAGGCGCGCGAGGATCTCGACGCGAAGATCCGCGCCGTCGCGCTCGGCGTCGGCATCGGCGTCGTCGAGGTCGGCGAGGTCGACCGCCTCAACACCTACTGGGCGGCGCTGGAGGCGATGCGACGGGCGGTCTGCGCGCTGCCGGTCTCCGCCGAGCAGTTGCTGGTCGATGCCCGTACCATTCCCGACGTGGCGACGCCGCAGACGGCGTTGGTCAAGGGCGACGGGCGCAGCTACTCGATCGCCGCCGCGTCGATCGTCGCCAAGGTGCGGCGCGATGCGATGATGACCGAGCTCGATCGCGCGTATCCGGCCTACGGCTTCGCCCGCCACATGGGCTACGGCACGCCGGAGCACCTCGATGCGCTGTCGCGCCTCGGCCCCTCGCCGGTGCACCGGCGGTCTTTTCTGCCGGTCGCACAGGCCCGACTGCCCGGCCTCTGAGCCGATGCTATAGTGCGCCCCATGGCCGACGTCCGCATGCCGAAGCTGAGCGACAACATGGAGTCCGGTGTGATCATCCGCTGGATGAAGTCGCCGGGCGATGCGGTCGCCAAGGGCGAGCCGCTCGCCGAGGTGGAGACCGACAAGGCCGACGTCGAGCTGGAGGCGTCGGAGTCGGGCGTGCTGCGCGAGATCACCGTCGCGGAAGGGCAGAGCGCCCCGGTCGGCGCGGTGATCGCCGTGCTCGGCACCGGCGACGCTGCAGCGCCCGCGCAGACGGGGCAGCAGACGCCTCGGCCGCAGGCGTCCGCCCAGCCGAGGGCGGAGCCGGAAGGCGACGGCGAGGACGCCAAACCGGCAGAGCCCGCGCCGGCGCCACGCCGTGCGGCGCCACCGGCTGCCGCGGCGAAGCCGCCCGCGGCCAAACCGGCTGGCGCCAGGCCGGTCGGGGCGATGCCCGCCGTTGCCCCACGCCCCGCGGCAGCGAAGCCGGCCGCGCGTGCGGTCGACAACGACGCGCAGTCGGCGGTGCGCGCCTCGCCGCTCGCCTGGCGGCTGGCCGAGGAGTCCGGCGTCGACCTCACCGCCGTGCGCGGGTCGGGTCCGGGCGGGCGCATTCTGCAGCGCGACGTCGAG
>JANRJF010000426.1:0-3367 GCA_033764095.1 Deltaproteobacteria bacterium | reverse complement strand
CACCACCGCTTCGACGGCGCGCCGCACGCGGAGGCGGCCGCGTTGCGCGCCGCCGGCGCGCGCGCGCGCGGCGCGACCCTCTACGTGACGCTGGAGCCCTGCAACCGCCGCGGCCGCACCGGGGCGTGCACCGAGGCGGTGCTGGCGTCCGGCGTGCGGCGCGTCGTCTACGGCACGCGCGACCCCAACCCGCGGGTGCGCGGCGGCGGCGCGTTGCGGCTGCGGCGCGCCGGGCTGCGCGTCGCGCCGGGGGTGGAAACCGCCGCCTGCGACGAGCTGGTCGCCGGCTTCCGCAGCCGCGTGCAGCGTGGGCGGCCGCTGGTGACGCTGAAGCTGGCGGCGACGCTCGACGGGCGCATCGCGACGCGCCGCGGCGACTCGCGCTGGATCACCGGCGCGGCGGCGCGCCGCCTGGTGCACACCTGGCGCAACGAGATGGACGCCGTGATGGTCGGCGCCGGCACCGTGCTGGCCGACGATCCGCGGCTCACCTGCCGGCTGCGCGGCGGGCGCGATCCGCTGCGCGTCATCGTCGACGGCCGGCTGCGCGTACCGCTCACCGCCCGGGTGCTGACAAAGGAAGCGGCACGCGGTACCGTCCTGGCCACCGTGCGTTCCTCCAGTCGCAAACTCGCCGCGCTGCGCGCACGCGGCGCCGAGGTGCTGGCGCTGCCCGGGCGCGGCGGCCGCCTGTCGCTGCCGCGGCTGCTCCGCGCGCTGGCGCAACGCGGCGTCAACACCGTGTTGTTGGAGGGCGGCGCGACGCTGGCCGGCGCGGCGCTGCGCGCCGGCGTGGTCGACCGCCTGGCGATCTTCCTGGCACCCAAGCTGATCGGTGGCGACGGCGTGCCGATGCTCGGTCCGCTCGGCGTACGCGCCATGGCGGGCGCGCCGGCGCTGCGCGTCACCGGCGTCGAGGCGATCGGCGACGACTGGCTGATCCGCGCCGAGCCGCGAGGCCGTCGTGGCTGAGCCCAATCGCGCCAAGCAGGTCGAGGCGGCGCTCGCCGATCTCGCCGCCGGCCGCTTCGTGATTCTCACCGAGGCCGAATCGGGCGAGTCGCAGCTCTGTATGGCCGCCGACCGGATCACCGCCGAGGCGGTGAACTTCATGGCCATGCACGGCCGCGGCCTGGTGTGCCTCAGCCTCACCGAGGAACGCCTGCGCCGCCTTGGCATTCCGCTGATCGCGCCGGAGGCGCCGTCGGTGCTGCGGCGTTCATATGGCGCGACGATCGAGGCGCGACGCGGCGTCACCACCGGCATCTCGGCGCACGACCGCGCCACGACCATTCAGGCGGCGATGGCGCCCGGCGCCGGAGCGGACGACCTGGTCATGCCCGGCCACGTCGTGCCGATGGTCGGCCGCGGCGGCGGCGTGCTGGAGCGCCCCGGCCTCACCGAGGCGGCGATCGATCTGGCGCGGCTCGCCGGCCGCGAGCCGGCGGCGGCGGTGTGCGCGATCCTCAAGGACGACGGCGGCCTCGCCGAAGCCGAGGATCTCGCGGCGCTCGCCGAGCTCTTCGAGCTCAAGACGGTGCGCAT
The DNA here is from genome assembly GCA_033764095.1 of Deltaproteobacteria bacterium. Classification (GTDB taxonomy): domain Bacteria; phylum Desulfobacterota; class Binatia; order HRBIN30; family CADEER01; genus JBDTMT01. The sequence goes on along the minus strand of JANRJF010000426.1, from coordinate 1,822 downwards.
CCCGGATCTGGTCGCGTACCGCCTGCGCACCGAATCGCTGGTCGAGCGCGTCGCCGAGCGTACCCTGGCGATCCGCAGCGGCGGCCGCTTCCGCGCCGTCGTCTACCGCAACGCGGTCGACGGGCACGAGCACATGGCGCTGGTGAAGGGCTCGGTCGAGGGGCGCGAGGGCGTGCTGGTGCGCCTGCACTCGCAATGCCTGACCGGCGACGTGTTCGGCTCCTAGCGCTGCGACTGCGGCGATCAGCTCGACCGCGCCCTGCAGATGATCGCCGCCGCCAAGCGCGGCGTGCTGGTCTATCTGCACCAGGAGGGACGCGGCATCGGCCTGGCGAACAAGCTGCGCGCCTACGCGCTGCAGGATCAGGGGCGCGACACGGTGGAGGCCAACCTCGAGCTCGGGTTCAAGGAGGACGGGCGCGACTACGGCATCGGCGCGCAGATCCTGCGCGACCTCGGCGCCAAGAGCATCCGCCTGATCACCAACAACCCGCGCAAGATCGAAGGGCTGGAGACCTACGGGCTGCGGGTCGACGATCGCGTGCCGATCGAGGTCAAGCCGTCGGCGGCGAACATCCACTACCTGCGCACCAAGCAGCAGAAGCTCGGCCACCTGTTCACCGGCCTGAAGCTCGATTGACGATGGCGACCACGCATCCCACCTCGCTCGACGGTGCCGGCCTGCGCGTCGGCGTCGTCGTCTCGCGCTTCAACCAGGTGGTCACCGAGCGCCTGCTGCAGGGCGCGCTGGACAGCCTGCGCGGGCACGGCGTCGCCGATGCCGCGATCGAGGTCGCGCACGTCCCGGGTGCGTTCGAGCTGCCGCTCGCCGCGTCGCTGCTCGCCGCCAGCCAGCGCATCGACGCGGTGGTCTGCCTCGGTGCCATCGTGCAGGGGGAGACGCCGCATTTCGACATGATCGCGCCGTGGGTGGTCGCCGAGCTCGGTAGACTGTCGGTCCAGTACCGTGTGCCGATGGGGCTCGGCGTGCTGACCACCCACACGCTGGAGCAGGCGTTGGAGCGCGCCGGCGGCAGGCACGGCAACAAGGGCGTCGATGCCGCCGAGGCGGCGCTGGAGCTGGCCAATCTGGGGCGTCGCTTCGCCTGACGCGCGCCCGCGTCCGCGTTCCCATGAGTCTGCGTCGCAAAGGCCGCGAGCTCGCCCTGCAGGTGCTCTACCAGCTCGACATGAGCGGCGACACCTCGGAGCAGGGCCTGCACGCCTTCGCCGAGAGCTTCGAGGCGAGCCCGCAGGCACGCGAGTTCGCCTGGAGCCTGGTGCGCGGCGTGCGCGAGCGCTGCGAGCACCTCGACGCCGCGGTCGCCGCCGGCTCGGAGAACTGGCGCCTGGAGCGCCTGTCGCGCATCGACGCCAACGTCATCCGGCTGGCGGTCTACGAGATGACCAACGGCCTGCCACTGGAGATCGCCATCAACGAGGCGGTCGAGATTGCACGCAAGTACGGCACCAGCGAATCGGCCGCCTTCGTCAACGGCGTGCTCGACGGCGTCGCCAAGCAACTCGGCCTGGAGCGCGGCCAGAAGGTCCAGCCGGACGGCGAATGACCGGCGACGCCGGCATCCCGCGTCGTGCGCCGCGCCGGTGGGGGCGCTACAGCACCACCCCGACGGCGAAGCCCACCACCAGCGCGTCGGGAATATCGCCGCGCCCCTTCGGTTGGATGATTCCCTGGATGTCGGGCTGGATCCAGACCGAGCGGGCGAGCGACAGGCGGTAGTTGATCTCGAGCAGAACCTCGCCGTGCTGCAGCGGCTCGCCGCGCTGCCGCTGGCCGCTGCGCAGATCCTGGCTGTAGCCG
>JANRJF010000425.1:0-10530 GCA_033764095.1 Deltaproteobacteria bacterium | reverse complement strand
TCGAGGCCGTCGGTCGGGATGATCTCCTCGCGTAGGCGCTCGCGCGCCGCGAGGGCACGTCGATGGCTGGCGAGCGCCCAGCGATCCATCGCGTCCCGCGTGATGTCGTACTGCTCCGCCAGTCGCTCGGCGCCCTGACCGCCGTTCAGCTCGATCGGGTTGATGATGTCGAACAGCTTCGGGTTCGGATTCATCGTCGCCAGCATGTGCCCGCCCTCTTTGATGACGCGGTCCATGTCCATCCCGTCCTTGATGGTCGGGATGCGGAAGTGCGTCATGCTGTCGAGGCCACCGGCGAGGTACACGTCGCCCATGCCGCAGCGCACGCTCATCGCGGCGATGTGCACCGACATCATCGCCGTGGTGCAGGCGCGCTCGACGCTCAGGCCGGTGACGTGGTCGGGGAAGCCGGCGAGGAACGGAATGGCGGTGCCGGGATGCGCCTGTTCGCCCATCATCTCGACGGCGCCGAGGATGACGCCGGTGACGTCGCCCGGCGCCACGTCGATGCGCCGCAGTGCCTCCTGCAGCACGATGGCCGCCAGATCATCCGACCGCACGTGCCGGAACCAGCCGCGCTGCGGATCCGCCTTGCCGAACGGGGTGCGGACGTAGCCCACCAGCACCGCATCGCGATCGTCACTCATCGGTCACCCCCCCCAGAGAGAACTTCGCCACAGAATGAACACAGTTGGCGGCGGATGGCCACGCATCGCCGCGCGGCGCCGCGGTCGTTACCGCGCCAACGGCGCCAGGAAATCGAGCAAGGCGGGGTTGACGATGTCAGGCCGCTCCTGGTGCACGAAATGACCGGCGCCGGGTACGACGCGTTTCTCCAGGCCGGCGGGGAAGAAGGCCTCCATGCCGTCGGCGAGCTGGCGGCCGATGCAGCCGTCGTCGGCGCCGTGCAGGTAGAGCGTCGGCACGGTGACCGGTGACATCTGGACGCGCTCCTGCGTCGCCGCCAACTCGGGACGTTGCAGCAAGGGGTTGAGCGTCTGCCGGTAGTACGCGAGCGCGGCGCCGGCGACGCCGGGTTGGCGGAAGGTGGCCTTGAGCGCCTCCATCTCTTCCGCCGGCCACGACCAGCCCGGCGACCAGTCGCGCCAGAGCCGTTCGAGGAAGCGGAAGTCGTCGTGCGCCAGCGCCAGGTCGGCGAGCGGCGTCTGGAAGAAGAACATGTACCAGGAGCGGCGCTGCTGCTCGTAGTTGGTCATGAACGCCGTCGGTAGCGCCGGGCCGTGCGGGACCGCGGCGGTGATCAGGCGCGCGACGCGCTGCGGCGCCAGGATCGCCGCCCCGTAGGCGGCCACCGCGCCCCAGTCGTGGCCGAACAACGCCGCCGGCTGGTCGTCCAGTGCCGCGAGCAGCGCGGCGGCGTCCTCGGCCAGCGCGGCGCTCTGATACGGCCCGTCGGCCGGCACGTCGCTCGGCGCGTAGCCGCGCATGAACGGCGCGACGGCGCGAAATCCGGCCTGCGCCAACGCCGGCAGTTGATGACGGAACGAGCGGGCGTGATCCGGAAAGCCGTGCAGGCACAGCACCAGCGGCCCGTCGCCCGCCTCCAGCGTCGCGAAGCGCAGTCCATTGGCGCGCACCTCGCCGCGGCGGAACTCGCTCATGCAGGCCTCCATGTGATCGGCGCCACGACGCCGGTTCGCACCAGACGCGTAGCGGATAGGGAGAGCGGAGCGGGCGGGATTTGAACCCGCGGTACCCTTTTGAGGTACACACGCTTAGCAGGCGTGCGCCTTAGACCACTCGGCCACCGCTCCATGCCCAGGGGATGCTCGCCGTACCTACGCGATGCCGTTCGGGGTTGCAACGACGTCCGACGGCGGGGGCGGCGCCGTCGCCGGGGTCAGGATGGGCAGCCGGTGAGGGCGGCGTTGACCGCCGCGATGAGCTCGTTGATCGCCACGTCGCCGTCGCCGTTACCGTCGAATGCGGGGCACTCGTCGACCGCCGCGGCCCCGAGCGCGATGTTCACGCCGAGGATGATCTCGTTGATCGTCACCTCGCCGTCGCCGCTGCAGTCGCCGGCGCAGCCCGAGGGCGGGACGGTCGGTGTCGCCGGCGCCGCGGGGCGGCAGCCGGTCGGTCCGGATGCGATGGCGATCCCGTGCGGTGCGTCGCCGGTGGGAATCGGGCCGTCGACGTCCAACTCGACCAGGTCCACCGCCAGCACCCGATCGCCGTCGCGATCGGTGACGTAGGCGTGGCGGCCGTCGGGCAGCGGCGCGACGTCGATCGGCATCACGCCGGCGCCCAGCGCGATCGAGGGCAGGGTCGGCGAGGGGTCGATGCCGACGAACAGCAACGCGCCGCCGCCGCTGCCGCTGGTGCAGACCAGCGCGAAGCGGCCGTCGGTGATCGCCGCCGCACCGCCCAGCGCGCTGCCGGCGGTGAGGATGCCAGTCGCTTCGCCGCTGTCGGTATCCAACACGGCGATGGGCATGCCGCTGACGAACAGCGAACCGGCGCCGACCGCGACGTCGACCGGATCGGCGCCGCTGTCGAAGCGCGTCACCACGGCATTGGTGTCGGTGTCGATGACGATGACCTTGTCGTTGGCGCCGTCGGCGACGTACAGCGTCGCGCCATCGGCTGACGCTTCCATCCCGGTTGGCGCGCCGCCGGTGGTGATCGTGCCGGTCACCTCCAGCGCCGTGGTGTCGAGCACCGAGACCGTGCCGTTGGCGGGGTGGCTGACGTAGGCGCGCAGGCCGTTCGGCAGCACGGCAATCGCTTCGGGGCCGGTGCCAACGTTCACCGTGCGCGAGGTCAGCATGTCAGGGTCGATGCGGCTGACCGTCCCATCTCCTGAATTGGCCACGTAGATCGCGTTGCTCCCACCGAAGCTGCCGCTGGCGACGCCATGCGGTGCGTCGCCGACTGGGACGGTGACCGTCGCCGACCCGCTCGCGACATCGATCACCGAGATGGTGTCGTCGCCTTCGTTGGCGACGTATGCGCAGGTCTGTGCGCGCGCACTGGCCGCCGGCACGGCGATCGCCAGGGCGCTGAGCAGCGCCCACAGCATCGCCGGTCGGTCGAGTCGCGGCCGGCGCTTGCTGCGCTGAGCGCCGGCCGCCGACGCGGTCAGTTCAGTCGTCGGCGCCCGGTGCGCAGCAGGCACGGGAACACGAGGTCGCGGGATCAGGGCGTGTCGGTGGCCGTCGCCGTGGCGGTCGCCGTCTCCGTCGGGGTTGCGGTGTCGACCGGTGTGTCGGTCGGGGTCTCGGTGGCGGTGGCCGTGGCGGTATCTACCGGCGTTTCGGTGGCGGTGGCCGTCGCCGTGGCGGTGGCGGTATCCACCGGCGTTTCGGTCGCGGTGTTCACCGCGGTGGCGGTCTCGGTGGCCGTCGCGGTGGCGGTGTTCACCGCGGTGGCGGTCTCGGTGGCCGTCGCGGTGGCGGTGTTCACCGCGGTGGCGGTCTCGGTGGCCGTCGCGGTCGCCGTGTTCACCGCGGTGGCGGTGTTGGTGGCGGTCGCGGTTGCCGTCGACACCGGCGTCTCGGTTTCGGTGGCGGTCGGCGTCGCCGTGTTCACCGGCGTGTTGGTGGCGGTGTCCACCGGCGTGGCGGTGAACGTCGCCGTGTTGGTCGGCGTCGCGGTGAACGTCTCTGTCGCCGTGAACGTTGCGGTGAAGGTGGCGGTGGGCGTGTCGGTCACCGTTGCCGTTGGGGTGAAGGTTGCGGTCACGGTCGGCGTCGGCGTGTGGGTGAAGGTCGAGGTCACCGTCGGGCTCGGACCCACCAGGGTGACGTTGATCGCGCCGTTGGCCCCGGTCACCGGCAGCGGCGAACTGGCGTCCTGTGCGTACAGGCTGCCGTTGGTGACCGCATAGGTGCCCGGCAGCACGCCGGCCGCGACGGTGAGACCGCAGGTGTACAGCGGGCCGTCCGGCAGCACCTGGTTGGAGCCGAACGGATCGAGCACGCTGACCTGGATGGTGCGGGTCGTCGTCGTTCCCGGCGGCGTGGCATCCGACACGCCCAGGCTCTTGTTGTAGGGCGGCAGCGCCAGCGTCGGGTTCAGCACGCAGCCGGTGAGCAGGTTGAAGCTGAAGCGCGAGGTTTCGAAGGTGAAGGCGTTCGACGTGGCGACCGGGAACAGACCCGAGGCCTGCAGGGTGGTCGGGAACGTCACCAGCGTGCCGGCCAGCCCGCTGCCGCTGCCGATGCTGATCTGCACCGAGATCGGCGTGTTGGTGGCCGTCGCGGTCTGCGTCGCGGTGGCAGTGGCGGTCGGCGTGGCGGTGTTGACCGGCGTGTCGGTGACCGTCGCCGTGTTCACCGGCGTGTCGGTCGCCGTCGGCGTGAAGGTGAAGGTGCTGGTCACGGTCGGGGTCAGCGTCACCGTCGGCGTCAGGGTGAACGTCTCGGTCGGCGTGTTGGTGGCGGTGGTGCTCGGGGTCAGGGTGACGGTGGGCGTGGCGGTCGCGGTGACCGACGGGGTGACGGTGATGGTGCCGGTCGGCTGCACCAGGCTGACGATCATGGCGCCGTGCACGCCGATGACCGCGAGATCCTGTCCGCCCTGGTTCTGCGCCACCAGGCTGCCGATGGTGATCGGATAGGTGCCGACCGGCGTGCCCGGCTTGATGTCGAAGGCGCAGCGATAGAGCTCGCCGTCGGGAATTGGATCCTGGTTGTACGGCGGGCCCTGCACCTGAATGCTGACCGTCGTGTTGGTGCCGTTGATGCCGGTCGCCGCCACGTTGAACAGCTTGCCGAGCGTCGGGTTGAGCGTGCAGTTCGCCGGGTCGAGGCCGAGGGCGTTGTTCGGGAAGGTCAGGGTGTTCTGCGTCCCGGCCACCGGGAAGTTGCTGCCCGCCAGCATCACCTGGATGTTCACGCGCGTGCCGGCGAGGCCGATGCTGTTGAGCACGGTGATCTGCGCCGACGTCGGGATCTGCGTCGGCGTCGGGCCGACCAGGGTCACGACCGCGGCGCCGTCGTCACCCTGGGTGGCGTGCGCGGTGCCGATCGGATCCTGCGCGTTCACGTTGCTGATCGTCACCGGGTAGGTGCCGGGCAGGGTGCCGGCCTTCACCGAGAACAGGCAGGTGAAGACGATACCGTCCGGGATGACGGCGTCCGGCGCCGTACCGCCCGCCACCTGGATGCGCCAGGTGGTGGTGGTCAGGCTGGTACGCGGCAGCTTGACCGGTTCGATCGGCGCCTTCGGCAGCGCCGGATTGAGCTGGCAGTCCTGCGTCGGATTGGTCAGCTCCAGCACCGAGTCCTGGATCGTCAGATCGGTGCTGGTGCCGGCGACGGACAGGCCGTTGGAGGCGAGGAAGACCTGAATGGCGACCTTGCCGCCGGCGAGGCCGGTGCCGGTGCCGACGTTCAACTCGGCGCGGATCGGCGTCGGCGTGATGGTCGGCGTCTCGGTCGCGGTGTTGGTCGGCGTCCCGGTGTCGGATGGCGTCGGGGTGACCGTCGGCGTGTCCGTCGCGGTGCCGGTGTTGGACGGCGTTGGGGTGTTGGTCGGGGTCGGCGTATCGGTCGCCGTCGGCGTGTCGGTCGGGGTGCTGGTCGGGGTCAGCGACGGCGTCTCGGTCGGGGTGCTGGTCGGTGTTTCCGACGGCGTCGAGGTCGGCGTCATGGTCGGCGGCAGGCAGCCCCCGGTGGCGGCGCCGACCGCGGCGACCAGGTCGGCGATGGTGACGGTGCCGTCGGAGTCGAAGTCGAACGCGCCGCAGGCGCTCACCGAGGCGCCACCCTGGACGATGTTTACGCCGGTGACCAACTCGTTGACCGTCACCTCGGAGTCGAGGTTGCAGTCACCCTGGCAGGTGGCGACCAGGTTGCCGCTGCGGACAGCGATCGGCAGCTCGCCGCCGGTCGCGTCGCTGGCCGTCACGCGGCTGGCCGCCATCGGGTGATCGCCCGGCTCGGCGTGCGCGAAGATGCGCACGTCGCAGGTGTACAGCACCGAGCCGTCGGGAATCGGGCTGGTGTCGCTGGTCGAGACGATGACCGCGCGCACGCTGGTGCAGTCGACCCCCGGGGTGCAGTCGGCCGGGAAGAAGGAGAAGCCACTGTCGGGTTTATTGACCACCAGCGAACAGTTCATGATCGGCGTGGTCGGGTCGAAGGAGATGTCGTTCTGCACCGACACCACCGGCGCACCGCCGGTGTCGAGCTGCACGGCGAAGCGCGACTGCAGGAACTGCACGTCGTTGGGGGGCGGATGCGGGAAGGGGATCAGCGGGCTGTCCCAGCGCCCGAAGCCGGTGCCGACGGTGAGGGTGAGCGGCTGCAGGTTCTTCAGCAGCGTTACCGAGCTGTTGGTGGAGGTGCCCACCGCGACGTCGAGCCGGCCGTCGCCGGTGAAGTCGCCGACGGCGATCGCCTTGGGGCCGATACCGTTGCCGGCCAGCGTGAACGATTGCCCGGGGACGAAGACCGGGCTCACCGGCGGGATCGCCGGCGGCGGCGGCGGCGGCAGGGTGTAGAAGAAGTTGACCGTGTCGCGCTGCAGGGCGCGATTGCCGCGCCGCAGACCGACCGCCAGGTCGGTCATCCCGTCCCCGTCGAGATCGGCGCCGATCAGCGACGCGGCGAAGCATGCCGGCTCCGCGTCCGGCGTCTCCGCCGGCGTGACCGTGCCGGTCGGCACCGGCGTCGGCGTCTCCGTCGGCGGCGGTGTCGCCGGCGTCGGCTCGACCGGACAGGCGCCGATCGAGTCGCCGACGCTGAAGAAGCCGTCGCCGTGCGCCAGCAGGAAGCTCACGTCGGCCTCCGGCAGCCGGTTCCCCGGATTCGCCGTGCCGAGATCCGCATCCACCGTGTCGGAGTTGAAGTCGGCCAGCGACAGCGCCTGCGCCTCGTCGCCGGCGATGATGTTGCGCCGCCGCGTGAAGCTGGGGACGCCGCCCGCCAGGTCGTTGAACAGGATGGTGATGTCACGCGCCGCGCCGCCCGCCTCGGAGAGCGTCGCGACGTCGACGAAGCCGTCATGGTCGAAATCCGCCGCCACCGTGTCGCCGGGGCGCTGGATCGGGGTGCCGAACGGGCCGAGCAGCGAGAATCCGCCGCTGCCGTTGTTCATCATCAGGATGATGTTGCCTTCGCTGCGATCGCTGACGGCAATGTCGTTGCCGTTGCTCAGGTCGAAGTCGGCGATCGCGACGCCGAGCGGCTCGACCCCGGCGGCAATGAACGAGGGATCGGCCAGCGTACCGTCGCCGTTACCGAGCAGGATCCAGACGCCCTTGTCGCCGCGGTCGGTCACCACGACGTCGACATCGCCGTCCTGGTTCAGGTCGCCGACCGCCAGGTAGCGCAGCTGTCGCCCGAAGCGCACCACGGTGCCGGTCGAGAAGCCGTTCAGGCCCCCGCCCAACAGGACCGTCAGCTCCTTGTCGCGCGGACTGACGACCGCCAGGTCATCGACCCCGTCGCCGTTGAAATCGGCCACGGCGAAATACTCCGGCGCCCGCGATACGACGAGCGGCGGAAGCGATTCGAACAAGAGCTGGCCCTGCGCCGTAACCGATGCACAAAGCACGGCCACGGCTGCCAACGTGGCGACCCGCAACGGCATTGCCTACCCCCTGAGCAAGAGCGTGTCGCCAACCTGACACACGCACATTGGTATTTCCAACAAAATCCAGTCACCTGGCAGATGCAGAAAAACTTCAACCCCGACAGGGTTTTGCGGCGCTGAAGCAGATGCAGAGATGCGGCGCTCTCTGGCAGGAATGCGGCAGCTTGACGGGTCATCGAGGCGCTGTTAGGCGCCACCTCTCTATGCGTCACAGGGGAGGTCGCGCCGCCATCTCCGCACTCGCCGCGCTCCTCTGGGTCGTCCCGGCGCTGGCCGCGCCGTACGCCGAGCGGGTCGTCGAGACCACCCTGCCGAACGGCCTCGAGCTGATCATGCTGGAGGACCACAAGGCGCCGGTGGTGGTCTTCCAGCTCTACTACCGCATCGGCTCGCGCAACGAACAGCTCGGCCATACCGGGCTCTCGCACATCCTCGAGCACATCATGTTCAAGGGGACCGAGAAGACCGGCCCGGAGGAGTACAGCAAGATCATCCAGCGCAACGGCGGCCGCACCAACGCCTACACGGCGCAGGATGCGACCACCTACTTCGCCCAGCTGGCCAGCGATCGGGTTGGGGTGGTGATCGACCTGGAAGCCGACCGCATGCAGAACCTGAAGCTCACCGACGAACAGTTCCTCCCCGAGCGCGCGGTGATCATGGAGGAGCGCCGCCTGCGGGTGGACAACAACCCGACCGCGGCGCTGTTCGAGCAGCTCACCTCGACCGCCTACGCGGCGCATCCGTACCAGTTCCCGATCATCGGCTGGATGTCGGACATCGCCCAGGCGACGCTGGAGGACGCGCTGGGCTTCTACCGGACGTACTACGCGCCCAACAACGCGTTCATCGTCGCCGTCGGCGACTTCGACAGCGCCGCGCTGCGCGACCAGATCGCGGCCGCCTTCGGCGACATCCCGAGCCGCCCGCCGCCGCCCGCGGTGCGCGCCATCGAGCCGGTCCAGGAGGGCGCCCGCCGCGTCGAGCTGAAGCGCCCGTCGCAACTCCCGTTCGTCGCCCTCTCGCACCACGTGCCCAACCTGCGCAGCCCGGACGCGGCGGCGCTGGAGATCCTCACCTCGGTACTGGCCGGCGGCGACAGCGCCCGCCTGCACGCGCAGCTCGTCTATCGTGATCGCCTGGCGCGCAGCGCGGGCGCCGAATACGACTACACCTCGATCGATCCCGGCCTGTTCACCGTCTACGCCCAACCGCTGCCGGGCAAGTCGGCCGCCGACGCCGAGGCGGCGCTGCTGCGCGAGCTCGAGCGCGTCCGCCGCCAGCCGCCGACGGCGCGCGAGTTGGAGAAGGCGAAGAACGGCATCGAAGCGAGCTTCGTCTTCGCGCAGGATTCGCTCTTCTATCAGGCCATGCTGCTCGGCACCTACGAGGTCGCCGGCGACTGGCGCCGCATCGACGACTACCTGCCCGCCGTGCGCGCGGTCACGGCGGCCGACGTGCAGCGCGTCGCGCAGACCTACCTGCGGCCCGAGAACCGCACCACCGCGGTGCTCATTCCCGACCCGCCGGTCGCCGGCCCGGTCGGCGGTCCGCCGCCGAGCGGGCCGCTGCACTGATGCCGCCGATGCGTTCGTACCTCGCCCGCGTCGGTGTGCTCTGCGGCGCCCTGCTGTGCGCCGCGCCGGCCCTCGCGCTCGGCCCGAAGGTGACGCAGGAGACGCTGCCGAACGGCGCCGTGCTGCTGGTCTCCGAGCAGCGCAACCTGCCGCTCGTGCTGGTGCGCGTCGTGCTCGACGCCGGCTCACGCCGCGATCCGAGCGGACAGGGCGGTCTCGCCAACCTGACCGCAAACCTGCTCACCGAGGGCACCGCGACGCGCAGCGCCGAGCAGATCAAGGAGGCGATCGACTTCGTCGGTGGCGGCCTCGGCGCCGACGCGGACCAGGATTACGCGACCCTGTCGTTGCAGGTCTTGAAGAAGGATCTCGACACCGGCCTCGACCTGCTCGCCGACGTGCTGCTGCACCCGGCGCTGCGCGCCGACGAGCTGGCGCGCCAGCGCGAGGCGGTGCTGGCGTCGATCCGCGCCGACGAGGACAACCCGACCAGCGTGGCGCAGAAGGCGTTCCAACGCGCCCTGTTCGGCGATACGCCGTACGGCCACCCAGTCGAGGGCACCGAGGCCACCGTCACCCGCCTGACGCGCGGCGACGTGCAGCAGTTCTACGGCCGCTTCTACCGTCCCGCCGGTGCCGCGGTGGTCATGGTCGGCGACCTCAGCGCCGCCGAGGCACGCAGCGCACTGATGCGCGTGCTGGCGAGCTGGGACGGCGCGCCGCCGCCGCCGTTCGTCTTCCCGCCGCTCGCGCCGCCGGCGGCGAGCCCGATCCACATCGATCGCCCGGTGACCCAGGCGGGCATCGTGCTCGGCCAGCTCGGCATCGCGCGCGACAATCCCGACTACGAGCGCATCGCGGTGATGAACTACATCCTCGGCTCCGGCGGCTTCTCGTCGCGGCTGATGGACAGCATCCGCACCCAGGCCGGCCTGGCCTACTCGGTCGACAGCTTCTTCGCCGCCGGCAAGTCCCCGGGGCCGTTCGAGATCGTCATGCAGACCAAGACCGCCTCGGTCGGCGAGGCGATGGCGCGGGCGCGCCAGGAAGTCGAGCGCATCCGCAACGAACCGGTCAGCAGCGCCGAGCTGGAGGAAGCGCAGCGCTACCTCACCGGCAGCTACCCGCTGCGCCTCGACAGCAATGCCAAGATCGCGGACTTCATCGCGCAGACCTGGTTCTACGGCCTCGGCACCGACTACGCGGACGTGTACATCAAGCGCGTCAACGCGGTGACGGTGGCGGACGTGCAGCGCGTGGCGCGCGAGGTCCTGCACCCCGAGCAGTTCATCGAAGTCGTCGTCACCAACGTCGACGCCGCCGCGGCACCCGCGCCGGCGCCCTGAGGGGGCGAGGTGGCGCGTCGCTCCGCCTCGCGGCCGGCGCCGCC
>JANRJF010000424.1:0-1755 GCA_033764095.1 Deltaproteobacteria bacterium | reverse complement strand
GTCGGCCGCCAGCCGAGCGCGCACCGCCGCGGTTGCCGCCTGCGGCGCCAGCCCGCCGCGGGCGGCGAGCGCGATCGCCGCCAGGCTGGCGACGATCGGGCAGGCATCGTCGCGGTACTGCTGCAGCGCCTCGAGCGGCGGCTGCGTCGCGGCGTAGGCGCGCATGGCGCTGGCCCGCACCGTCGCGTCGGCGTGGCGCAGGACGCGCGGCGCCAGCGGCAGCCAGTCGCGGCGCCGCACCGCGGCGAACAGCTCCAACGCCCGCACCACCACCGGGGCCGACGGGTGGTAGAGGATCAGCGTCGGAACGACGTGCGCGCGGCCGGTGGCCGCGAGCAGCTCCAACGCCGCCATGACGCGCGCGTCGTCGGGATGGCTGATCTCGGTCAGCAGCCGCTCGAGCGAGGCCAGGTCGAGCTCGGGAAATTCCAGCCGCGTCGCCATGCCGGCGTCGTCGAGCGTCTCGCGGCACAGGCTGCGGTAGGGCCGGCGCAAGCGGCGCGCCAGCACCAGCCAGGCCGCGGCGCAGGCGACCAGCGGCGCGCCGATCCACGCGCCGCTCGCGCCGACGGCGAGCAGCGCCAGGATGAGCAACGAGCCGAGCGCCTGGCCGCCGCGCTGCGCGAGCAGGTCGCTCACCTCTTTGACCGCGACGCGCAGGCGCGGCGTCATCGGCACGTAGAGCAGCTCGCAGACCGTCTTGTGCAGCGACCAGCGCAGTGCGCCGTCGGCGCCGCGCAACGCCAGCGCCACCGGCAGCCCGCCGCTGGCGGTGAGCGCGAGGCTCGCCGCCAGCAGCACCGCGGGCCGCACCAGCAGCGCGGCCGGCACGCCGACCAGGCGGATGAACGGGCCGACCGCGACCAGCAGCAGGACCAGCCCGGCGAGATCGAACAGGAAATACGCCGAGGCGAGAAAGCGGCCGAGCTGCGCCGCCGGCACCGCCTGCGCGACCGCGCTCTTGAAGACGAAGTCGCACAGCGTCACCGACACGGCGGCGAGCAGCAGCATGAGCAGCAGGCGGCGCACGTAGGGATGGCGCGCCACCGACGCGAGCGCGCCCCAGACCGGCGGCGCCTCGAGCCCGCGCGGCGGCGTCGCGGCGCGCGCGACCGGACTGCGCAGCCGCCACCACAGCGCCGCGACGCCGGCGCTGGCGAGAAACGCGCCGGCGCTGGCGCCGAGCAGCACCGGCGGGGCGAAGCGCGTCGCCAACAGACCGGCCATGCCGAAGCCGCTGAGGCTGCCGGCGACGGCGCCGGCGGCGACCAGCGGGAACAGCCGCTTGGCCTGCGTCGCGGTGAGCCGTTCGCCGAGGATCAGCCAGAAGCGGGCGAGGATCACCGCCGCGGCAACGCCGCCCCAGATGTAGAGCGCGTCGGCGGTCAGGTCGTCGGGCCGGGCGCTGAACGGCAGGAAGGCCGCCGTGCCGGCGGCGGCGGCGAGCTGCATGAGCAGCAGCGCGCGGCGATTCACCGCCTCGCTGCCGGCGCGGTTGAGCAGCGGTCCGCTCAGCACGGCGAAGGTGGTGATGGCCAGGTAGAGCCACGGCAGCCGCGTCGCCGGCAGGTGGGTGAGGAAGACGGTGTCGCGCGCCGTTTCGAGCAGCGCGTGCGCCAGCATGACCAGGAACACGCTGCCGAGCGCCGCGGCGACCTCGCGCCGTTCGCCGCGCGGCACCAGCTGGGCGAGCGCGGTCATAGCGAGCGGGCGGCGCCGGCGGCGCGGCGCACGCCGCCGCGCGCCGGCGCCGCC
>JANRJF010000423.1:0-3791 GCA_033764095.1 Deltaproteobacteria bacterium | reverse complement strand
AGCCGCACGCTGCGCAAGCCGGAGCGCCAGCGCTCGCTCGGCGAGCGCATTCGCCTACGCGTCGTCCGCCGCGCCGCGCTGCGCCAGATGGGCCGCGACGCGCCGCGCGGCGAACGGCGGCCGCTGCGCCTGCCGGCGCCCGCTGCGATCCCGCCGTCGGATGCGCCGCGGCCGGCGCCGCCGATCGACGCGGCGCTGCGCGCCGAGCCGATCACGCTCTACGACCATCCGCTCTCGCCGCACGGCCGCCGCATCCGCATCCTGCTGCGTGAAAAGGGGCTCGACTGGCACAGCGAGCCGATCGACCTGCCGCGCCTCGGCCACAAGGCGTCCGACTACCTGGCGATCAATCCCAACGGCGAGCTGCCGGCGCTGCGCCACGGCGGGCGGGTGATCGTCGATTCCCAGCTCATCGCCGAGTATCTCGACCGCGTCTATGCCGGCGTGCCGCTGTTCCCCGACCACGCCTTCGGCTCGGCGCAGACGCGCATGTGGCTGGCGCTGGAGGCGGGCACGCACAAGGAGTTCCGCCCGCTGTTCTGGCTGTGCGTGGTGCGGCCGCGCCTGCTCGAGCGCGGCATCACCGCCGACAACGTCGCCGACGTCGTGCCCAGCGGCGTCGACGGCGCGCACATCGACTGGCTGCGCGACACGCTGGCCGGCACGCCGCGCTTCGACACCAGCGAGTCGCTGGCGCGCCAGATCATCGTCAAGAAGCTCGACGTCCTGGAACGCGGCCTGGCCGGGCGCGACTACCTGGTCGGCGAGGCGCTCAGCATGGCCGACATCGCCTGGTTCACACGCGTCGCCCAGCTCCCGCAGCTCGGCGTCGACACCGACCGCGCCCGCCACCCGAACCTGCGCCGCTGGTTCGCGCGCCTGCGCGAGCGCGCGGCCTTCAGGGAGTGAAGAAGGCTGTTACGCTGTTAGGCTGTTACGCTGTCAGGGGAAAGAAGAAGAGCCGACAACTCCTTTCCTTCCCCCTAACAGCGTAACAGCCTAGCAGCGTAACAGCCTCGTCAGAGCGGGCAGCCGATCAGCACGCTGCTGACCGCGAGGATCAGCTCGTTGATCGCGACCTCGCCATCGTCGTTGCGGTCGAACGACGGGCAGAGGCTCAGTGCGCCCTGGCCGAGTGCGACGTTGACGCCGCGGATGAGCTCCGCAACCGTGACGACGCGATCGCCGTCGCAGTCGCCGGCACATCCGTCGACCGGCCCGACCGGCGTCGCGGTCGGGGTCGGACCGCCGGGCGTCGGCGTCGGCTCGGCGGCCGCCAGCTCGACCATCGCCAGCCGGTCGGCGTTGAACATGGCGAAGAACAACGATCCGTCCGATCGGCTGACGATACCGTCTGGCGCGGCCTCGGCGAGCGGCAGGCGGAACCAGCTCCGCCGTCCGTCCGGCGCAATGCGACCCAATCGATTGCCGATGTACTCGGTGAACCACATAGCGCCGTCGGGACCGAGGGCGATCGCACTGGGATATGAGTTCGGATCGGCGTGGATGGACTCCGCCAGCAGCCCGTCCATGGAGATCTGCCCGATGCGGCCGCTCAGATACTCGGTGAAGTACATGCTGCCGCCCGGTCCGGCCGCGATGCCCCACGGGCCGCTCTCCGCGTCGGCCAGCGAGAACTCGGTGATCATCCCCTGCGGCGTCACCCGGGCGATCTTGCCGGTGCCGTAGTAGGTCACCCACAGGTTGCCGTCCGGACCCACCGCGATGTCCTGCGGCTGGCTGAATGGGGTCAGCGTCGGGAACTCGGTGACTACGCCCAGCGGCGTGATGCGGCCGATCTTGCTGGCATCGCTCTCGGTGAACCAGAAGTTGCCATCCGGCCCATAGACGATGTCCTGCGGGAAGCTGTCCGGCGTCGGAATCGCGTACTCGATGAGCTCGCCCTCGCGCGTGATGACCGCCACGGTGTTGCGCTCCTGGTTGACGAACCAGGCGCGCCCGTCGGGCGCGACCGTGATGCCGACCGGCGTGTGGCCATCGCCGAGCTCGTGCTGCACTAGCGTGCCGTTGGGGCGCAGGAAGCCGACGCGATTGCCGCCCGAGGCGGAGAACCAGATGGTGTCGTCGGCAGCGCGCGCCAGCCTGGTCGGCGCCGCGCCGCTGCCAAGCTGCACGTAGTCGAACGCCAGCGCCGCGATGCGCACGACACGGTTGGCGGCGCGCAGTGTCACATACAGGCCGCCATCGACATCGCTGCCGGCGATGTCGATCAGGCCGGCATCCGCGGCGAACGTGGCCATCGAACGGATGGTGCCGGCCTGGTTGATGCGCAGCACCTGCCCGCCCTGGTCGGTGAACCAGAGGTTGTCCTCCGGCCCGCGGGCGATACGCTGCGGCCGCAGCTCGCTGTCCGGAGCGGAGAACTTGGTCAGCTGGCCGGCGGTGGTCAGGCGGCCGATCTGGTAGTCGTCGCCGTCGAGGTTGGTGAACCAGAGGGCGCCGTCGGCGCCGGTGACGATGCCGGCCACCTGGCCGCCCACCGAAAACGACTTCCCGACTGCGGCGGTGGTGATCCGCACGACGTTCGAGCCCGCCCCGCACCACAGCGCGCCATCGGGCCCGCTCGTGATAGCAAGGCCGTAGCGCACGTCGTCGACGACAAACTCGCTGATCGTTCCGCTCGGGGTGATGCGGCCAATTCGATTCGTCGCGGTGGTGAACCAGACGTTACCGTCCGGCCCGGTGGTGATGGCGAACGGGATATTCTGCGTCGCGAGCGGGAATTCGTCGACGGTGCCGCTCGGCGTAACCCGACCGATGAAGTTGCCCTGGGTGCCGGTGAACCAGACCGATCGATCCGGGCGGATGGTGAGCAGGGCGGGACCGCTGCGCGGCGTCGTGATCGGGTACTCGACGATGCTGCGGTTGGTGGTCAGCCGGCCGATGCGATTGCTGTCAGATTCGCTGAACCAGACGTCGCCATCGACGTCGGTGACGATGCCCACGGGACCGCCTTCGACGACGGTCTCGTTGATCTCGCGGACGGCGAGCACGCCGGCGCCGAGCGGACCGGCCGAGGCGATCACCAGCAGCACCAGCGACAGTGTGGCGGGACCGACCCAGCGCGGCACGGGACTCCGCATCGTGCGTGCCGCGTAGCCGATCGGCGGCGCGGAAGACAAGACGAAAGGCTGCTGGTTGCCGAGACCGGTCAGCCGGGATCCTGCTCCGAGCCCGGGGCGACGCGCAGCAGACCGCGGTAGGCCTGCGAGGGCGTCGCGCCCTCGTGCACGACGCGGTAGACCTCGCGCGCGATCGGCATCTCGACGTTGTGGCGCTCGGCCAGCTCCATGACGACGCGCGAGGTCTTCACCCCCTCGGCGACCATGTGCATCTCGTCGCAGATCTCGGCGATGGTGCGTCCCTTGCCGAGCTGCTCGCCGACGTAGCGGTTGCGGCTCTGCTTGCTGGCGCAGGTGGCGACCAGGTCGCCCATGCCGGCGAGCCCGGCGAAGGTCTGCACCTGCCCGCCCATGGCGACGCCGAGGCGGGTGAGCTCGGCGAGGCCGCGCGTCACCACCGCCGCCTTGGTATTGTCGCCGACGCCGAGCCCGTCGCCCATGCCGGCAGCGATGGCGATGACGTTCTTCAGCGCCCCGCCGATCTCGCAGCCGACCACGTCCTGGTTGGTGTAGACGCGGAAGATGCGCGAACGGAAGACGCGCTGCAGCTCGCGAAGGTTTGTCTCGTCGTGCTTCGCCACGACGCTCGCCGCAGCGAAGCCGCTCATGATCTCGCGCGCCCGGTTGGGGCCGGTGAGCAAGCCGGCC